>JBHGAU010000096.1:0-8841 GCA_041946675.1 Methanotrichaceae archaeon | reverse complement strand
GTTATTTCATTATGGTCCTAATTATTCAGGAGGTTTAATCAGTTTTGAGCGATGCAACAAGCTATGATGCGAGCCATATCCAGGTGCTTGAAGGCCTCGAGGCTGTGAGGCGCAGGCCGTCGATGTATATCGGCAGCACTGATACTTTGGGCCTACACCACCTTGTATACGAGGTAGTGGATAACAGCGTTGATGAGGCTCTTGCAGGCTATTGCGCCGAGATAAACGTCATACTCAACAAAGACGGCAGCGTCTCAATCAGGGACAATGGCCGCGGAATACCTGTGGACATTCACCCTCAATATAATCGTCCTGCACTTGAGATAGTGATGACGATGCTCCATGCAGGCGGCAAGTTCGATCATGAATCATACAACGTATCAGGCGGCCTACATGGGGTGGGCGTCTCTGTAGTGAATGCCCTTTCGGAGTGGCTGGAGGTCGCTGTCAGAAGAGACGGCAAGGTTTACTGGCAGAGATATGAGCATGGCAATGTGGCATCTGATGTCGAGATTAAAGGAACGTCAAACGACATTGGCACCACAGTCACATTCAGGCCCGATTCGACGATCTTCGAAGATACAGATTTCAACTTTGATGTGCTATCTGCGCGATTGCGGGAGCTAGCCTTTCTAAATTGCGGCTTAAAGATAACTTTAAGAGATGACCGCACAGGCAAGGAGAACTCCTTCCAGTATGCCGGCGGCATAGTTTCATTCGTAGAATATCTTAATAAAAACAAGGAAGTACTGCATCCACCCATATGTTTCTCCAGAGATAAGAATGGAACCCATGTCGATATATCGATGCAGTACAACAACTCCTACAACGAGAACATATTCTCTTATGCAAATAACATCAATACTCGTGAGGGCGGCACTCACCTGATGGGCTTTCGGGCTGCACTCACAAAGACTGTGAATGAGTATGCCAAGAATAATAAGCTCCTTAAGAACGATGACAAGCTTTCCGGAGATGATCTCAGGGAAGGATTAGTAGCCGTCGTAAGCGTAAGGCTTCCGGACCCCCAGTTCGAGGGCCAGACTAAGACGAGACTCGGTAACAGCTCCATCCGTGGTTTGATTGAATCGATGGTATCCGAGGGACTCGCCGAATACTTCGAGGAGAATCCTGAAGTCGCAGTGGCAATTGTCACCAAAGCTTCCGAAGCGATGAAGGCCCGTGAAGCAGCCAGAAAGGCAAAGGAGCTGACCCGCAGGAAGAATGCCTTATCCGGGGGAGGCCTGCCTGGGAAGCTTGCTGACTGCTCCGATAACGACCCATCCAAGTGCGAAATCTATATCGTCGAGGGCGAGTCTGCCGGAGGCTCGGCAAAGCAGGGAAGAAATAGACATTTTCAGGCGATATTGCCTTTGAGAGGCAAGATCCTGAATGTCGAGCGCGCCAGGCTTGATAAGATCCTGAAGAACGCCGAGATCAAGAACATGATCGTGGCTATGGGCACCGGCATTGGCGATGACTTCGATATCGGAAAGCTGAGATACCATAAGGTCGTGATAATGACAGATGCCGATGTTGACGGCTCTCATATCAGAACTCTTCTGCTCACGTTCTTCTACAGATATATGAGGCCGCTGATTGAGGCTGGCTGCGTCTATATTGCCCAGCCACCGCTCTATCAGATCAGGAAAGGAAAGCAGATCTCCTATGCATATTCTGATGCAGAGCTGAATCGGGTGACCAAATCCATGGCCAAGCCTATCATCCAGAGATACAAGGGTCTCGGAGAGATGAATCCCGGACAGCTATGGGAGACGACAATGAATCCTGAGAACAGGACCCTTCTAAAGGTGGCCCTTGAAGATGCAGTCGAGGCTGACAGGATATTCACCATTCTTATGGGCGACCAGGTAGAGCCCAGACGAGAGTTCATTGAGTCGCATGCAAGGGATGTTAAAAATCTTGACGTTTAGAAGAATCTTGATGTTTAGAAGAATCTTGATATTTAGAGGCGAAATTGACTGAAGTACAGGTTAATATCAGCGAGGAAATGCAGTCTTCCTTTATCGATTATGCCATGAGCGTAATCGTAGCAAGGGCTCTTCCGGATGTAAGAGATGGACTGAAGCCGGTACATCGACGCATTCTTTATGGCATGTATGAGCAGGGCATGACCCATGATCAGCCCTACAAGAAATCCGCTCGTATTGTGGGTGATGTTATGGGTAAGTATCACCCACATGGCGATGTTGCCATCTACGAAACGATGGTCAGGATGGCACAGGACTTCTCAATGCGCTATCCTCTGATCGATGGTCAGGGAAATTTTGGGTCCATAGATGGTGATCCCGCTGCAGCCATGCGTTACACCGAGGTCAGGCTCTCAAAAATAGCAGGCGAGATGCTTGAGGATCTCGATAAGGAGACTGTTGATTTTCTGCCCAACTACGACGGCTCTCTCAAGGAGCCGTCGGTGCTGCCTGCCAAGCTGCCCAATCTGCTCCTGAACGGCTCAACAGGCATAGCAGTCGGAATGGCTACGAATATTCCGCCGCATAATCTAAAGGAGCTCGTTCAAGCCATAATACATCTGATAGATGAGCCCGATGCGCCGCTCGGCGACCTGATGGACTTCTTGCCGGGCCCGGATTTCCCTACAGGCGGCTACATCATCGGCCGAGCTGGAATTGAGACAGCATATCAAACAGGCAGAGGAAGCATAATGCTCCGTGCCAGATCAGAGATCGATGAAGGATCTAAAGGCACAAAAATAATTTTTACGGAGCTTCCTTACCAGACGAACAAGGCCAAGCTGATTGAGGACATGGCTGAGATGATCAAGGCCGGACGACTCGAGGGCATATCCGATCTGAGGGATGAGTCCGACAGGGATGGCATCCGCATGGTTGTCGAGATCAAGAACGGCTTTAATGCGCAAGTGGTTCTGAACCAGCTGCATAAGCATACTGGGCTACAGGTCACCTACGGCATAATCAACCTTGTCTTAGTAGATGGCCAGCCAAGATGCCTTCCGCTCAAAGACACTCTGGAGCAGTATATCAAATACCGTTCCATTGTGATAGAGCGCAGGACCAGATTTGAGCTCGATCAGGCTGAGAAGCGCGCACATATCCTCGCGGGGCTGCTCATTGCTCTTAGAAATCTCGATGCCGTAATAAAGCTAATAAGATCTTCTCCCTCTCCGAATGAAGCCAAGGACGGCCTGATTAACGCCTTTGGATTATCCGAGGAGCAGGCCAAGGCTATACTGGATATGAGGCTTCAGCGCCTCACCGGCCTTGAGCAGGAAAAGATTGTCTCCGAAGCAAAGGAGCTTGAGAAAACTATTGCACGCCTCAGAGAGATCCTATCAAGCAGCATTGAGATACTCGATATCATCAAATCCGAGCTGAAGGATCTTGCTCAGAAATATGGAGACGATCGGCGCACAGAGATAATCGAGCCTGAAGGCGAGGTCAGCAACGAGGATCTGATTCAGGATGAAGAGGTAGCCGTAATGATGACAAGCAGCGGCTACATCAAGAGGCAGCCCTTAACGGCATACAGAATGCAGAAGCGAGGAGGACGCGGCGTTATCGGGGCCGAGACCAAGAACGAGGATTTCGTGACGGACGTGTTCACAGCCTCCACCAAGGATTATCTGCTGTTCTTCACAAACAAAGGCAAGGCTCATTGGCTCAAGGTTTATGAGGTCCCATCCCTTGGGAGAGCATCCCGCGGAAAGTCAATAGTCAACCTACTGCATCTGGAGCCAAACGAAAACCTTACTGGAGCGATACCCGTTAAGAGCTTCGATGCAGACGGTTTCATAGTGCTCGTAACCAGAAGCGGAAATATTGTGAGGATGCCCATAAGGGCTTTTTCCAACCCGAGGAAGGGCGGCATAAAGGCAATCAATCTCAAAGGCGACAGCCTTGTATCTGCCAGGCTTACGGACGGCGGCCAGGAGCTGATCGTGGCAACAAAGCTCGGAAAGGCGATAAGGTTCAGCGAGGACAATGTTCGTGCAAGCAACCGCGGCACAATGGGCGTTAAGGCCATCAGCCTCGATTCCGACGATGAGCTGATCAGCATGGATGTGATAAATCCTGAAGCAACCCTTCTGACCATCACGAGCCAGGGATACGGCAAGCGCACTGATCTCAATGAGTATCCCCTGCAGAGGCGTGGCGGAAAGGGCGTGAAGAACATCGATGCCAAGAAGGGCTATGTCTGTTGCACGACAACAGTCTCCGAGGATAACGAGCTTCTTATCACCACTAAGGATGGCGTGATGATCCGTGTGCCTGCAAGCGATATACGTGTGCAGGGACGTGCTACACAGGGTGTTCGAATCATGAACGTCAAGCCCGAGGATGAAGTGGCAGCGGTGGCCAGGATCTCCTGAGCCGCGGGCTGTCATCCTTTGTTTTTTTATTCAACAGCTAAAAGATGTTTATAAATATTATTCTGGCTTTAAAGACACATAAAAATGAAGGAGTGGGCTTACAGAGTATACATACTCATAGAAGCCAGGATCAGCCTGTATACCCCAGCTCTTTGGCCTTGGCGAAGGCTGCATCTGCTTCTATATTCTGACCAATCGCCTTTAGAGCAGTGCCTTTGTTGGTCCAGGCTTCTGCATTTAATGGATTCAGTTCGATGGCCTTCTCAAAGTACTTGATGGCGTCATTTAGCTTTCCGATCTGCGAGAGAAGCTCATTTATTGTTCTAAACATCTGAATCAGATGAATTTAACCCGATGGCCTTATTATAGCATTTAATGGCTTCGTCGTACTTACTTTGGTCGGCAAGAGCAACGCCTTTATCGAACCAATCCTTTTCAGTCATCTGACCTAAAGCTGGCGCAATTAATGCTATGGCCAGCAATATAACACCAAGAACCGCCCATATCTTCAGCATTGTTTCCTCAACAGCTTATTAGTACAACCGATGAAAAAGTTTGTGTAAGGCTTTCTAGCCTAATCGTGCAGGATCTCATTTCCGCATACGATCATATCTAAAACCGCATCTATAGGTTATATGCCAGATTGTGCGACTGGAGATCATCGGTAAACATGCTGTAACCCGAAGCCTTTGATGGAGCTGGGTTAGCTTGTATATCCCAGCTCCTTGGCCTTGGCAGAGGTAGGCTCAGCTTCTTTGTCATAGCCGAGGGAATTTAGAGCATTGCCTTTGTTATTCCAAGCTTCTGACTTGAGGGAATCAATTCAATGGCCCTATCAAAGCATTTGGTAGCATCTTCCAGTTTCCCTGATCGGCAAGGGCAGCTCCTTTATTATTTCATGCATCCGAGTCAGACGGATTTAACTCGATGGCTTTATCATAACATTTTATGGCTTCGTCGTACTTCCTCTGGCTATCCGAGAGCCATTTCCCTGTTATACCAGGCTTGAAATTGAGGAGTCAAGCTCAAGAACTTCATCATAGCGTTCTATGGCCTGGCTGTAATTCCTCTGATAATAGAGTGCAAGGACTTTATTATACCATGCCTCTACAGATGAAGTATCCAGCTCGATAGCTTTATCGAAGTCCTTAATGGCCTCTTCGTATTTGCCTTGTTCGGCAAGAGAAACTACTGTTCGTGAATCTTTACTACCTATAGGCATTGCCTTTTGGTTCGGAATCCACTGTTAGCCCAGTCCGCTCGGCCTTGATCCCTCCAATTGTGCACTTATCTCTGAACTCAATCAGCTCATTCTTTTGCTTACTGCCCTGATAAAGCGCATAAGCCATTATGGTCAATATCAGTGAGCTGAATGCCACCAGAAGGATGATTTTGCCATCCTCGAAAACCATCCCTATTATCCTCGATCCACCCCAAACTATAGCTAAAAAGCTGACTACCAGGAATAGAAGGCTATCAAAGATATCCTGTTCCGCCGCTGCCAAAGCACAGTCTAGATGGCTACATTCCTCATGCTCCTTGGGTAGATTAGGCCAGCGTATGCCGCACTTGGTATGATAAGTGGGATTCTCTCCGCGACCTGCATAGCTGGTCCGGTATTTTCGGATTTTCCCTGTGGCCAGTCGAAGACATAGCACCATCTATTCACCTGGATTATCAATTAGTTCATAAATATTTGTAAGATAAGTATAACTAAGTCTGCGATATCCGTAATAGTAAAAACCGGCAGATCATCGGGCATGGGGTCGTTGTAGAGTTCCTTTAAAGAGCCAGTATTATCTTTTATAATATTATCATGAGGAAGAACAACCACAATATTGGCTTGATTATTTTTCATAGTAGTTCGAGGCGAATAAAAATCGAGGTAAATATCGGCATCTCTATTAAGCCTGCCTATGTTTGCGTTAATCGAATTTTTATCCGCGCTGTATAAATATATGCCATATGTATTCTTGCTGGCTTCGTTGCGTTCTACCTCGTTGTTATCGGAATAGATCAAACTAATGCCGCTCCCAAATACGCCAGTACTATTAACTTCATTATCCATAATATGATTGTTATCGGAATGCCGAAGAAATATGCCTGCGCAATTCAATTGGCCTTTACACTTAGCCTTATTATGCATAATATAATTGTCATCGGCTCCGAATAGAGTTATCCCACTGCCGGAAATGTCACCGTGTTCGAGGTCGTTATTAAGTATCTTATTGTTGGCGGAAGCTTTAATATAAATACAGCTACCCCAAAGGCCAATGGTTTTGATTACATTGTGATTGATAAAATTAGAATTAGAATAACGAACAGAAATGCCAGAATCGCCTAGCCAACCATTGCCGTTAATCTTGTTTTCGACGATAGCATTATTTAAAGAAGAAGCTAAATCGATTCCACTAGCTAGCAATCCATTAAAACAAATAGTATTATTTTTTATTGAATTATTGGAAGAATGTGTGAGTAAGATGCCACGATGCCGAGCGCCGTTAATATTGATAACATTATTAGTTATATTATCAAATGAGGTTCTATTAAGATAAATACAGCAACTATTTCCAGTAATAAGGTTATCACTCACACTGTTAGAGTCAGATAATATAGTAATAGCGTTATTTTCTGAGCTATTAATCATCAGTCCACGCACGATACATCCATCGGCGCTCAATGTGATCAAATCCTCGTTATTATCGCTCCCATAAGAAATAGCTGGTTTTCCATTGCCGCTATCTATGCCTTGAAGAGTTAAACGCTTATTTATGTCTAAATTTTCTCTGTAGGTACCGCTTCTGACTTCAATGATATCTCCAGAGCTAGCTTTATCAATAGCAGCTTGAATGCTCTCACCAGGATCTACAGTTATAATCGCACCTTTTCCCAAAGCAGTCAGCGGGTCAATTGCCTGGAATGAAATAAGAAAGAATATGCAGGGGCATAACAGCTTCGCGTACGCTCTGCTCATCGTTCATACCTCAGTTATGTGTCTAGGCCTTGAGAAAATCAATCCCTCTCTTCATCAGAGGATGATCATCTTGGTCACCATTAAACTTATAAGGATCATCTCCGATTCCATTTCCATCGGAGTCACTACCGTTATAATCGGACCAGTAGTTGCCCAGGTAGCTCGTAATGCTCTTGTCTCTGGATGAATAGTTCATGGGCTCAGGAGAATGCCATCTGTTCTGTGACCTGGTAGATTTAGCATTTTGTTCGTTGTTTATAAAATCGTTGAGATAAACTATATTATTACTTGAATCCTGTAGGAGAATCCCAATAGCGTTGCCCGTGGCCGTGTTCTCCGAAATGATATTATTGACGCAGTCATCAA
The DNA here is from genome assembly GCA_041946675.1 of Methanotrichaceae archaeon. Lineage (GTDB taxonomy): Archaea > Halobacteriota > Methanosarcinia > Methanotrichales > Methanotrichaceae > CAWBKV01. The sequence continues at coordinate 1,132 of JBHGAU010000096.1, read as the reverse complement.
GAAAACCTATTCCGTCTTGCGCATTATTGATGGGATTGTTTCCCCTAACTGTATTTCCGCCAGAGCCTAAAAGGGAGATACCATGATCATTACCTTGGGCATGGTTTTCCACAACGGTGTTGTTATGGGAATGGAAAAGATATATACCTATAAATGCGCCCGTCGCGTTGTTGCCTTTAATAATATTATTATTCGAATCCATTAGCTGTACTGCATCACCTCGGAGTAGGCTTATCAATCCCTGGCAGCTAATTCTGGCATCGTTATGGGATATCACATTGCTGTTTGCTTCTCTTAGGAAAATGCCAGCTGAGCAAGCCTCAATAGTATTATTGGTAATGCTGCAGAAGTTGGAATTTACGCTGACACCATGACCCTGCGAGTTCAAAAGCTTGAATCCCATAAGTTGACACCGATCTGCTGCCAGATGCACTGTACTATCAACAAATCTGCCATCGATTACCGGTATTCCCTCTCCTGAATCGATACCGATTAGGGTGAGTGATTTAGTGATTTCAATGCATTCCTTATAATTCCCGCTCTTTACCTCGATGATATCCCCAGGGCTTGCCTTATCGATGGCAGCTTGGATGTTTTCGCCAGGGCCCACTGTGATTGTGGCAGCTGGTGCCGATCTCGATATCATAAAAATAATTAATACAGAAAATAATATCTTTGAGGGCCATTTCAGGCAGTTATTATCTTGAGCCATCTCATCTAACGGCACAACTCTATCTCAGAACATAAAAAGTTTTTCATCTCAAGTACCACACTGTGGAGCCTAGAAGCTTTTAACTTCATGATCATTCCATAATGCCTCATTCCCACTTAAACTAATACAGCATTTATAAATGAAGAGCTAAGATCAGCCAGTATATCCCAGTTCCCTTGCCTTGGCGAAGGCCGTATTTGCCTCATTAGTTCGTCCGAGCAACTCAAGAGCAATGCCTTTGTTGTTCCAGCTAGATGCAAATTGTGGATTCAGCTCGATAGCCCTGTCAAAAGCCTTTAAGGCCTCATCATATTTGCCCTGCAGGCTGAAAGCAAGCCCTTTATTGCTCCAGACTTCTACCAATTGTGGGTTGATCTCTACGGCTTTATCATAAGCCTTAATGGCCTCATCGTACTTTCC
>JBHGAU010000095.1:0-9157 GCA_041946675.1 Methanotrichaceae archaeon | reverse complement strand
TTTCTGCTTTCAGCTTTTCTTTGCGATCTTCTAGCCAATAAACATCCTCCAGGAAGATATTAATCCGAAATCCAATCAAGCTCACTGTATTTAAATTGATCGGCATGATTGTTATAATGCTTCTTGTTATAATGTTTTCCATCTGCAACAGCAACCATGCTCATCGGATGTGTCTTGAGCTATCCTGGACAATCATGCTCAATGGCCGTCATCAAGACGGCCATACATAGATGTAGACATAGTTCGACCAGTCGTTGCTATAGTAGCTGAGAATATGCCAGCCCGGCAGATTTCCTCTGAACCAGGTCTGATACCACCCAGTGCTCTTGTAGTTGAAGCACTTGACTTCCGGGTAGCAGTAGTAACCCGTAGGGCTGCCGCATTGAGCCCATTCATACGACCAATAGATTCCTGAACTGCCGACCTTTGAGAGAAGGGGCAGCCATTCTCCATATCTTACGCCTGCTACAGTGCTGATCTGGCCCGGGTATATCTGGACATAATATTGATTCCATCTATAGGCAGTTGGCTTAGGATAAACTGCCTGATATGTCATACCGGCGGAACCGGAAGGCCCTGCATATGCGCCATAGCTGCCGGTATAAGCTCCAATATAACCGGTCTTGTCAGAGCAGTCGGTGCATCCTGAAGAGCTGCCTCCTGGATAGCTGCTCTGCATAGGCGATATACTCTGGAAGCTTATACTCTGGAAGCTATTTGTGCCCTGGAGAGGATAGACAGCTTGAGTTGGATAATTGACATTGGTTTGAGGCACAGCCCCGTTCTGAACAGGGCTGCTTTGTCCCGGATTCTGAGTTGATCCGCCTGTGCTGGGCTGCAGCAAGTTAAAATTCGGGAGTATCAGGTTCTCAGAGTTGGGATCCGGAGGAGTCGGCGCCCCAGATGGAAGCGATGCCTGAGTTATACCTGAAGTTACAACTGGACTTGCCACACTGAAACCGGATACAGATGATGATCCGCCGTTCGGCCACACATAAATATAGATATAGTTGGACCAATCGCGGCAATTATAGCATAGAATATGCCAGCCCGACACATCACCTGTAAACCAGCCCTTCTTGAAGCCCTGCCAGGTCCAGCCCCACCATCTTACCGACGGCGTCCACTGGCCTGGATACCACTCGTAGACATAGAAGTTTCCTGCAGAGTTTATATCGGACCAGAGAGGCAGATATCCTCCGAAGCTGCAACCCGCAGTTGTTTTGAGGCCGGAAGAAGTCTGGACATAGAACAAATTCCTTGAGTTAACGGAGCCCGGATAATACCAGTTGCCTTGCCCCTGACCGGGCTCGTATGCCTCCATATAAACCCCGCCTGGAGGAGAAGCCGTTATAAAGTTTAGGTTACTATCAGGCTGGAAGCTCTCTGCTTGAGGTTGGTTAAACTTTAGATCGTCTGCAGATAACCGCTCCTGATATGGTCCTGCAGTCTGCGGCGGGTTGGATCCACTGGATCCATCTTTAGATCCGTAATTCGAGCCGAGATTTGCCTGGTAGGATGATGTCTGTGCAGATCCACCCGATGTTCCACCCTGAGACGGATACCCCGGCGATTGGTAGCTGGATATCTGAAAACCGGTTGAGGGCACTACACTGCCGCTGGCCATACCTGCAGCATAGCTGATCCCAGGCTGGACAGTCTTAGACCCATCAGATACTCCCACATCTCCCACTGCACCAAAGGCAATATTAGTGAGAACTAAAAGAGCAATCACTATAGAAGCGTTATTTCTCATATTACCCCACTCCTTATTGAATGCTATGTAATTGATAATGTAGGAAGCATTCTATCTATTTAACATTTGCTTAAGTTTAAGACGATGCATAAATATTTTTAAATCTAGTAATAATAAACTTGTCCTGTATTCCTCCTGAGCAATAAACAAGCAAGCATGCGCCATAAAGAAATATCCTTAACTTAATGCCGCACAATAAAATGAAAATAATCCCAAGATAGGGGCCATTTTCGCATCAAAATATTTATAATTTACCTCTTCCAGTGAGATCTGACCATCTCTGCCAGGCGGGGATTTTTAAATTGCTTATAAATATCCATATCAGTGGTATAGCCGATGAAAGGATCTATTGTTCCCTGCTCCATATTCGCGATCCAGATCTGAATTTTTGAAGCCTCAACATCATTGCTTTGCTCCCTGTAGAACTTCACAAAAGGCTCCAAGCTTTCGGAGCTCGGGACTAGAATAACACAATCATCCCCGGCATCAGATTTACATTTCCTCAGGTCCACAGATTTTATGCTTGTAAATATGAAGGCATTGATCTTTCGATCTCCAGCCTCGAATTTGATCCCGGATGGCGAGCGTTCAATGAGCTTATAATCGGCTCCATCCATGAAATCGGCAAGAAGGTCAAAGAGGTTCCGGCGCAAAATGGATCTAAGCTCAGGCAATGATAACAAGAATTTTCGGCAGGCATTATCGAAGTCCTGCTTGCTGTAGCTCTGCGTATGAAGGAAATGAAAGATCCTGCCGTTCATCTGAGTATAAGTATCAAGCCGCGGCAGATCAAAGAAGATTGGAGAATCGCTCATCATGCTTGCGAAGATTCCTGGAGCTATCTCTTTGCCAACTATCCTCTGAAGTTCATCCTTTTCTTCCGGGGTAAGCTTCGCATTCCTGACGAAATCATATATTCTGTTTAGAAGCTCACATCTGGCTATTATCTCTCTATCTTTGAGCAGCTCCCTTAGAGAGCTTTTGATCTTCTCTATTCCATTCATCCAATTATCCTCATTTGCAGCTTGCGAGCTCAGCCCGCAGCTCTCCCATAGTTGCCGTTCGCTCTGCGAACGCATTGTGCTGATGAATGCTCTCCTCGTTTATCTGTTTCATTGTAACAGCTGCATCATCCGGAAGGTCCACAAATGCCTGAACTACTCTCTGAGCCATAGTCCTAACGCAATCCTCAACAAACTTTGGATTATTGTGGGCCCTGGCTACGACAACGGCCTCATCAGGACGCTTCAAAAGGCCGTAAACCTTCGAACTCATGGATTCTTCGATTATCCTTATGATCCTGTCAATAGAAACACAGCGCCTGTCATGGACCTCAATAGATATGCTGCCTCTGCCTCTCTGGTTATGGGTGGCTACGGGTATTTTATCTGCGATCTGGATAGCGTTCTCCGGCTCTATGCCGAACTTTGCAAGCTCATGTCTGACCTGATCTCTTATGATCTCCTGGGCGCACGGACAGGCTGTCGTTCCAAGAACCTCAGCTCCCACAGACTTCTTCACATGGACCGGAGGCCCGGCTAACGCTGTTGCCTCTGCAAAGATATCCACGACCTCCTGGCAGGTGACTTTTGTAAACGGCGTCTGCCTGCGGACGATGTACTCGCTTTTCATCTTGACCTCTGCGCGAGTGGCATATTCATGCCTTTCAAGGAGGCGTTTTGCAATTTTGCCGCAAAGCTCTTCGATCTCATAAACTGGAAGATTTATCTCCTCTTCCAGCACCTCATCAATGACCTCGAAGTTTCTGGAAAGATTGGCACCTTTTCTATCTGAGGGGAGGTCAACGAAGACCTCGAAGCTGGATATTAAAACAATGGGGCGCTCGTCGCCTCCGCGCTCGACCTTTACGAGCTTTTTAACACCTGTAACTCCTACACGTGTAAGATTTATAGGGAAATCAGGAACGCATGCCTGAATATCCGGCAGAGTATCCAAAAGGTCTCACTCCCTTGGCTATATTAGCTTGATTCCTCAGTTTTGTCTTCTGGTGATGCGTCACAGTCCTCGATATCATCAATGCCCTCGATTTTATCAATGCGCAGCAGAAGCTCATCTACCTCTTCGAGAAGCTCATCAAGGGTTTTACTAATTCTTTTATCTCGATCATCGCAATCTTTTACGGCAGAATCAAATCGTACGAGAAGATCGTCATCGCCCATCTCTTTGATCATCTCGCGTATTCTTTCCATGGCCTCATCGGGACTCGGCATATAGCATTTAATCATAGGCAAATGTATTTGAGATTTTGCTCTCTCAATTCAACATGGTCAGATATATCTATCTGTACTGTCCTCCGTAGGAGGGGAGGAGTTGAGAGATGATCAGGCGTTGCTCTAAGCACGGGTTTTTCAGAGGTGAAAATTGCGAGTGTGGGTCTTCAGGCCAGTTGGTTCTGGATGAGGCAAAGACTGAGCAGCTTGGAAGATTGGTGGCAGGAGCGCTCAGGCATTTCCCGGAAGATCTTGGGCTTATCATGGATTCGAAAGGCTGGGTAGATCTTACGAATTTCGGCGAAATCGTCCATAAAAGGCACCGCTGGGCGGGCAAGGACACAGTGATAGCTTTGGCGCAATCGGATCCAAAGCATAGATACGAGATTGAAGATAACAGGATCAGGGCAAGGTATGGGCATTCTGTGAATGTCGATCTCGACCATCCTGAGAACAAACTTCCCAAGCTGTATTACGGCGCAAGCGAAGAAGAAGCTGATCGAATACTGGAGATTGGGCTCAAGCCGGCATCACAGAAGTATGTCCACCTCTCCACGACATCCGAAAAGGCCTGGCATGTCGCCACTTTCAGGACAGGCAATCCCAAGATAATTCAGGCGGATGCCGCGGCGGCACAAAAGGAAGGAGTGAAGATGATGACCGTAAATGATGATATTGTTATCTCCGAAACAATACCTCCCAAATTCCTGAGCATAATATCTTCCAAGGATATAGCCCGGCACCAGTAGAAGTAATTCCGAAACTCGATAGGCTCCCTCAACATAGTTAGCTCGGGCCTCATCTGCCAAAGCGACGCTCTCTCTTCTGGCAGTCTCTGATAGCTCTCAGAAAATCGGTTTTGCTGAATGAGTGCCAGTTCACTTCTGTGAAGTATAGCTCTGAATATACTGACTGCCAGATCATGAAATCGCTCAGCTGTCTGCCTCCCGCCCTGATCACCAAATCCGGTTTCTGCCGGAACCTGAGGTTGGCCTCGATTGTGCTTTCATCGATCTCATCAGGCTTTATGCGACCTGCTTCAACATCCTCGAGAAGCCTCTTGATGGCCTCCGTAACTTCTTTCTTGCCGCCATAGCCGAGCGAGATCTCAACTTTAATTTTTCCGACCTTGCCGAGACGTTCAATGCCCGTGCTTGTATGAAGGAGTATCTCCGCAGGCATATCGGATAGCTCTGATACCAACATCCTGTAAGTTTCCTGTGTATGTTCGTTTATGTAAATGGCCAGGGACTTCAGATTAATTGAGATGCTCCAATCAATTAAATCTCTCAGCAGCTTTAAACCAGTTTCATCGAGGTCGCCAGAGCTAAGCACTATAGCCACACATGACGGCAGATTATACCTTGATATGCGGAACTCCAGAAGCTGCTCATACAGATAGCTGAGCTGATGGATTCGTATCATTCCTTAGCATCCGAGAACGTACTCCAAGGCAAAGTATTTTTGCGATGGCACAAGTGTGGTAATCATGCGGCAAGAGGATATTGCCAGGCTCGCAATCGGGCTGATGGTGCTGCTCCTTCCCTACTCGGGATCATATACAGCTATCCCTCTGGCAATCATCTTTCTTTGGGATCGAGAATCAAGAATGCTTTCAGCATCTCTCGCTGCATTATTGGTTCTGAGGCCGGTGCTGGGCATAACCCATATCAACCTGCCCCTTTATGTTATTGCGATATCCTTCATTGCAGCCACTTTTGCACTGCTCGCTTTCAAGAGGTTCGACACTCTCGCAGGTAGCATAATTTATCTGATGATCACTATCGGGTTGGGCTATCCACTTGCCGCCATGATCTCATCAGGGAGTTTATCTCCTGAGCGAATTCTGTTTCTTACAATACTGGGAGGCTTAAGCGGTGCCTTCTTGCATAATGTTTCCAGGGAGCGCGATTTTACAGTGCCTTTCGGCACATGCATGGTTATGTGGCTATTCAGCTTCGATTATCCGCTGCCTGAACTCGAGAATATTCTCATCATCTGTATTTTCGCGCTCGTCCTTGGGATCGGAGCATACTGGGCAAAGGCAGCGGATTCCGATGCCGTTCTCAGTGAGACGATAATTTGCCTGCTGGTGATACTCTTTGCAGGACTGCCCTGGTTCTTGCTTCTGCTCGCGTTCTATCTTTTGGGTGGAGGCTTTACGCGTTACGGATATGCATATAAAAAGAAGCTAGGCATAGCCCAAGCCAAAGGAGGAAGGCGCGGGTACAAGAACGTATACAGCAACAGCCTTGTGCCTCTGGCTATGGCCGTTTGCTATGGAGTTTATGGAAAAGAGTTCTTCATCTATGCCTTTATAGCCTCAGTCGCCACAGCGAATGGCGATACTCTTGCAAGCGAGATCGGCGAGACGAGCAAGTCAAAGCCAAGGATGATTACAAACCTCAAAGTCACTGATCCGGGAGTAGATGGTGGAGTCACGCCTTTGGGCGAGGCTGCCGCAATAGCAGGGGCCACCATTATTGGTCTCCTCGCGACGGGCACGGGCATGGCTGGTCCAATGGGCATTGTTGCAGGCATGGTCGGCGGTTTCCTCGGCACTAACTTCGATAGCTTGCTCGGCGCCACCCTCCAGAGGCGCGGCATCCTGAGTAACAATGGCGTAAACCTTTTTGCGACTCTATTCGGTGCTATAGCCGGGATCGCCTTCTGGTGGGTCCTGAAAATTATTTAGTATGGAAACACATCTGGCCTTTCATGAAGATATATGGGATCTTTGGAGATCCCATCGGGCACAGCCTCTCGCCTGCAATGCAGAATGCAGCTTTCCGTGCGCTCAACCTCGATGCATGCTATCACGCATTCCAGGTCTCGAAAGGACGGCTGAGGGAAGCGATAATAGGCGCACAGGCGATGGGCTTTGGAGGCCTGAACTTAACGATACCTCTAAAGGAAACGGCTCTAGAGATTGTTCAGCCTGACGAGCTTGCGCTATTCATCGGCGCAGTTAATACTGTCGCATTCGATAAAGAAATCAGGGGCTATAATACAGATGGCATGGGTGCGCTTCTGGCTCTTGAATATGCGGGAATCAGGACAAAAGGAAAAGCGGTGACAATAATAGGCGCAGGCGGGGCTGCGAAGGCGATAGCCTATACACTCGCAGGAAGCGGGGCAATTATTACGATAATAAACAGAAGCCCGGAACGAGCAGTCGAGCTGGCAGATCGTGTAGGCGGTGCTGGGTATGGACTCGATTCGCTTGAAAGTCTCGTGCCGGAGGCCGATGTGATCATTAATGCAACACCCGTAGGCATGAAGGAAGGAGATCACAAACTGATCGATGGAAAGCTGCTGCATAAAGGGCAGGTTGTCTTCGATATAGTCTATAACAGGCAGACTGAGCTTCTGAAAGATGCCGCCGATTCAGGAGCGCTAGCCATAGACGGCGTGATGATGCTTGTTTACCAGGGTGCAAAGGCGCTGGAGATCTGGACAGGGCTTAAGGCGCCGGTAGATATAATGGAAAGGGCGGTTAGAGAGGGACTCGCGAAGAGGGCAAGGGAGCTGAAATGACAGGGAGCTGAAATGACAGGGAGCTGAAATGACAGGGAGCTGAAATGACAAAGATTCTGATATTGGGAGGTACGGGCGATACCGGTTCATGGTTCGCCCGCTACTTTAGGGAAAAAGGCTTTGATGTCGCCGTCTGGGGGCCGAGCGGGAAGACGGATGTGGCAGCAAGGCTCGGCGTGCGCTTTGCTCATGATATGATGAAGGAGGTCGAGGAAAGCGATATTGTTCTTCTCAGCGTGCCCATAGAGAAGACTGCCGAAATCGCTGGACAGGTCGCGCCGAAAATGCACCCCGGCAGCTTGCTGATGGATGTGGCCTCGCTAAAATCGGAAGCTGTCGAAGCTATGAAAAGATATGCGCCGAAAGGGGTGGAGGTTCTGGGATCTCATCCCATGTTCGGGCCTACAATGCCGGCTTTGAAAGGCCAGACGATAATCTTCACCCCTGCTCCACGAAAAAGTAAGAAATGGCTTCCGGTGATGAGAGATCTGTTTGAATCCGATGGTGCAAGGATCGAGCTTCTGACCCCTGATGAGCATGATGAGATCATGGCAGTAGTTCAGGCACTGACTCATTTTGCCTACATAAGCATTGGCGCTGCACTGAAAGCTCTCGATTTTGATGTGGAGAAGTCAAGGAAATTTATGTCTCCCGTTTACGAAATTATGATCGACTTCGTCGGCCGCATCCTTGATCAGAATCCTGAGCTTTATGCAGCTATACAGAACAATCCAAAGGCCATCCGAGTGAGGCAAACGTTTGTGAGCGAATGCATGCGTCTGTGCGAGATAGCAGATGCAAAAAATCAAGAGGCGTTCAAGAAGGCTATGCAGGAGGCTGCAGAGCATTTTGGGGAGACTCATGAGGCACTGGTGAGATCGGATAGGCTGATTAACGGGAGGATTAAAGAAAAGAACTCAACGTAGATTGTAATAATATTTTTATGGCTAAGGATGAATTCCTTCAAGTTCCCCTGCAATCTCCTCAGCTAAAGGATCGCGATTCTCTTTTGTGACAGTTACCACCTTGAAGGATCTTCTGATCTTCTTGGCTATGGGATGCTGGGACCATTCCTGAAGAACAACGAGCATATTCTTATCCGAGGCTATAGCCCTCTCTACTGCCGCGATGAATCTTCTCGATGAGAGCTCCATCGGCCCTATCTCATCTACGACTATCAGATCGCAGTTAACGGCGTTTTCAACCGCATGCGCGCCTATGTTGTCCAGGTCGTCGAGATGGACGCGGTATTTTCCGAGCTGAGGCCCAGTGCCCGCCTCGTCTGCAAGCATGCCGGTAGCTCCAGAGGCCAAATCAAGAAGCTCGAACCCGATGCGCCTGTCTTTAAACCTCTTATCGCGGGCAAGTACCCCGCCTACTTTGCCGTCGTAAAGGGCGGCGATTTTCTGCACAAGCGTAGACTTTCCGATGCCTGGACGGCCTGTCAATGCAATCCTTATTATCCGACCTCACCTCGGATATCGATAACCTAGATAGCAATAATGATATTGCTATAAGCTTAACCGGAATATAAGATCGATGTTGTTGGAACTTCAAGTATTGTGGCTTTTAATTGCTGTGTTGGATAAGCCTACTAAATCATCAGGTAGCGGACTACATAGATTTGAAACTG
>JBHGAU010000094.1:0-9197 GCA_041946675.1 Methanotrichaceae archaeon | reverse complement strand
GAGATTGTCTTTGCGAACTACTACGGCAAACCCCTGGCACGCCTAATTCCGGCCAGCCTAGGCGGCACAGTCAAAACCAGGCGTGAGCAATACCATGCCTATGATGATCATCGCGGCCCTGACCTTGCAAAGTCTTTCATCCATGGGAAGCTTAGGAACCAGGCATCGCTCCTGAAAAGCTTTGCTAAGAAATGGAAGGGCGAGCGCACGGAGCTTTGGAAGGGGTTTAGGAATGCAGCAGAGACGATTGAATCAATGATCCCTGAGTTAGACAAGATCAAGGGTGATCTTGAGTCCTGCCGCGATAGGATAATGGGCGTAGAGGGCTTGGGCGCTGATACTTATTGGCGTACATGGTCAAAGCTCATTCCTGACGAATGGCATTTTCCAGGTCGCGACTATCCTGCCGCTAAAGATCCTATAAACTTGCTCCTTAATTTCGGCTACTATGTCTTGGAACAGGAGGCTTGGGCAGCTACACTTTATGCGGGACTTGATACTTATGCTGGATTCCTACATGCCGATCGCCCTGGACAGGAGAAGCTAGTTTATGATATGATGGAGGAATTCAGATCCATTGTAGTGGATAGTGTAGTCCCAAAGATGAATCTGTGGATACTATTATCATCTATGATATAGTCGATGATGGCCTGAGAACCAGAATAGCCAAAACATTGCTTGGCTACGGCTGCATAAGAATTCAAAAGGGCACATTCTACGGCTTCATGAATCACAACATGAGTGAGAAGTTGAAGCTTAGGCTTGATAAGATGATGCATAACAAAGAAGGTAACATTCAGTTCTATCCCTTATGCGCTAAATGCTTCTCCATGAAAGAGAGCATCGTCGAGATTTATGAGATCAAAGATGAGGATGTAGAGGTGTGCTGAAGGCATGATCACGGTCAGCGATGTTAAACAGTATCTCTACTGCCCAAAGATAGTCTACTTCGATCATGTGCTGCATGTTCCCAAGCCTCCCGACCAAAAGCTTGAGACTGGCAAGGAGAAGCATGATGATATCACCGCCAAGGAGCGCCGCAGAAAAGGTGCGACATTCTATATCCTGAACTCGATCAAGCAGAAGCTTTTCCATGTTGCTCTTGAAAGCAGCACCCTGTGCCTAAAGGGTGTTCTTGATTACCTGATAAAAACTGAACGAGAATACATCCCAGTGGACTACAAGTTTGGCATATCAAATGCTGGAAATGTGCATTTGAACCATAAGTACCAGCTTGTTGCATATGCGCTCTTAGTCGAGGATTGTTCCAAGACTATTGTCCGTAGGGGCTATGTCTATTATAGCCGTGACAAGATCAATACAAGAATTGATTGATTTCACAGATGAAATACGTAAGCGTACTCTAAGGATGATTCATGAGATAGGTGGAATTGTAGAGGAAGAGATAGAGCCATCAGGGACCAGAAATCCAGGAAGATGCGCAGACTGTGAGTATAAGCGATATTGTGAATGTGCGCTTATATGAACAGAGAAAACTGGCTCTCAGCAGCCTGAATCAGCAATCATACTATCTCAATTTATCTATCTTAACGGTATTCTCCCAATAAGAGGGACTTCCATGTATTTCTTTTCGGAGGAGGAGCGCAAATACCTTCTGAAGAGGCTCATACCCAAAGCGCGAGAAAAAGGAATTGCTGAAGAACTTAGGGGCTGGAACTGGCATTCGACTGAGCTTTCACTGCCCCATGATATCCTGCTACCTGTCTGGGAAATCTCAGATAGATATTGTGAAACTGGCTGCGATGTCTTCCTTAGACATGTACAGAAGATCAGCCCACCTGCAAGTGAGGAAATGATTGCAGGCCGAATATACCATAATGCCATGGCTGAACTCTATCCCACCGCAAAGAGGTTGATCTATACACAGGGCATGGGCATATGTACCGATCTGGCTCAGGTACTGATGGAGCGATTGCCTGAAGCAATACTTGAAGCCGAAGAGCAAATGGCTTCTGCCAAAGGTTCTGGGGATGGTGCTAAAGAGGTCGGAGAGAACTTAAAGAAGCTCTGGACGTTCGAGGTAAGCAGAATTGTTTCTGCGATTTATGCCTATTTAGGAAAATATAGGTACCTTAGCGAGGACTCTCTAATCAACCACGCTCTGCCTTTTGTAGTTGAGCATAAGTTGGATGGCCAGTACTTGGGCCTGAGCAGCAATCTGAGTGCAGATGCTATAAACATGGGCGGCATGCTTATCTGCGATCTCAAGACAGGATCTAAAAGAGATTTTCATAGGCTCTCGGCTACAGGATATGCTTTAGTTTATGAAAGCCTATATGAGGTGCCGATAAATATCGGTAGTACAGTTTACCTAAGCTTCCCCAAGAACCATCCAACCCCACATATTGATAGGGATTTCTTTATAATCAGCGATGAGGTGCGCCAATGGTTTATTGAGGAACGAGACGAGAAACAGGACTTGATATCCTATGAGAAGGATCCTGGTAAATGCCAGGCCCCTGCGGGTTGTAGATTTAAGGAATACTGCAGATAATCTAAATTCCCTTTTCATAGGGATTAGCTTTGTGAGCTGCCGTCACTGGTTTACGACTGTTTTAGACGAAGCCTTTCAGTTCCCTTTTCATAGGGATTAGCTTTGTGAGTATCTCATCAGGCAAGCTGCCAGATGCAAGTGCATCACTTTCAGTTCCCTTTTCATAGGGATTAGCTTTGTGAGCCGGAATATCACAGGCAGTGAGAGGTCCTTTGGAGCTTTCAGTTCCCTTTTCATAGGGATTAGCTTTGTGAGTCGAATAGAGGTCATCTATCGACCTCATGAAGGTCGACGTGCCCATATACAACGAGCCGCCCACTTCATTGAAGTCCAGGCCAACCTTATTTAGAACAGCCCCGAAGGCCGCCGTCCTGGGAGCTGTCTCATTCAAAACTTTTGCATACTGGCTGAAGCCTACGACATATCCGAGTGTGTCAGTTTCAAGCCTTCCGAACGAGTCTCGGAGACCGATAGTGGAATTATTGAGCTTCTCAATTCCTGAAGTGTCGAGACCATAAAGCTTGCTGATTGATTTGTCCATCGAAGCTATATCAGTTGCAGCTCCCCCGCTCACCAGAGACAGATCATCGACGTTCTTGGTGAGCCTCTTGATGTCATCAGGGTTCTTTGAGATGCTTGAAACGGAGGCAGCTACAGTCTGCAGATCAGTTGCTGAATTTCTGCCTTGCTTTGACGTCTCCCTGAGATAGCCGTTCATGTCGTCCAGAGCGGCGCCAGTAAGGTGTGATTGCCTCTCTAAAGTATAGCTGCCTTCTTCCAAATCTCCGAAGAACTTCAGGCCAGCGCCGGCAGATAGCAGACCGGCGCCTATGCCTATCGGCCCCATGACGGCGCTCCACATGCCTTCCATGATTCCTGCAACCGAGCCTGCCATGCCGGTAACTGTGCTTATTACCGATCCTGCTAAGCCTTTGACTTCACTTGTTATGCCGCTAACGGCACTGCCAGCCCTTTCTTTCAGGCTTCCAAATAGACCCTCTCCGATGGCCTTCCCGCCCTCGGATGCTTCCCTGGCTGCGCTCTGTGTAGTAGTCCTGACCGAATTGGAGACGCTATCGAGGCTTGACTCGATGCCGCTCACATCTATAGTGGGCTGGATATCGCTGAAAGCATCCTCGATATCACTGGCATATCTTTCAGCCTGGCTTCTCGCATCGCGGAATCCGCTTCCCAGTTCGGAGTCATCGACCCCAATTGAGACGACGACTCGGCCAAGTTCGATATCTGATGACATTTGAAAACCTTTATATTTTTAGAATTGCGCTCTTAGGCTATGCTCGGAAAATTGGTGGTTATCTTGGTGGTGCTGATTTCTTTGGGGTCAGCAGAAACAATTCAAGTAGATGGATACAATTTTACTTTTGAGATGAATAAAAATCATATAATCGATAATGATACAATCAGGACATATTACGGTTTTGTGAATCCAGTCGTAGTGAATGGAAGCGGGGTTTATCTACGGAAAGAGTATGTTTTTATTGGCACCACCAATTCTCGGAATGAGATCTTCCAGATTTATGAAAGAGGAGGAGAAGATTCAGATCCGCAATTTTTTGCAATTGATGCATCTTTATTCCCAAATTCTACCATCTGTGTACATAGTACTATGAACCTCACCGATACTATAGACTTCCTCAAAACACTGAAGGTTGAAAAAATCAAATAATTTTAACTCGTTGTCTCCCCTCGTGGGGTTCCACATCTACCTTCCAGATTAAGGCACCGACATAGTCGCCATCGTGCAAGCCTAACACATCCCGAATCTCTTGTGGAAGTTGCAACAAAGAACTCTTCGAAGAGTGAAGTGAAAGAAGTATAGATGAAATGATAGACTATTTATATATCTTATCGTGGTGATCAACTAGCAAAAATTCCACCACATCCCCGACTATCCTATAGATGATCACATATGGGTTAACATGGACTCCGTATGTCCCATTTAAATTGCCAGTTTTTGCATCGGCGTTTTGTGGATGCTCTAAAATATCTTCCATTTTATTTCTTAGCCTTTTTGCCAAAGGAGGATCTTTTTTGGTCAGATCTTTAAACATTTTTTTGAACTTATCTGACCTTTGAGCCTTATATGACATAACAAAATCTACTCGCTTTCCAGATCCTCGAAAAGCTCATCGATGTTATCGAAGGTCTTGCATGTCCCCGCCTCTAGTTCCTGTATAGCCTCCGCTATCTCTTTTTGAGCTGCATCGGTCAATTCCCTGATCTCCGGTGCCTTTCTGGGGTCCATCAATATTGTGTTTCCCACGATTCTATTTAGATCTACTGCACCAGCGAAGCTTTGATTTGGATAACTCGCAATCAAGGTATTGCCACCTAATACACCCACCTTCTCGCCAATAAAGCCCACTTCTATACCCATAAACGGCACTCCACTTACATCAATTTCTATTTTTGATGCACTGAAAGCCGATGTGAGTAATGGTTTTAATGTATGCAGGTGAGGACTAAACCTTTCGATTATGATTTGCGTCGCGACGGCCTCAAAGCTTGGCAAGCAAATCATCCACCTTTTTACCTATTTCTAACTTAGTAGGATCTGTTTCGATGCTTGGTATTTGGCCAAAGTTGCTCTCATATGCCTTGACATTAGATAACAACCATATAATCAGAGATTTGGCCTGCAACGGCGCGAATTTGAGAGTCAGTTCTTCAACGTGCTCGACGACCTCCTTCTTATTAATAACGCTCTCAAATGCATTATGCCTCGTTGTGAGAACAGTCATTTCTATGAATCCCAATTTGACGCCGCCGAAGAAATAATCCGGTGCGACCTCCCTAAAATGAGGCGATGTTATCCCTTTCTGCTCTGGCATTGGTAATGCCTTGGGTGCTTCTTTTGTCACCTCTGCCATACGGGCAGGATTACAAGATAGCTCTAAATAGTTTACGCTACTATCATACACCAACTATACTGGTGAAGGGTTGTGGGCCGTTTTTTAATCCGGCAAAAGCAGCCCTCTTCTCTGGCAGTCCTCGGCCAATTCTTGCCAGTTCTGCTCTTCATCCTCTTCAATACCTGCAAACTCCTCCAAGGACGGGAAATGCTCAGGATCTTTCATCCCTACAACAATCAGTGAGGCCAATTCGTGTATATTGGTCTTCTCTCGCTTTAGCTTCTCATTGTAGGCTTCAATCTTCACATAGATCTCAGACGGAGTGAGTTCAAGGAACTCTTGAGGACTCAGGCGGAGGGGACCGACACAGATTCTGGCGTAGTATTCCCAATCCCAGTCTCCATTTTCAGAGCTATCCGCTCGTCGATCAGGGTTATCAGGTCCTTCTCCCATTCCGCCTTTTGCTTTTTCTGTTCCTCTTCCTGGCGCTTTTTTGCCTTCACCGTGTCTGTGTGGAGTTCGCCATTCAAAGCGTCCATGATGGTATTCATGAACTTGATGAATTTGCCATCTTGGCCACCATTATCCAGGTTCTCAGGATCGTCCTCATCGACATATTTATCGTAGGCTTCCTGAGCCTCTTCGAGTTTGATATTTGGTCTGAATGCCTGAAGGCCCTTCCAGAATACGAACATAAGGAACTCGAAATCTGATAGACCTTTGAAGATTTCGGCGACCGATATCTTGCGGTTGGCTCCCAGGACTTTGCCGCCAGTCTGCTGCATGCTTATGATCGACGATGCTGTATACCTGATTTTGTACTCTTCAGTTCCTATTGTGATTGACTTGAACATATTCACTCGCTCCTTAGAAACGCTCTATAAATTGATCACAAAAATTATTCTTCATAAAGAATTTATTTTACTTTGTACCTGATGAACAGATTAAAGAACCCATCAGGCTCATAGCTTTCAGACGTGTCTCCAGGTTTCGTGATATTCCTGAGCCCTATCTCGTCCTCTATCCTTACAATCCGAGTCCCTTCCTTTTTGAGAGACTCTATCACAGATTCCAATTCCCTGATGGCCCATTCATTCCCAATTTCTGCCATAGCGCCTCGAAAAGATTAGAAGGGTGAGTCCTCAGCCTGCTCGTCAGGCTTCGTAGAGCCATCCTCCTCTATTGTGCTCGTATCAACTTTCTCAGATACCGAATCGGCCAGAGTGCTCTTGTCTTGAGCCTCGGCCTCCAGGATCTGCTCCTTTGTAGTCTCTCCTCTTTCCATGGCCTCTATCTCTTCTGCAGTGAAATGGACCTTTCCGCAGTGCTCACAGATTTTAGTTATTTAAATTACCTCCTTAAGTAACTTTATATATCATAACATCCATTACTTAGTTATGCCAGATAAACCATTCAAAACCTTGCATATACCCGTATCAGAAGACCTCTATTATAGCCTGGTTGAACTCAAAGCTAGATGGCATGCCGATGACTGGCCCGGATTCCTTCAGAAGGTTGCTGAGAATGCAAGAAAGTAAACGGTTCTCTAGATGTAAAGCAGTGAAGCCTTCAACTGAATTTTACAGGATCAAATCAGGAAGGTTTGCTGGAAAGCTTCAAGCCTATTGCAAAGAATGTGGTCGTAAGTACAACCGCGAATGGGACGAAGCCAATAGAGAACGCGCTACAAAACATCACTTGG
Organism: Methanotrichaceae archaeon; assembly: GCA_041946675.1. Lineage (GTDB taxonomy): Archaea > Halobacteriota > Methanosarcinia > Methanotrichales > Methanotrichaceae > CAWBKV01. Next base: position 2,107 of record JBHGAU010000094.1, on the reverse strand, counting down.
ATTATTGCCATGAACATGGTATCCAAAAACCCATGGATCAAATGAAAGAGTGCGCGCTCTATTTGGGAGTTCATATAGCAGAACGCGTTCTTTCTAACTTCTTCGATCACATCAAACGGATGCCCCACGGAAACCCTGGATATGATTTCATATGCGACAAAGGTTACAAGATTGACGTTAAGAGTTCGTGTATGTATCAAAATCCACGCGATTCCAACAAAACTTGGAGATTTAGTATACAACGAAATAAGGTAGCGGAGTTCTTTCTTTGCATAGCCTTTGATAATAGATCAAATTTGACTCCCATGCATGTTTGGTTGATTCCGGGCAATGCCATAAATCATTTGACTGTCTCGACTATTACCAATTCTTGTGTTGGTTTATCTAAATGGAAAGCATATGAGAGACCCCTAGACAGAGTTCAATTATGCTGTAATAAAATTCGCGGAGAGACCTAACCGATCTCTCACGAACTATGGTCATACAACAGGTCATTGAACTTGAATTTCACACTTTTTCCTACCAACGACTTCAAGTCTCGGATATTTAGAGACACTCCTTCGAATTGGCCCATCCCGACCGTTCGATATAAAGCAATCACATCCCAGTACAGTACGAACGTCAGGTTCTGGTTGAACTTGTCGAACTCTGCAGGATTGCGCCCGCCTGCGAGATGTGTATGTACCAGCGCTCCGAAGATGCCGGACCCATCGGACCCCGAAGCCAACTTGGCTCTGCAGGGCGAAGCCAGACCAAGACCGTTGATCGCAGCCATGATATCTCTGGCAATTGAAGTGGCAGCACCTGCACCGCTTGTAGCCGAATGGATGACCAGATCCGGATAGCCCGAGACGTCTATGGTCAGCGGCGTGTTATTTCCACTGACAATGCACTCGACAGATACGGCATCGCCCGGAACACCCCAAATATTCGAGATGAAGACAAGATCTTTGTTCGAGCCCTTAGCAGTTGTCAGCTTCGAGTCTATTGTAGTATAGAAGCCATCTGCCGATCCAGAAGCTGAATATTGTGTAGCCTCGTTCTGCTCACCCTGCCCATCCTCGAAGCCTGATCCATCGACCAGTGCCATATTCTCATCGAGAGAGAATGCATTGAAGCCCGCTATCTGTTGCATACTGAAACAGTAGGCATCGACGGTCACCGCTCCGGAAGGCACTGTACGCAGTCGGACCCAGCCATCGGGCGTGATTTCTTGCACAGTTGAGATGGCTTTCAGTTCCCTTTTCATAGGGATTAGCTTTGTGAGCATATGCATCGATCAAAAGCTCTGCAGGGATCATGCGCGCTTTCAGTTCCCTTTTCATAGGGATTAGCTTTGTGAGCCGCTCTCGAATGATTTGGCCGAAAAATTAAGGCTCCGCTTTCAGTTCCCTTTTCATAGGGATTAGCTTTGTGAGTTTTCTGCCTATCGAAAGGCACTATCCTCTCATCAGCTTTCAGTTCCCTTTTCATAGGGATTAGCTTTGTGAGCCGATACCACCCGCTATATCTCTGCCTAATTGACGCTTTCAGTTCCCTTTTCATAGGGATTAGCTTTGTGAGAGAAAAAGCATCGGCCTTGTCTAGCTTTGCGAAATATTCTTTCAGTTCCCTTTTCATAGGGATTAGCTTTGTGAGCTTACACATCGAATACACTGTTCCAAGCACCAAGGTTCCTTTCAGTTCCCTTTTCATAGGGATTAGCTTTGTGAGTTCCCGTATATATCCGATAGGATGGCGGCGATTAATACTTTCAGTTCCCTTTTCATAGGGATTAGCTTTGTGAGAGCTGGACGGTTCGATCTGCTGCCTTTGGTATTACGACTTTCAGTTCCCTTTTCATAGGGATTAGCTTTGTGAGACGGATTAAAACCCATGTAACATCTTGGTGTATTTTTCTTTCAGTTCCCTTTTCATAGGGATTAGCTTTGTGAGGTAAAGACGATTCCTTCATTTACGTGACAAACCCACACTTTCAGTTCCCTTTTCATAGGGATTAGCTTTGTGAGTGTCGGCCGCGGGTATGCGAAAGGCCATCGAAAAGTATTCTTTCAGTTCCCTTTTCATAGGGATTAGCTTTGTGAGAGAGGTTTTCCAAGCAACCAGA
>JBHGAU010000093.1:0-9209 GCA_041946675.1 Methanotrichaceae archaeon | reverse complement strand
TCAATTACCTATCCAATCTCATGTTCAATTACCTATCCAATCTCATGTTCAATTACCTACCCCATCTCATGCTCATGATGAGGCGCACCCTGAGCATCCAGGAGCACCTTATAGCTCCCGTTATATTTGTAATCGCTGATATCCAGGATGCCCTGGCTTACCTTCGCAGTATTTTCCCTTATCAAATCCACATTTATGCGGCCAACTTTCATGATACCGTTATACTGCGCCGTAGGCGGCTTAGCAACGCCAGCATCGAGAACAGTTCTGTTGCCTGCTGATGTCATCTTTATATCAACGAGCCTGTAGATGTCATCGTCGAGCCTCATAACTCCACGGTTGGTTATATTGCCTTCCTGCATTCTAATCTCGTTTCTTATCTCATCCAGTGACTTGTTGGATGCGAGGAGCTTTGTGATGCTTGTCGGCTCCACAGGTCTCACGCTTTCAATGCTGATCCTCAGGGATCTTGATTCGTTGCCTTTCAAGGCAAACCCCATCCACTGGTGGAAGACTATGCCTATCGGTCCGCTATCTGTATTCCTTGCTGCTGCTGTGCCAATGATCGGCTTTTTTGTTTCTATGAGAGAGATAAATGAAGTTGCATTTCCCTGATCCCTGGGTATGACAATAAACATTGGTGCCTCCTCGTATCCTGCTAAATCGCTATGCATTGCCCCCTTTTGCCACGACATCTTATCTATAGGATTGGCAGGCTCGGCAATGCCTGATGCAAGCAGGCTGATCAGCACTATCGCAGTCAGCCCAGAGAATATGAGTCGTCTATTCATCAATCTCCTCATGAACTTCAATGCATTATTGCATCCCTTTCTTCGATAAAAACCACTCAGATAGTTCTATAATATTTACCCTGCCCATTTCTTTCTTTGTTACCAGCTTTCTGCGCTCCAGAGAGAGAAGGATACCAGTTAAAGATGACTTCGGAATATGCGTTTCATATCTTATATCGGCCTGCACCATCTTTCCGTTATGAGCAATTAAAGCCTCTAAAACTGCCTTTTCCCTGCTGGTTAGAGTTTCCATGACCGCCGCCATCTCGCTGGTGATATTTATGGCCCGGCTGGCAGTTTCAGATGCCTTATTATCCCTGCTGCTTGATTCGTCTGGCGCAGGGCAATTATCAGGGGATATAATATCTGCATTGTTATTTATATCATTATTATTTATATCGTTATTTAAACTATTATCAGCAGTACCTGCGTTCAAATCGCTACTCATTTCTGAAGGATTTTCATCCAATGCAATTGGGCCATCGGCTGCGCTATCTGATGCTTCGCTGATTACGTTATCAGGCTTTGCATTCTCTATCTCATGGCCATTATATCGGTCATCTTTAGGGGTTAACGGGGTTCTTTTTTGTCTTCTCCAGAGGACTATGGCCACAGATGCCGCAACTAACCCAAACAACGCCGATACAGGCATCAAATATGAACCACTGGACACAACCGTTGTGTTATTGGAAGCCATCGGTGTGCCTGAATCCGTTATTGGTAGCTCATAATCTATTGTAATTGTAGGGCTCTTAACATCATATCCATGAAGGTCGACCTGGAATGAATCATTGGTTGCAGACACCAGATATTCAAGCCCAGGAGTCGCATCAATCTTGCTGATCTTTACGGATGCCGGCAGATAGAATATCGAATGGTATTCACTGTAGTTCCCCTGCGAGGGCAGCTTTGCCTCCCAATCCTCGCCTGATTTATATGTGAGCGAGTTTGTGAGGGCATAAAGCTGTTTTGTGTCTTTATCATATTTGTACTGGGAGTCTTTAAGGAAAGATAGGCCACTAACGCTGTCAGCATAGCCTGTAACCAGGACCTTCCCGGCATCGTTAACATAGATATTCAGAACTAGATTGCTTGTATAGGTGCTGTTTGTTGTGATATTGTAATTCTGACCCATATATACGGGCACTATCGCAGAGAGGATAACTACGGTGACGAAAATACAAAGCAACCCGATCCTAATTGGTCCTGCTATTTTCGACATTTAGCGAAACCCAACCTTTTTCCCATCGACTGATACAATAATCAACTACTTAAAGTTTGAGCTCAAAAAAATTGGAGAACCATTTGAGAGAGATCTAACATGTTTTGCAGGCAATTGGCATCCTCCAGCCGCTTCCAAAGGCCCGGTCTGTAACCTTTATTCCAGGAGCAGCCTGCTTCCTCTTGAACTCCGCTGATTTGACAAGGGATAGCACATGGCTAACGGTCGCTGCATCAAACCCTTGCGCAATGATCTCTTCCGCAGATTGATGCTGCTGTATATATTTCTCAAGGATTGCATCAAGGATGTCGTAAGGCGGCAAGCTGTCCTGGTCTTTCTGGCACGGCCTCAGCTCTGCAGTTGGTGCTTTTGTAAGAATGGCACTGGGGATTATATCCTTCCTCATATTTAGCCAGTTCGCGATTCTATAGATCATGGTCTTGGGGACATCAGATATCACAGCCAGACCTCCCGACATATCGCCATAGATTGTGCAGTAGCCCACTGCAAGCTCAGACTTATTTCCAGTCGTGAGCAATAGGGAGCCATACTTATTCGATAGTGCCATGAGCAGGTTTCCTCGTATTCTGGCCTGGATGTTCTCCTCAGTTACATCCTTCTCTCGCCCCTTGAAGGCATCCTTGAGGCCGAGTTCAAAAGACTTCATAAGATCAGTGATCGGTATTGTCAGCGTTTTTATGCCCAGCCTGCGAGATAGCTCCAGCGAATCCTCGATGCTTCCTGTGCTTGAATAGGGCGACGGCATGAGCACTCCCAGAACATTTTCAGGACCGAGGGCCTCCGTTGCAATGGCCGCAGTCAGAGCGGAATCAATGCCTCCGGATAGGCCCAGCAGCACTCCCTTAAATCCGCACTTTCGGCAGTAATCTCCTGTTCCCAGGACTAGCGCGTTCCAGATCTCGGCCTCTGGCGCGAAGTCATCATCTGCAATGGGGCCGAGTCGAGATTTTAGATCTACTACTACAATATCCTCCTTGAATCCCTTGCCTCGGGCTATCAGCTTGCCGGCGGAGTCAAAGGCAGAGCTTCTGCCGTCGAAAACCAAATCGTCGTTGCCCCCAACCTGATTGACATAAACAAAAGGAACACCGTACTTGTGCGCCATGCCGCCCAGCATAGCCTCGCGGTGGAGTTGCTTTCCGACTGTAAATGGCGAAGCGGATAAGTTTATGATGGCCTCCGCCCCGACTTTCACAAGCTCTTCAATTGGATCTGTGTGATAGCGCCTGCGCTTCCAAAAATCGCGATCGTTCCAGATATCCTCGCAGATGGAGACGCCTATCTTGACTCCGCCCAACTCGAGGATCTGAGGCTCGTACTCCGGTTCGAAATAGCGGTCCTCATCGAATACGTCATAGGTCGGCAGCAAAGTCTTATGAAATGTTCGCACGATTCTGCCTTCTTGCAGCAGCGCAGCCGAGTTGAAGAGCGGTCTGCCCTCTGATGCGGGATTAGGCTCTGACAGACCTACCAGTACAGGTATACATCCTGACAGCTCTTTGGCCAGATTCTCGAGGACTTGCCAGCTCCGATTAATGAAGTCTGCATTCAGAAGCAGATCGCGGGGCGGATAGCCCAGAAGCGCAAGCTCTGAGGTTATGGCCAGGTCCGCATCGATGCCCTGGACGGCATGAGTAATTAGATTTGCATTGCCCGCCAGATCTCCGACGGTAGGATTAAGCTGCAGTAGTGCAAGTTTCATTTCAGCTTCAATAGCACGTGTATAGATTTAAAACCGATTGGATGCTAATTTGCGAAATAAGCGTAAGGCGCTATGATGAGATGGCCTGACTGATTGGTGATGAGGATATTGAGTTCTGAGCGCCTTTAAAAGATTTAATATCGAAGATCTAAAGATCTCTATCCGGCACAAGGTCACATCCTGTGCACCTATAGCAGCCTGTCAGAGCCAAATTTCCCTGCAGGTCGTTTCTATCCATAGATTTTCGCAGATATGATGCGAGGCTGAGCAGCCTTTCAGATGATGGCCTTGTCATATCGATCTCACCGATACGCAGCGGATGAGGATAGACTGCCCTGATAATAGGAAGCACTCCCATCTCTGTCAGCTCATCGATTCCGCAGCGCAGCGTTCTATCTGATTCGCCTAACCCAACAATTACGTTGGAGAAGACTCTATTCTTGCCGAAGACGGCCGCCGCCTCGTTAAGAGCATCCATGATATCCACATATGAGATGCCTGGACATACCCTCTTGAAAAGGTCCTGATCAAGGGTTTCTATATTATACTTCACTTCGTCTGCTCCGGCGTTCTTCAGGATTTTATTTATGCCAGGAAAAGGACTTACTGAAACGCCAATCGGCACTCCGATGCCCCTGGCCTTAAGGTCTCTGACTATTCCAGCGATCCGTTCAGTCTCCCGCTTGGGAGAAACCTCAACGCCTGAAGTAATAGAGATAGCTCTCAATTTGCCAGTGGCTGCAGCCTTATCGGTCATCTCCTTAACCAGCGCAGACGGTTTCACCCTTCCGCGCAGCTTGGGTACAGCGCAGAATTTGCAGTCGTATATGCATCGCTCGGAGACGGTTATATACGCCTGCTCCGGACAGTGAAGGAGAGGCTCAACAAGCTCGCCCTTTGCAACCTTTTTGTCTCCATGAAGTATCTCTACGCCGTTTTCCAGCCTGCTCAAACGCAAGCTCGATTCTTCTACCACGCTCAGCCTTACAATCCGATCTCCGGAGCGGAAGAAGACGGACTTTCCTCCGGCTCCCGGGCCAGAGGTAGATGCTTGAGCTGATGCATCTGCCGGGATGGGCGTAGACGTTGGGGTGGAGTCAGATGCCGGGCCGAATTGCACATGCTCAGCTATCTCTATCGTACCTATCGAGATAAGCCGTGCTTTGGTCTCAAGATCCATCGACCTTAATATCCTCGCATACCTTAAAGAAATTGTCCTGCCATATATCCCAGAGATGATTCTGCAGCTCTTCCATGACGGCAGGTGCCTGGGCGATATGGCTTACCTCAAGGATGCCATTGAAGTGTGCTACGGCACCTATGGCTTGAGGGTGCAGGATCGGGGATACCTCTATGTGCCTTTAAAAGGACAGCATCTCGACGCCGCTAAGCTTCTAAGGTATCTCGAAATCGCTGCAAACAGGCGGGCATCGCTCTGGATAATAGGCAGCAAGATCTTTTACCCCGGCACCGGCCCTGTCTTCGGCTGCTCAGCAGAAATGTGTGCCCTCTTATCGGCAGCTGAGATGGAGCCTGAGATGCTGGCCAAAGAGGCGCTGCACGAGGTCGGCCATATTCTCGGCCTGGGACACTGCAACAAGGCCTGCGTCATGAGCCTCTCGGGAACAATGGAGCATGCAAAGGAGAAGCCTTCATCTCTCTGCTCCAGCTGCTCAGAGCTAATAGGACCCCCCAGGATCTAGACAACGGTTACGATATTGCTCTGGCCGAGGATCGGCCTGTTGATATCATCCCCGAACATCCTGAAGTCGTACTGGCCGGGCTCCATCGGCGCCTTGAATGTAATAGTGCCGCAGCTCCTTGCACCTATAGGCTTTTTCTCAATATGGAACTTATCGGGCCGCGTGACGCCGTACATGCCTATCACGCCTGTTCCTGAGACAGGAGAGCCCCAGAAGGTTACTGTAACTGTGCCACCAGGTGCAACCCTTGAGGGCTCGGCAACGACATGAATTCCCGATTTGACATCAACCTTCACAACATTGCTAACACATAACGGCTTTGATGCATCAGGCCCGAACATCCTGAACTCATAGCTGCCCGCAGTCGGTGTAGAGAATGTGATTGTGCCGTTACTCTTTCCTTGCAGATACTGTTTTGAAACAGAGTCGGATGATCCGACAGGGTACATGCCTATCCAGCCATTATCATCTCCTGAAGCGCCCATATATGAGACGTAAACCTTCTCGCATGTTCCCAATTCGGACGGCGAGGCGGAGATATGCGGAGCTGCCACAGTGAACGGCACGGCTAAAGATTCATTTCCATATCTGGAAGATGCTATTGTGGAATACATCCTCAGATAGTATTTGCCTTCCTTCTCAGGGGCTGTAAAGATAAGTATGCCAGATATATTCTTGCCGATGTATTGCTGACTCCAGCTCTCATTCTTCTGTGCAATCGCAACCCATGCCTCATGATCCTTTGGAGCAGTGAAGCCTACTCTTATCTCGCCTCCCGGAGCAAAATCTCGTTTTTCCAATCTGAGACCTGTGCCCTCAGGTATAGAAGATGCTATTTGGGATGATGCCAAAGCGGATGATGCTATTGTGGATGATATCGCTATGGAGTTGGATTTGACTGCAACAATCGCAAGAGGATATCCATCAATGCTCTTGCCACCGGAAATCACATGCTCTGAGCTGCAGACCTTCTTGCCGTCGCAGCCCTCATGAGGCTCATTAAAATCGCTATAGTTATTGCCGAGCTTGCCGTTATCCCAATGGTTAAGACCATCATCATAGGCATTATTGACATTGGATAGATTGTTCAGATAGATGGTATTATTCGCTGACCTGCCGGGGCTTGAGAAGTCAATGCTGTAGGAGATATATACGCCCTTTCCTTTGGATTTGATATTATCGGTGTTGTTCTGATAAGTCAGGTAAATGCCCTTCTCATTATCTATTATCTCATTTTTCCTGATTATGTTATCTTTTGAGAGGTCTAAGGATACCCCTGCCCAGTTAGAGCCCACATAATTGCCTTCAATTAAGTTGAGGATGGATTTCTCGATGTATATTCCATTGAGCCTGTTTCCATTTACAGTATTACCGCCGATATCATTGCCATCGGAATTTGTAAGCTTTATGCCGTATTTGTTCTGGTTGGCCGTATTGCCTTCGAGAATATTATCGCTGCTGTTCATTAAAGAGATGCCGTAATTGATGTTGCTATTGGCTATATTGCCCATGATTGTATTGTTCTTTGCGCCAATAAGAACAATCCCAGCACTTCTGCTGTCACTGGCAATGTTGTTTCTTATGATGTTTCCATTGGACATTACCTTAATCCCTGCATCCGTCTCCCAAGCGCCTGCTGCTGTTGCCTGTATGCCTTCAAGAATAATGCCTCCGGCGTTCAATGTAATGGCAGATCCTCCGTTTACGTTTATGATAGGATGGCCGCTGCCCGAATCTATGCCTTTGAGAGTTATCGGCTTGTTTATTATTAAATTCTCGTGGTATACGCCGCTATATACCTCAATGGTGTCTCCTGGATGCGCTGCTTTTATGGCAGCCTGGATGCTCTGGCCTGATTTAACGGGAATAGTAGTACTTGTGCCGCAAGAGATCTGCGCAAAAGCAGCTGTTAATATGATTATTATCATTAGAACCGATGGCTTCAAGGGCATCATGCTCATATGTCTATAGCGATTGCATAAGCGGTATAAAACGATGTAGTACCATTCTTCAGCCAGCTATTTAAATATGGATCGCCATCATAGAAAGCATGGACTGCAACAAAGACAGCCGCGAAGTCTGCCAAAAGGCCTGCCGGGAGTTCTGTATATGGGTAGAGAACATGCCTTACCATGTGCATTATGTTCTTCCCAAGGAGAAATATCCCAGGCTTCCCGAGTGCTTTAATGAGACTATGCTTGGAGAGATGTTCAATGGCGCTGGGCGGCAGCTTCGCGGGCCTTATGGGGCACATGTGCATGAGTTCGAGGATAGATGGATCATTCACAGGGATAAGGCCGACGCGAGCGTAGATCCCCTGGGCCATCTGGTCAAGGATGCACCTGAATATATCGCCTCTATTGTCCTGAGCGCTGTGGTTGGCGGAATGCTGGGCAAACACGGCAAACAGCAGGCGCTTTTAGCTGCGAGCCTGGCAGGCACATTCGCGTTCATCTCGGGAAAGGTTGTAAAAATGCTCAACGGCGATCCAGCCGAAGGCGATTGCGATGCCCCGAAGATAATCTAAACTTAGGCAAAACTTGATTAAGCTAAAAAGGGATCATGGCCCTCTACGATTATCTGGTCTATTTCCTGTATGCATTCACATCCATATTCGTCATAGTCAACCCCATAGAAGCAACGATGGTCTTCATCTCTCTCACAGCCGGCTTGAAAACGGAAGAGAAGAGGAAGATCTACAGGCACACAACTATAGTGGCCTTTGAGATAGCGTTTATATTTGCAGTGGGCGGCGACCTTGTTCTGCGGTTCTTCGGCATTACAGTCGATTCGCTGCGTGTTGCAGGCGGCATTTTGCTCTTCCTCGTCGCAATGGACATGCTTCGAGGCGGAAGGCAGCAAAAGAAGGTCACTGAAGCCGAAATGAGGGATGCGAATACACGAGAGGACATCTCAGTCTTCCCGCTGGCGATGCCCCTTTTGACTGGCCCGGGTGCGATAACAACAGTGGTCGTGTTGATGGGAGCGGCCGCCACAATTCCAGAGAAGGCAATGGTCCTTCTCGCAATAGTGCTTACATTTGGATTGGCCTATTATATACTCAAGTTCTCGGAGCTGATAGACAGGGCGCTCGGCATCACAGGGATAATGGTCCTGACCAGGATACTTGGGCTGATACTAGGAGCCATTGCTGTGAACTTTGTGGCTACCGGCGCGTGGAATTTATATCAGTCTTTTATACATGGGTGATTATTTCCCGATTTCAGTTGGGGCATCCACCAGGCTTGCGCCACAGGCTGTAACCTGAATTTGGTTGCGTAAGATACCGGCTCCTATCATTTCCATTGAAGAATTAGCAAATAAATAGCTGCATACTCCGTTGGTACAAGTACTTGTTTGGCATTCGGTATCTAGCCCAGGACAACCATCGGCTGTGGGTCATCTGCCTGATTCAATGGCGCAGGTATTGCTGCATTTCAATGATCTGCTATTGCAGTATCTTGATAGGCGGTCATCTGCCTGATTCAATGGCGCAGGTATTGCTGCAGCCATCCCCGTTAACCGTATTGCCGTCATCACACTCTTCTGCACCGGCCTTTATGCCATCGCCACATATGGCTGTATGGCCGCTGCATATTCCACTTGATGAGCATTCATCGCCTACAGTGGCGGAATTGCCGTCATCACATTGCGCACCTGTTTTCACTGAACCCGGCTGGCATTCCCCACCTACACAAGTTCCATCGTTGCGGCACTGATCCCCTGGGCAGGTTTTTAGGGTTCCAGTGCATGTTCCGGCATTGCATGTA
>JBHGAU010000092.1:0-9263 GCA_041946675.1 Methanotrichaceae archaeon | reverse complement strand
TGTACGGGCTGTATCCCGCCATTGAAATGGCGGGGATTAGCCCTGATTTCTTCCTAAATGGGATCTTCGATGCAACCTGCCTAATTTTGCATTTTAAGCTAACTGGCATAATCCAAAGCTCAAGAGATTACAGCTCAAGCGCATATATTGTAGAAACACTTTTACATTGTGTTTGGGTTGATTAGATTAACTCAAAAACTACACTCTATTCTGGGATTAAAACTAACGGCTATTCTAGCGCGCTCAATCGCCGCGCGGGCTACCCCTAACCCCTCTCCGGGGGAAGGTTCAGGAAACATGTGTTATGTGGTTGAAGCTGACAGGATTAACAATTCTGATATCCGATCGCCTTCCCTTCAACAATCATAGAAACAGGTGTCAATTAGTTCATTGCGGCAATATTCGATGGTTTTTCCAGTAGCCCAGACACCTTCAAGCTCAGGCACTTCGGCAAAGTAAGGATATTCGTCCTCTATCTCGGCCTTAGATAAGACCTCGTCGAACTTTCCAGCCAGGTAAAGTGCTTTTCAGCTCTGTCACTAGGAGGGCCTTTGCCTTTTTCTGTCATGGCTCCTCGCTTCTAATGTAATCTACTGGGTTTGAGATCGATATTTTCAATCCCGATCTTTTGGCCTGGCTTATAAGTTTGTCGTCGCAACTTAAGAAGTAATCGGCTTTAGCAAAATTAGCACAGGCAAGGTGGATGGCATCTTTGAAGGATATATTGGCTCTTTAAAAATATAACGATTCAAAGACCAATAAGCTCGTTTAAAGGAACTTCGGATTGGAATATGAAATTATATTAAATAAAAAGATTGGAAAAGCGCTATACTTTTATTTATCGTTTCCATGCTTAAGCGCAAACAGAATCCTCTGTATCGCCGTAGCATTAGCAAGGGCTGCTGTTATTGCTATTATCGCCATCATCCAGTTAAAGTTGAACAGTCCAATAATCATTGCAATATAGAGGAGTAAAAGCCTCTCAGCCCTCTCCAGAAATCCTCCCATCCTCTTCAGCTCCTCTGGATTCTTGACGATACCCCTGTGGTCTGCATATGCTCTGACAAAGCTCGTCATCACAGCCCCAAAGAGAAGCAAGACCATCCATGCTTCGGATGGAACCGATAGGAAACTGATCCTTCCAAGATAGATCATCAGCCCGAGGATTAGAAGAAGCTCGACGTACCTATCCAGCACTCCGTCTATAAAGGCTCCCTTGCTGCTCACGCTGTTGGTAGCACGTGCAACAGCCCCATCGATCATATCAATGAATCCTGAAATCACGAAAAATAATAGGCCGATCGCCAGGCTGTGATAAACGAGGGCGGTAAAGCCTGCAAGCGCCGGTATGATGGATAATGCCGTCCAGGCATTTGGTCCAAGGCCCAAGGAAGCAAAGCCTCGCAGTATCCTGTCAGTATCCTCCGATCTCAGCCTAGCTTTGAACATTCTTTGATCCTTTGGCCTTTACTTTACAGAGTATTCAGGAAAGTCTCCATCCTGTCCAGCGCCTCGATCAGCTCCTCACGCGATGTCGCATAGGAGCACCGTAAGAAACCTTCACCGCTCGGTCCGAATACGTTTCCAGGCACGACTGCAACCTTCTGCTCCTTAAGCAGGCGTTCGGCAAACTCCTCAGAGCTCATTCCAGTGCTCTCTACCGACGGGAATGCATAAAATGCTCCCCTCGGCTCGAAGCAGTTCAGGCCGATTCTGTTCAGCCCTGAAACAAACATTCTGCGGCGCAGGTCATACTCATGCCTCATGGCAAGCATCTCATCCTCACCGCGCTGCAGAGCTTCGAGCGCTGCCACCTGTGCCATGACAGGTGCACAGAGCATTGTGTACTGATGAACTTTTGTCATAGCGCCGATCAATGCAGAGTTGCCTAGAGCAAAGCCTATTCTCCAGCCAGTCATGGCATGAGACTTGGAGAGGCCGTTGAGGATCAATGTTCTATCCTGCATTCCTTCAAGCTGGGAAAAGCTGGAATGCTTTCCGGAGTAGCTGAGCTTGCAGTAAACCTCATCTGATACTACAAGCAGGTCATTATCAACAACAACATCGGCAATCTCCTCGAGATCCTGGCGGGTCATGACTGTGCCTGTTGGGTTGTTGGGGTAGCTGAGCATCAGTGCCTTTGACCTCTCGGTTATAGCTGAGGATATATCCTCAGGTCTGACCTTGAACTCCTCTGATAGCCTTGTAGGAACCATCCGCGGAACTCCACCTGCCAGTTCAACATCTGGCGCATAGGCAACATAGCACGGCTCGGGCACAATCACCTCATCGCCGGGGTTGAGTGTGGCCCTGAATGCGAGATCGACCGCTTCGCTTACCCCTGTGGTGATGAGTATATCCTCCGCAGGATCATACTCGAGTCCCAGATCGCTTTTCATCTGCTCAGAGATGCAGTCACGCAGTTCCGGCATTCCTTTGTTGGATGTATACGATGTGTTGCCCGATTCAAGCGAATATATGCATGCCTCGCGAACATGCCATGGCGTTATAAAATCCGGCTCGCCTACGCCTAAGGATATTGCGCCCTCCATCTCGTTTACAAGATCGAAGAACTTGCGTATGCCTGATGGTGGCATATCCTTAACCAGCCTGGAAAGATGGGCCTCCGGGCTCCATTCTGATATATTCTTCAGGCTCAGTTTCATGGAGTGACCACCAGCCTCTTGGGCTTAGGTCTTTCGGTCAATATTACGCCGTGCTCTTTGTAGCTCTTCAATATGAAATGAGTGCAGGTCGACTGTATGCCCTCCAGGGGCGCGATCTTCTCTGCAACAAAGTAGGCTACATCCTTCATCGATTTGCCCTTCACAATTGCCGAGAGATCGTAATCTCCTGAGATCAGCCTGACTGATTCCACCTCAGAGAATCTGGCGATCCTCTCAGCCACTGCATCATAGCCCGTCTTGCGCTGCAGTGCGACCTTCAACTCAAGGACTGCAAATACGTAAGTTTCATCGAGCTTCTCCCAATCGATGAGCGTGACGTACTTCCTTATGATGCCCGAGTCCTCCAGGCTCTTGATAATTCGAGCGACCTCGTCCTCGGGCATGCCCAGGAGTGCCGCGATCTCCATAGGTGTGGCCTTGGCGTTCTCGGAAAGGATCTCCAAAATCTCGTTCATGTGATTCTGTATTTACTGCTGCAATTCAATTATAGGTTTTACGCCTCGGATGTTTTTGGATCTTTACTAAAATATCTCTATAGATTCTCTCTGAATATTAGGGATATTCATATCAATGGAAAGTTATTAATACTCTTATTACAACCGTAGTTATATGAAACAGATGAAATGTCCTAAATGCAGTTACGGATGGGAAACGAGGGTGAGTAAGCCTAAGGCATGCCCCAGATGTAAGACCAGGCTTGATGTTAAAAAGTCGAGGAGGATTCTATAGATCAGAAGTCTGGTTCATTCACCAATACCGGTTTTATCTTATGGCGACTGGTCCCTGAAGACTTGGCAGTAGTGCTCGTATTCTGATAGGGAAGCCCTGTAAGGAGAATCTCGGGCCATGTCAGGTTTTGCTTAGATATCGAGGGACCTCCCCACAACTCTCGTAGGAAACTTCCGAAGAAGGTATCATTTAAAAATTCATTTTTATAAGGTGGGCTATAAAGTGGGCCAATATGGCTCATTTGACTTTGGAGCTGACCTGGCATCTGGTTCGGCAGCACACTTTCGGCGTACTCTGCACCTCTATGCTCCCCGGATAACATCGATTCCAGATCCTTGAGATCACTGCCTGAGGTATCCTTCTCAAAGGCGGATGGCTTGGCTGATGATAGCGATAACAGTACAAGTATCGCTAAAAGCAAAATCAAGCATGCCTTCATCCTTAACACTAACTCCTAGAACAAATCTTCAAGCCCCGGGCGTGATTCGAACACGCGACCTATTGATTACAAGTCAATCGCTCTAAACCGGCTGAGCTACCGAGGCGCGCAAGTAGACTATTTTCTCGTCTATTCTTAAAGGCTTTGCCCATCTTCATCGCGCAATATGCGCAGCTCAGCAATGTGCTCGATGCTCCGCAGTAGCGAATAGTTTGTTCCCGGATGTCTCTCTTCAAAGCCCCTAAGCTCTTTTCTGACATCCATAAGCAAGCCGCGGGCATATGGGCAAGCGGTTGAATTGAAGCGGATCCCTCTGCTTCTCGCATAAAGCCTGACCTCTTCTGCCGGAATGCGCCTTAGCGGCTTTATAATGGGGATTTTTTCTAGGCCGTCGGGAGATATGCCCGATAAGCTCGATGCAGCCATTATATCCGATACATCTGATGTACCCTCGATATCTCCACGAAGATACCGAAAGCAGATCCCTGCAGCCTCTGAATCCAGACTGCTGCCAACAGCCAGTGCATCTGCGCCGACCTGAGCTGCGGTCCTATTCAGAAGATCTTTTCTCATCGGCTCGCAGATGGAGCACGGCTCAATAATCTCGTGAAGACCATCCATTGTGACCCCAAAGGCATCCTTGAAGCGTTTTATTACAAAGGGAACGCGAAGCTCACTGGCCAAGCTTATGGCACAGCCCAGAGCCTGATGCCTATCGCCGGCAATTCCCTCATCGATCATGATGGCTACAAACTCGATATCCTTCCTATTTGAGAAAAGGCTCTTTAGAACATAGATCATCACAGCGCTCTCTGCACTGCCATTCACAGCCGCGGCAAGCTTTGCGCCATGGGCGAATATCCCTGATTCACGCAAATGTCCTCGGATCTTTCTGTGGACATCTTCCCAAAAGTGCGCGGTGCAGAGGTGCATTCCCGAGTATTTCTGGTATATGGCTGACGGTGAAGAACATTTATCGCATTTCATTGTATTCCCAGGATCGGTATCCTATGATTATTTGACGATTTTGAATCGGAGAAGCGCTGCAACGCCGCCCAAGGATCGCAGCCTCTCTCCTGGCTCAAACTCGGAGCTGAAGATCACCACACGCCCTCGTGCGTTGGAGACATTTCGCATCAGAGAGTCCAGCGTTCTCTTCCTTGCTACCTCATCCAGCACAAGCAGATAATCGATTGCGCCATAATTCATGGCGGTCTCAACCTCCTTCAGGCCGTAGGCAGCCTTCCCATCAGTTGCGATCTCCCTGAAGAGATCATCGATCAGCCTCGTCTCCATGGCTATGCGGCTGTTCTCAAGAACAGTGCTCACTGCCCCGCGGCGGAGCACCTCCTGAAAGCCGGATCTGCCTATCGATGATGCCTCATCCATCGTTATCCTCTTAGAAAGATCAGGATAAGCTGAATTTATGATCTTCCTGAGATCCTCCTTGGCGAATCCGGGGCCAGCTAGAATCACAGAGGCATCATCGCCGGCTGCCAGGGAGATGGCATCTGCGACTGATCTGAAGAACTGATCCCGCGAATCCTCGCCTGCACCCTTGCCGCTGCTCGAACGTATTTCGGCGACGGTCTGCACTCCAAACTGGCGCAACACGCCGATAGTTGCCTCGCCCTCTTCAACGAGCGCAAGCACAACCTTCGGCCTTTGCGACTCTAGAACAGCCTCCTCAATCCTCTGAAACTGGTCATGTCTCCAGTGATGCTTGATTATTGAAAGATCCGTCCCCACCTCAATATTCAGCGTATGATAAGAGCCGATATCCATGCCCGACCTTATCACTCCATGCAGCCTCAGCCAGTTTGAGTAAATATGGAACTCTATCTCCTCTACCTGAATGCCGAGGCGCACCGGTCTTCGCTCAAGCTTCTCAGGACGGGCCTTATCTGTTGCAGCCTGGACTTTTCTGTGGGTTAATGCAAAAACCAGGTCTCCAGGCTCTATCAGGTGCTGGAGGTGCCAGAGATCGTCCAGTGATTCAGGCAGAAGCGTTATCTCCCCTTCATCACCGCGCAGGTTCTTCTTCAGGACACGCATAGTACTAATCTAATCAAAAGGCTTAAATCATTGTGTGTTAAGGAATGAGTTCGGGCCGCCATAACTCAGATGGTAGAGTGTCTGGCTGTTAATTGGCTTTAAGCAGCGACCAGAATGTCACAGGTTCGAGCCCTGTTGGCGGCGCCTTTTCCATTTTGGGCCTGTAGCTTAGTCCGGCCAGAGCGCCCGGCTCATAACCGGGTGGTCGCCGGTTCAAATCCGGCCAGGCCCATGTTGCCATATGCCAAATATTAATTAACTGGAATTTCTAGCTCTTCTTTCGATATTATGAGCTCCTCGACACAGCCAGCGACCTGGCAGAGCTCTGCCAGGCCAAGATCTTCTTCTGGCTTAGGCCGGTCCTCTCTGCCAGGCTCGCAGATTCAGCCTTAAGAAGATCCTCTGCAGTTCTTATGCCGGCAGCAGCCAGCTTTTCGAGGGTTTTGGGCCCTATTCCCTGGACATCTGCCAGGCCGTTCATTGTGGCCTTGGTCTCAACCTCCTTAGGCTCAGATGCCTTCTTCGCCTGCCATTCGATAAAATTGCAATGTGGGCAGCCCAGATCCCAGGGCCTCTTGCCCTTGTTAATGATTCTCACATGGTTCATATGGTGCTTATCGCAAAGCTTATCGGTGACAACAAGTGACCCTGATCTTGGGAGAGGAAGTGTAAACTTACAGTTGGGGTAGCCTGAGCATCCAATGAACCTTGCTCCCCGCCTTCCACGCCTTACCAATAGCTCTGAGCCGCATTTCTCGCAGGTTCCCACGATCTTATCAGTTCTTAGGCCATCCTTCAGTGATGTGCCTATCTCATCTTTATTGCCCAAAAGCTCATTGAAGACCGATGAGAGCATATCACGTGATTCACTTATAACCTCAGATTCCTTGATCTTCTGCTCTGAGATCTGGATCATATCCTTCTCGAGCGTCTGGGTCATCTCGGGCTTTGTAATCGTCGGAGCATACTTCTCAAGCGTATCCACTACGGCATATGCAGTGTTCGTAGGCCTCATGGGATTGCCCTGGACGTATGCACGCGCATAGAGTTTGCTTATGATATCATGTCTTGTGGACTTAGTGCCGAGTCCAAGCTCATCCATAACCTTGATGAGCTTTCCCTGACCGTAGCGCGCAGGAGGCTGCGTCTCTTTGGCCAGGATCTCGTGGCCCAGCACTTTCAGATGCTCACCAACACGGAGCTCAGGCAAAATGTTCTCTTCAGCCTTGCTGTATGGATAATAGGCACGCCATCCAGGCCGGATCAATCTCGCGCCGTTTGCCTTGAAAGGTTCCTTCCCTATGTCCAACTTTAGGCTTGAAACTGCCCAAACGGCTTCTTCTGCAAGAGTTGCAAAGAAACGACGAATGACGAGTTCATAGATTCGCCATTGTTCCTCTTTCAGGTCCTTCTTTTCTACGAGCGCAGTGGGATAAATGGGAGGATGGTCAGTTGTCGACCTCTTGCCTCGTGTTGGTGCCATCTTTCCCTTGAGAAGCTCCTTTGCTTCATCTGCAAATGCTCCCCTGGTAAAGAGTTCAATCAAAGACCTGAGGTTTATGGATGCAGGATAAACAGTGTTATCTGTTCTTGGATACGAGATGAATCCGTTGGTGTAAAGCCATTCGGCAATGCGCATTGCGTTTGCAGCAGAGAAGCCGATACCGCTTGCAGCTGCAATGAAGCTTGTTGTATCGAAGGGCGTAGGCGGCTTGTCGTGCCTCTCCTTATTTTCTATCGATCTTATGACTCCAACAGGACCAAGGTTGGCGATAATTCTATCAACCTCGGCCTTATCCCAGATCCTTCCCTTGGCATGCTGGACTCTGAGACCTTTCTCTAGATCGGCATATATTTCCCAGTAAGGTTTCGGCACAAACGCTTCTATCTCCTTCTCTCGATCAACGATGAGTGCAAGTGTAGGCGACTGGACACGGCCTACGGATAGAAACTCCTTGCCGAGACGTCCTGATGTGAGTGATATAAATCGTGTCAGGGCTGCTCCCCAAACGAGATCTATGATCTGTCTCGCCTCGCCTGAAGATGCAAGATCATAGTCGACCTTTCCCGGACTCTTGAAGGCAGCTAATATCTCACTATTTGTAATGGCGCTGTATCTGACCCTATCAACCGATAGCTTAGGATTTTCCTCCTGGGCGATCTTCAAGGCCTCTACACCAATAAGCTCTCCTTCCCTATCGTAATCCGTTGCTATCGTTATCTTATCTGCCTTCTTTCCTAAAGTACGCAAAGCCGAAATTATCTTCGGCTGGAGCGGCCTCGTGATGATATCTGCCCAGATCAGATCTTTGCAGTCTACCTTCTGCCAGTTGTTATAGCCGGTAGGGTAATCCACTCCGACTATATGGCCGCTTAAGCCGAGAACGATCTTATTGTCGAAATGATATGTTTCAACTCCTGATGTCCTCTTGGAACTCGGCTTTGTGCCTGCCAGTATCTGGGCGATCCTCTTTGCAGCATCGTGCTTCTCTGTAATGATAAGATGCATTTCTCTTCAGCCAACTCTTATGGTCGATATAAGTTTTTCGGAAAATATGCGCAGGCGGCAGCGTTCCATATTCTTAGCCTTCTATATCTTAATAGTCAGCTTTGGATTTGAGTTTGCTCGGATTTCAAATCGATTCAGGTACCTATCACTGCCAGCCAAGGATATCCCCTCGCGCATACATACTTCATAGAACATCTAAGGATATAAAATATTCTAACTATTAGAATAGTTTTATAAATAGCACAATCAACATGATTAATCAACAATTTCTAATAGTGATATTTATCAGCATAATATTGAAATCATGCATGGTAGCAGGTTTAGGACATTCGTCCCAAAACCTTACTTGATTAAGCGATATTGACGTGATAACAAATTTTTTTCCAAGGATATTTTATTCTATAAACGTTCTGCAATAAATCTCCCTTTTAAAAGATCCCTATCCGTTAGCATATTATTTAATAAAATCGTGTTAACGTTTCCAGATCACATTGATATACAACAATCAAGATGCCTGCAGATAGCGCTATTATTAGTATTTGTTACAATAAAGTATATATTAAAAATTCGGCTTATAATATCACCACAATGGGTACAGATTGATATAATTTTGATTGTTATAATTTAATCACGCAAAAAGTTTAAGTAGCTAAGAGACAGTAAAGGATGCAGCGGGAGACTGTAACGAATTGTGAATATGCTGGATAAGATATTCCTTAGCGGAGTCTTTCTTATCGTCGCTTCGGCATATGACGTAATCGCAGTTGGTTGCAGTTGTTTCTGCTAAAAGGTAAAGGAGGATAAAGAACGTGTCTGACAAGATAGACCTATATAGCGACCGCGG
>JBHGAU010000091.1:0-9369 GCA_041946675.1 Methanotrichaceae archaeon | reverse complement strand
TGGTCCGGGTTCTCGTAGAAGCGCCTTGAAATCTTTTCGTAGGCGGGATCGAACCTCAATGAAAGGTCGGTTGTTAGCATGCTTGGCGCACGACGTTTGGACGGGTCATGGGCATCAGGGATCGTGTCGGCGCCTGCGCCGCCCTTCGGCTGCCACTGATATGCGCCTGCCGGGCTCTTCGTCAGTTCCCATTCGTAGCCGAACAGGATCCGGAAGAAGTTGTTGCTCCACCTAGTTGGCGTGTTGGTCCAAGTGACCTCGAGACCGCTGGTGATCGCGTCACAGCCTTTGCCTGTGCCGAAGCTGCACTTCCAGCCGAGGCCTTGATCCTCGATACCGGAAGCTTCTGGCTCGGGCCCGACATGAGAGGCGGGACCGGCGCCGTGGGTCTTGCCGAAGGAATGCCCGCCCGCGATAAGCGCCACCGTCTCCTCATCGTTCATCCCCATGCGGCCGAAGGTGTCACGGATATCGTGGGCTGCAGCGATGGGATCGGGATTGCCATTCGGCCCTTCCGGGTTGACGTAGATCAGGCCCATCTGCACCGCTGCCAGCGGATTCTCCAAGTTGCGCCCGTGCATCTTCCCATTCGCATTATCATCGGACACAAGCACCGTGCCGGCCTTGGCCACTCCCTCAGAGCCCTGAGCGTAGCGCTTGTCACCGCCCAGCCACTTGTCTTCAGAGCCCCAATAGACGTCCTGATCCGGCTCCCAGACATCCTCGCGGCCGCCTCCGAAACCGAATGTCTTGAATCCCATCGATTCCAGAGCAACATTACCCGCAAGAATCATCAGGTCGGCCCAGGAAATCTTCCGGCCGTACTTCTGCTTGATCGGCCAGAGCAGCCTGCGTGCCTTGTCGAGGTTGGCATTGTCCGGCCAGCTGTTGACAGGCGCGAAACGCTGCTGCCCCCTGCCCCCGCCACCACGGCCGTCACTGATACGGTACGTGCCTGCGCTGTGCCAGGCCATGCGAATGAACAGGGGTCCATAGTGTCCGAAGTCCGCCGGCCACCAGTCCTGCGAATCGGTCATCAGCGCCGCAAGATCTTTCTTCACAGCCGCCAGGTCGAGGCTCTTGAACTCTTTTGCGTAATTGAAGTCCTCGCCCATCGGGTTGGACTTGGAGGAATGCTGGTGCAGGACCTCGATCTTCAACTGGTTCGGCCACCAATCACGGTTCGATGTGCCTCTGCCTTTTGCTTGTTTGTTTGCACTACCCGCTACAGGGCTATTTCTATCATCAGTCATAACGTTACCTCTCATTGACTAATAATTTAAGACCAAATCTCTAGTATGCAATCTCTTCAATCTTGTCTCCTCTTGGTATCATCGAACGGTTCGGATTGCCTGAGGGTTTCATCTCAGTTCGCTTTCCAGGAGCCTTGAAATATTCCATACTTCGATTTTAGCCATATTCCTCCTTTAGACATTATAAATAGTCATCATCCTTTAAGAATCTAATTTCTTGTTCGCTGTTCAACTACTATAAAGAAGGATACCTATTTAAGATTGATTATTGCATAATAATGAGATATGAACAACCTTCAGGAATCGGACTCGTCGATAATCAAAGCTCTCCGCGGGAAAGGATACAAGGCTACGCCTCAGCGAATAGCAATCAGTCGATTAGTTCTCCACAATCATTCTCACCCGACGGCCCAGAAAATCTATAGCGAAGTGAAAAAGGTCTATCCTACTGTCAGTCTTGCAACAATTTATAAAACTATTCAAATCCTGAAAGAGGCAGGTTTGGTTCAGGAATTAAACTTGCCCGATGATCAAGCCAGATTTGATCCCAACACGAATCCACATGCCCACCTTGTTTGCATGCGGTGCAGGAGCATCAATGACCGCACGGACCCCATGATTTCAGAAATTGTGAACCGGATTTCGAATGATGCAGATTTCGCTGCTGCAGGCTTGAACTTTGACATTTTTGGCATTTGTAGCGGCTGCAAGAGGAAAAGCTAAAAAAATAGAAATTCATTTTTACCCGAATAGCGTCCCCATGCCCGCTTCTGCTGCTTCGGATTGCTCTCTGAATGCCTTAATCACAGCCTCACCCTCAGCGCCGGTCATCTCCTTTGCCGGCGTCTCCGAAAGCAGCTTTTTAGCCTTTTGGGCCAGATCGTCACGGGCTTTGATATACATGCAGAATCCGTCCTTATCTATCCCCATGAACTTGCATTCCATGACTGTCGGGACGATCTCGTCGAAGAGCTCGTCATCCAAAACTTTCTTCATTGCCTTCTCGTCTTCCTTACTGTAAAAGTAAACCAGTTCCATAATTCAATCACCTGAAAGTTCTTCTTTCGCTTTCCTCAGCCGCTCGGTGCACCTGTCCATGAGATCGGCAGCTTCCATTATATCCGAGGCAGCTTTTTTGCTAATCTCCTCTACCTGGCCAGCCCTATCTCTAAATGATTTGCTGTGGCTATCATTATGCTCAATCCAGTGCTCCAATAAATGCTCAGCCTCTTCTTTTTTCAATTTCATTACACCGCCTAATAACTTTAACGTTAATGCCTTCAGCCTTCTGGATTTTTTAGTACCTTCTGCCGATCATATAATCAGCGAGGTTCAGCAAAAGGCTTTTTGCAGGTGAATCAGGAAGCACGTCAAGAGCGCGCTTGCCTCTCTCGACAAGATCTACCGCTCTAATGCGGGCGTAATCTATTGATCCGCTCCTCTCAAGAATCGAAAGCGCATTTTCAATCTCTTTTGGCCCGGCGTCCTTCCTGCCAAATACGTCCAGCTCGACCCCATGATCAAGGGCATGGATTATTATCAGCGTCTTCTTGCCCTCGATTAAATCTCCGCCCCTTTTCTTTCCCAGAACCTTCTCGGATGCAGTCAAATCAAGGACATCATCCTGGATCTGAAAACCCATCCCCGTTAGCCTGCCGAACTCGTCAAGTCCATGGATTATCTCGGAAGTTGCGCCCGAAAGGATTGCACCGATGCTTGCAGATGCGCCATAAAGCACTCCTGTTTTCTTCTCGATCATTTCCATATACTCAGGCTCTGTCACACGGTCTCTGCGCTCGAACTCGAGGTCCAGCCACTGGCCTTCGCATATGGCTGTACAGGTCCTCGAAAGCTTATCCATGGAAGTGAGAACAAGCCTTGGATCAACAGGTGTCATGCCCAATATCTGAAACGCTTTGGAGTAGAGCGTATCGCCTGCAAGAATTGCGCCTGAAGCACCCCAGAGTGTATGCACTGCGGGGCGGCCTCTGCGGATGTTTGCATTATCCATTATATCATCGTGGATAAGTGTGAAGTTATGCACAAGCTCAATTGAGATTGCAGCAGGCATAAGCACAAGCGGATCTCCCCCTGTTGCATCGGACGCAATCAAGAGCATTGAGGGCCTGAGCCTCTTTCCGCCAGCATCAACTAGATGTCTGCTGGCTTTGTATAGCTCTTCTGGATGCGTTATCGGCAGAAGCTTTTCTATCGCATCGTATATAGGGGCAGCACGCCTCTCCAGCTCTTTATCGATCATCATTTCAGCCCTAATCAATCAATAGCTCCTGGCCATTTCTAACAAGATGGATATTTGAGCCCAGGCTGTATCCGGTCTCCTCAGCCATCATCAGATATTGCCCGTGCGTCGCCAGATTTCCATGGCTTGGTATTACATGCTCAGGATTTATCATCCGCAGAAGCTCCCAGTGATCCTCGCGGCAGGCATGGCCTGAAACATGGACATTATCGTAGATTCGAGCCCCTCGCATCTTGAGCTTTGTCTCAACCGTGTAGCGATTGGACATATTCAGGGGCTGGGGTATTATGCCTGCACTGAAGATCACCTTATCGCCGGATTCCACCAGGTAATCAGTCTCTCCGTTTGCCACTCTGCTCAGGATTGCTCCGGGCTCGCCTTGATGGCCTGTCATTATGGGCAGGTACTTGTCCTTTCCCTCACTCATGATCCTCTTCATTGCCTTATCTACATTCTTTCTTCGACCGTAGACCAGAAGATCATCATTCCTATCCGCATAACCTGTTCTTACGGCGGTGTTCCAGTATTTCTCCATCGACCGCCCTAGAAGCACCGGCTTTCGGCCCATCTTGTGGGCGGCATCAACTATAGCCCTGATTCTGGCTATATGTGATGAGAATGTAGTGACCAATATTCCCGATTTCGACTCCTCTGTGCCGATGAGCACGTCCCAGACAAGGTCCTTGGCTATCTGCTCGGACGGCGTCTTGCCGGATATTCCGGCATTCGTTGTCTCAGTTATAAGCGCGAGGACTCCATTCTTTCCAATAGCGCGCAGCCGTGCGAAATCCGGAGGCTCACCAATAGTCGGAGACCTATCGATCTTAAAGTCGTTCGCGTAAAGTATAGTTCCCTTGGAGGTGTGGATGGCTGCAAAAATGCAATCTACTATGCTATGCTGCACCCTGATGAACTCAAGCTCAATATCCTCTGTAACCTGGTGGTTCTTGCCAGCCTCCATGACTATTACAGGATTGTTCACTCCGAAGATCTTCTCGGACTTGATCTCTTGATTAATGAGATCTGATGTGAACGGCGTAGCGATAATTGGCGCCTTATATTTATGCGCCAGCTTGGAGATCGCGCCTATATGATCCAAATGACCATGAGTACAGGCGATCGCTCTGACTTTGCCGTTTACATTCTGCATTATGCTGTCATCGGGTATTGCCCCCATGGCAATCAGATCCGATGAATGGAGTGTTTCGACATCGGTGTCCTCATGGATCTGGACACGGTCAAGCCTGATGCCCATATCCATGATAATGATATCGTTACCTATTCTTATGGCGGTCATATTGCGGCCGACTTCATCATAGCCGCCAACCGCTATCACAGCTATATCATTCATTTTGACAACTCTCTATAAATAGTAAAATTCTTCGCATCTAGCCCGCGTAGATCCAACCATTCCTTAGTCTTTCCAAAGACTACGAAAGGTATCTTCTCCAGATCTGCCAGGTCTTTACAGCCTGTAAGAAACATTGAGATTCTTAACGCCCTTAGATATCCCTTCATCGTATCCAAAACAAATTGGGAGCCTTTAGTTGCAGGTCCGAGCATTGGAAGAGCTGTTCCTGCCAGACTTGCTCCAAGAGCCAGGCTTTTTGCCACATCTAAGCCGCTTCTGACGCCACCCGATGAGATCACTTCGGCACCTGAGCCTTTGCATTCGACTATGCTTACAGGCGTTGGTATTCCCCAGATCCAGAATAGCCTTCCCATATGCTCTGACTCGAAATCTCCCGCTTCCTCTGCTCTGTATGCTTCAACTCCAGACCAGCTTGTGCCTCCGACGCCTGAAACGTCGATGATCTTAACTTTAGCCCTGACAAGTTCCAGCGCTGTCTCCCTCGATATGCCCGCGCCTGTCTCCTTTACAATTATTGGAATACGGCCAGCTGCGGCAGATCTTATGGACTCCAGAACTCCAAAAGCATCTCTATCACCTTCCGGCTGGATGCTCTCCTGCAGAAAATTCAAGTGAATGGCTATTGCATCGGCATCAATCATCTCGGCAAGACGATCAATGATTTCAGGTCCTGATCTTTGAAGCTGCACAGCGCCAATATTTCCTATAATCGGAATATCAGGGGCAGCATCCCTGACAGCTGAGAAAGTATCCACCTGAAGGGGGTCCTCCAGAGCGGCCCTCTGGGAGCCTACGCCCATGGCTATTCCCATCTCCTGTGCAGCCGTTGCGAGGTTTAGGTTGAGCTCCTTCGTATCGGGATGGCCCCCTGTCATGGCACTGATGATGATAGGGGCATTGATTCTTTTTCCCAGAAAGCTGCAACTTGTATTGATCTCAGATTCGCTAATCTCAGGCAGAGCCTTATGGATTAATACAATATCATCAAACGGCCTGTACCTAGATTCGACATCCTTCTCAAGACAGATCCTGATATGATCCATCTTTCGCTTAGATGTCGTCATGCCCGTACCAGGGTGCCAACAGGCTCGCCCTTTAGTGCACGTGTTATCAATCCCTCTTTCGATGCATTGAATATGATAGAATTTGAGCCACTGTCCGCAAGGTCAAGAAGCTCCAGGAGTTTGCCCCTCATCCCGCCAGTTACATCAACGGCAGAGCTGCCGCCTAAAGCGCTGCCCAGCTCAGCTAATCTCTCTCTTGTTATCTCATTCAGCGGAGCATCTTCGAATATTACGCCATCTCTATCTGTGCCGACAGCTATAACCTCGGCCTTCAGAGCTTTTGCAAGATAAGATACAAGCTGGTCTCCTGAGACTATCCCTGCACCATTGGAGATATCCATTGCAACATCTCCATGGAGCACTGGCATTAGACCTCTTTTTACCATCTCGACTATTGGTTCAACTGCAAAATTTCTAATTCTGCCGCTCTGGAGTATCACCGATGATAAAGGATGAACTTGCATTGGATTTGCGCCTGCTTTGGCAAGTGCATCCATAACGAGAGAGTTCAGCTTTGCGACACAGGAGTGAGTTTTTCTCAGCCCTTCTGGGTCAAACTTTCCCGGCAAACCGTATTTCTTTGCGGGCGCATGTCCGAAGGATCCGGCTCCATGGACGAAGATGAGGTTCTCTGGGGATCGTGCGATCTCCTCAGCAACACGCTCGATCTCATTCATGCGAGCACATGCGAGATGTGCCTTATCGGTTAATATGCTTCCGCCGATCTTGAGGACCTTTACCATCTTTCATCCCTCCAGCCTTGCTCCCTCGCATCCCGTTCTAACCGAAAATGCGCTTCCTCTGGCCTGATATATTGCAGTAGCTATAGAAGAGGAGTTTGTATCTGAAGGCAAAGCAATTATACATCCGCCGCCTCCTGCACCTGTGAGCTTTGCTCCCAGCGCTCCGCCAGCGCCACGAGCAGCATAAACAAGATCACTCAGCTCTCGTGTGCAGACGCCTATGGCCTCCAAAAGCCCGTGATTCATATTCATCAGGCGTCCCAATTCAACGAGATCCCTATCTCTTATCAAGGGAACTGCCCTAACAGATATGGCTCCAATTGCACTAAATATCGGCTTGACGATATCAGGGTAGAGCTGCAGCAAGCTCTGAACCTTCTGTACCTCGGATCTTGTATCATGCTGTCTCTCTGTATATCCTACTACCATGACCAGTTCTGGCAGATTCATCTTCTGAATCCTATCGGAGACCTGCAAATATCCTCCGTAGGTGGCAAGTGCAGTATCCATCGGGCTTGCCATGCCGTGCTGCACCTTCTTTTCAATATTATACGCCTGAGCTGCGATATCATCCCTGGATAATCCGATATTCATGTGCTGGTTCAGGGCTGTGAGCGTGGCCACAACTATTGCAGCAGATGAACCTAGACCAGCGGCAGGTGGGATTTCTGACTCGACTTTAACCTTCAGATCCTTCGAGCTGAACTCGGCCAAAACTGCAGAGACATATCTGACTGCTTGTAGTGCTTCAATAGAACAGATTCTGCCGGTGAGAAGATCAACGGAAAAGCCTTTCAGCGCAAGATTGCATGCCTCTATTTCCATCCTGCCGGGCGCGCTCTCTACTACAACTCTGGCACGAAGATCAATTGCAGAGCCAAGTGCAGGCACACCTGAGACGACAGCATGCTCCCCAAAAAGAATGGTCTTGCCGGGAGCAGATGCTACAGTCAGAAGAAAGCCCCCTCAGGTAAAGACTATCGCTCCGTATCCAACGACTTGGCTGAAGTCGCCTATCACATCGCCACTCGTTCCATATCGCAGAAGCTTGCCGGTTGTGGCGCCGAGCTCACGTGAGGCAGTAATTGTGGCTGCAATAGGGCCATAGCCGCAGGCAGTAGCGTTATATTTATAGACCCTGGCGTATAATTCAGGTATATTCATATTTAGAGCTGCTTCTATGAGCTTTGCATCCGTCCGTCTTGCTACCTCTTGAGGCTCATAATGGGTGAAGTCGCTGCTGGCTATGATTGTGCAGTTGCGCTTGGTGTTTTTGATGACCTTAGAGAGAAGCTCGCCAACCTCGATAGCAGTCTCCTGATCCTGGAGGCCCATAGCTATCGGCAGTATTTGGAACCCCTGGAAACGGCTCTGAAGAAATGGTATCTGGACTTCAATGGAATGCTCATGCATATGGGCGATCTCATCGTAATCGATTATGCTGCCTGCCAGCCCGTCGGCCATCTCCTGATCGACTTCTACGTCGCCTAGGGGAGTTCTCCACGTATCTCGCGAAAGTGCGACGGGAGCGCCTAATCCATGATGATTGGGTCCGAGGATTATGTAGGTCTCTCTTTTAGGCAGGCGTGCATAGACTTCAGCGGCGACGGCGCCTGAGTAAACATAGCCAGCATGAGGGACTACGGCCCCAAGGACCGGCAGCTCCTCATGACTCACGCCTTTGAATAGATCATCCAATTGATGTTTTAACCCATTAGCACTTCCAGGGTAGAACTGGCCGGCTACAGCCGGAGACCTCATAGATTAAAACTCCATCTCGAAATCGGAGATCGTATACTTGAACCTGCTCTCCTCGCCACGCTCGCGTAGAACCTGGCGGGCCAAGAGCCAGTAAATGAGCGTTAATGCCTTCCTGCCTTTGTTATTCGTCGGTATTACTAAATCGACATTCGATGTCATATTGTTGGTATCACAGAGGGCGATGACTGGAATGCCTGCATCGACAGCCTCATTGACTGCCTGAGCATCGCCGCTCGGATCGGTTGCTATCAGCGCATCTGGCTCGATGAATCCTTTGAAGGCAGGATTTGTGAGCGTATTGGGTATGAACCTTCCGACATTTGCGATGGCTCCAATGGCCTTTGCGAACATTGTTGCCGGCCTCTGTCCATACTGCCTCGCAGATACTACCAATATCTTTGACGGCTCATATTTTGCAAGGAACTTGGCTGCCAGGCGGATTCTCTTATCCGTGGATTGTACATCAAGAACATATAGGCCGTCTGTCCTTACCCTATAGATGTAAGGCATCATATCATTCGTCTTCTGCTGAGTACCAATATGCACGCCTGCGGCAAGGTACTCATCAATGGGTATCAGGGTCTCATATTCTCCCTCTACCTTTATCACCTCATCTTCTTCCAACTAATTCACCTACCTAATTAGCTACCACCTGATTATCTATCCGCGTTTTACGGTGATGGGTATTACGCCCAACTTCATCTCTTCTAGCGCTATTTCGAGAGGGTCAATTGATTTAGTATCGATGAATATAGGGGCGCCCATGAAAATCTGTAAAGCCCGTGCTCCGACTATTCTGGCACGTTCATACCTGGTATATTTCTTACCCTTCAAATAGCCACCTCAAAAGGAAGAGCATGATGGGGTTGCTGAGATTCGAACTCAGGTCACAGCGTCCCGAACGCTGTAGGATGGA
>JBHGAU010000090.1:0-9458 GCA_041946675.1 Methanotrichaceae archaeon | reverse complement strand
TGTTATCTGATCAAATGTTATCTGATCAAATGTTATCTGATCAAATGTTATCTGATCAAGTGTTATCTGATCAAATGTTATCTGATCAAGTGTTATCTGATCAAGTGTTATCTGATCAAGTGTTATATAACCAAGGATATTCTAACCGGCTTTATTGCCAACAATATAACCGGTTATGCAGTCAGCTATATACCCATTGCACAGCGAATCATAGCCAGCTATACAACCCCTTTATTTCCAGTGGAAAAATAAACTTGAGATTTTGGCTAATATGGTAAAGATTTAAGGCTCTTAAGTTGCAATATGTTCTATATACGTTATAATATTATTTTATATGTTATAAACGCAAATCGATGGCCTTCCATTCATAGTAATTATGGGACTGAACGATATTAATAAAAAATAACTGCACAAACAGGTTACTCTATTTGTCATAGTAATCAATTCTACTTGCATTAGTGCCTTCCAGCAGAGCTTTGCCGTGCAAAACCTTATTTACTCACTAGATCAACCATATTCAATCGGTGATCATATGGCAGGTATAACGCCCCACAAGCATTGCATTGTATGCGGCAATGCTATAGGAGAAGGAAATTTCTGCGATGAACTCTGCGAATCCAAATACAGATCTACCCAGAGGCGTCAACAGATCATGTTTGGGGCCTTCATAGTACTCATGCTGGCAATACTCGTCCTACCTCCGTTATTAGGCTTCAAAGGATAAAGGTCGACTATATGCACATGAGATCTCTTCTGGCAGCAGCAGTGTTTATTGTAATAGTAGCGTTTACCATCTGCCCGGCAATGGGTGAAAATTATTTCTATGTAAAAGATATGAATATGCGCTTGGATGAAGGCAATGCCATTTTTGAGATTAACTATACCCTTGAGATGTTCACCAAGTTTTATGTAATTGCATTGGGCTGTAAATACATTGAGCCGGATCTCATTTCAGTATTGGGCTACTTTAATAACGTATCTACTATCAGGGCCGATCCTGATAGCGCAGCTATGATTGCAAGCGGAGCAGGCAAATACAATAGCGGTTATTATTTATTTGAATCAAGGCCGCTCGGCATAAAGGTAGACAAGCTTACTGTGGTCTATCCTGAAGGGCGGCCAAAGACGTTCTATAACGTGACTTCCACGCCAAATGTATTCTGCATTGCCAGATCGCCGCCCAATCAAGTCATTTAAATCAATCATTTAGTCCGAGATGCACCTTCAAGCTCAGATATCCTTCTTTCCAAAGTATCCACTTTCTCAGACAGGATCAAGACCTCCTGCTGCACAGCTCCGACATCGCTCGCGCCAGCCGGGACATTATTGTATGTGCTGACACCGCCCATTGCCCTTGGTATATTCATCCTTATAGCGGTCTCAACCTTTCTTTCCGAGATTCTAGTCAAGTTATACAGCATCCTGGTATCGCCATATACTGCCCTGGTATTATTGAGGTAGTCCCCTGCCATCAGGGCACTTCTCAGCGAGGAGTCTGCGCTGGCGGATGCATCCTCTTTTAGAACCTCAACTCTGGCCTTATCATTCTCGACCTGAGCTGCAAATGCCGATGTCTTCTCCAGAAGGACTGCAGTCCCATTGTAGATGGCACTGGATTGGTCCCTCAGTGCCTGAGACTGATCTCTGAACCTCTGGGATTGTGTTACCATGGCTCCGGGGTCCAGCTCCATGGGCTGCAGGACGAGAGGAGAAGCAAATCCGTTCATTCCAAATTTAGGAGTTATAGATGAGTGTCTTGATCCCATATCCAGGTTGATTGCCTTATCCGCCCTGCCCTGGCCGAGTGCAATAGGCTCTATTCCAGCCGAGGTTGAGATGATCACTGATGCGACTAGTAACAGCATAATAATACTATTAATGGCTAAACCTCCTCTAAGGGCTGAATAGCATTTCACGCATATAAAATTTACTGAAAAATAATAGATTACTCCTTGACTACCTGACCAGTATTATTATTATGTGATTAAGAATATACTACTGCTTCAGACGATGTAAGAACATCTTCATGGCCTCTGTCGCCAGTATTATGAGAAAGAGTGCAATAGCGATCGATCCATATGCCTCGGCTCTTAATGGCACTGTCCCGAAGATCGATTGCATGAAGGGGATGTACACAGCAGCCAGTATTGCCAATAAAGAAGCCAGGATGCCAATGATAAGCATTCTATTGCTTGAGGGATTCATCATCAGTACAGAATCCTCAATGGATCTGCTGCTATATGCATTGTAGATTGTGAAAAAGCCTAAGCTTACAAAGGCTATAGTCCTGGCATAGCTCAAATCCATATTATTAAGCGCGATTACATATAATCCAAGAGATCCCGCGACAATAGCCGAAGCCATTCCAAGCGTATATATAAGTAATCCGATAGAGAGCAAGGGCTCCTTCGGGTCTCGCGGTTTTTTTCGCATTATATTGGAACGAATGGGCTCTATTGCCAGGCCTACTGCAGGCATCTCCTCAGCAATTACATTTATCCACAGTATCTGAACAGCCAGCAGAGGTACTGGAAAGCCGAGAACCACTCCCAGAAAGATCATTGCCAGCTCAGCGAAGCTGACAGACAGCAAGTAGGCTGTGCCGCTTCTTATGTTATCATAGATCCTCCTGCCTTCCTCTATTGCCCTGATTATGCTTGCAAAGTTATCATCTGTGATGATGATGCCCGAAGCCTCCTTTGCGACATCGGTGCCTGTCCTGCCCATTGCCACGCCAATATCGGCGGCTCTCAGCGCAGGGGCATCGTTTACGCCGTCGCCCGTCATTGCAACTACGTTGTCATGCCTTTTCAGTGCCTGAACTATGCGCACCTTATGCTCTGCAGTCACCCTCGCAAACACTGAGACGTGCTCCACCCTGCTGAAAAGGTCATCATCGCTCATCTGGTCAAGCTCGCGCCCTTCGATGACTTCTCCATTGCCTATTCCAAGCTCCAGGCTTATCGCCTTTGCAATCAGCCGGTGATCTCCTGTTATCATTACTGGCCTAATCCCCGCAAGCTTACATATGCCAATTGCCTCTTTTGCCTCCGGCCTCGGCGGGTCCCTCATGCCCACAATGCCTGCAAAGATCATCCCTGATTCAACATAGTCCCTTTCAAGCGGAGTCTCATGCTCTATCTCCTTCCAAGCCATTGCAAGTACTCTCAGCGCCCGCTCTGCCATGTTATCTGCAGAGGCCAGTATCTCTGTACGATCATCATCAGTGAATGGCCTTATGCCACTGGGGCATAAGATGAAAGAGCAACGATTGAGAACCATCTCAGGAGCGCCCTTCATTGCGGCGATA
The DNA here is from genome assembly GCA_041946675.1 of Methanotrichaceae archaeon. GTDB lineage: Archaea > Halobacteriota > Methanosarcinia > Methanotrichales > Methanotrichaceae > CAWBKV01. The sequence goes on along the minus strand of JBHGAU010000090.1, from coordinate 6,148 downwards.
ATGCCTCCTGATTCGGACGTGTTGACTGTTGTCATGATCTTCCGTTCAGAATCAAACGGGTATTCAACTACCTCGACGTACTCCTCTCTAATGCTCTCAAGAAGTCCTGCCTTCTTAGCGCCAACTATCAGCGCGCCCTCAGTTGGATCTCCGACAATCTGCCAAGCATCGTCTGCCTTTTCCAGATCGGCATTGTTGGAGAGAACACCTATCTTCAGAAGGGTGGCTATATCCTCGGCTTTAGGATCAATAGGATCAATGGGCTTACCATCCACGAGAAAAGAGCCTGAAGGATCGTATCCAATTCCTGTTACCTCTATGGATCTATGCGTCCTGATCTCGCATAGAGTCATCTCGCCTGTTGTCAATGTGCCTGTCTTATCTGTGCAAATTGCCGTTATAGAGCCCAGAGTTTCAACCGCTGGAAGGCTTCTTATTATGGCTTTCTTTTTCGCCATCACTCGGGTTCCATATGCGAGGGCCAGAGTTACAATGAATGGAAGAGCCTCAGGAACACCTGCAACTGCCAGGGCAATGGCCGTGATCAGAGTATCCATGACAGATGAGCCTCTGTTCACCGCAAGGACGAATACAAGCACAGATACTGCAAATACTATCGACGCCTGCCTTTTTGCAAGCTCATCAAGCTTCTTTTTTAGCGGCGGCTCTTCTGGAACATGCTGGATCATGCCCGAGATCTTTCCAAGCTCAGTGTCGAGACCAGTAGCCGTCACAACGGCCTTGCAGTTGCCGTAGGAGACTATTGTGCCCATGAAGACCATGTTCTTTCTATCCGCAAGCGCCGTCTCCTCGGGCAATGGCTTAATATCCTTTTTTACAGGCAGCGACTCGCCTGTCAAAGATGCCTCTATGATTTCGAGGAAAGTCTCTTCGATGATCCTTCCATCGGCCGGGATCTTATCTCCGGCTTCGAGAAAGATTATGTCCCCAGGCACCAGATCTTCAGCCGGGATCACAACTAATCTGCCGTCTTTGAAGGCATCGGCCTCTGGAGCAACCATATTCCTGAGCGCTTCCATCGCCTTTTCTGCTTTGTACTCCTGGACAAAACCTATGATTGCTACAAGAAGGACTATGCCCAAAATTACATAGGCGTTGGTTACCTCTCCAGCTATGAAGGCAATGATTGCAGCAAAGATCAGAACAATCAGAAGATAATCTTTGAATTGGCTCAGAAATATCCGTATGGACGATGGCTTATAAGGGCTCTCGATTCTGTTTGGGCCATATTTTGCTAGCCTTCGGACGGCTTCATCGCTGCTGAGGCCATCCGTCCCTGAGCCTAGGCTACTCAATGCCTCGTCAGCCGTCATCGAGTACCAGGGTTTCATCTCAGGGAGCTCCGTGTGGGATGCATAGTAACTGCGCTAATAGCGGAAATATTTAACCTTTTTTTCATTCTATAGGGCCTCGGTTGCATTTAGGGTTGTTGCTGCAAAAATAGAAGTTAATGGATAGTGGTTTTTAATGTCACCACTATATGCAACAGTACCATAAAGGAAAAACGTTTTATAGAAGATCAAATACTGTGATCCTGAGATTAGTGGAGGATACCATATGGCAGGTCAAACGGCAGGACTAGGCGGTATGCCTATAATCATTCTAAAAGATACCCGCAGAGAAACGGGAAAGGATGCTATTAATAACAACATTTTAGCTGCCCGGGCGGTCGCAAATGCTGTCAGAACCACCCTCGGCCCCAAGGGCATGGATAAGCTGCTTGTAGACTCTATGGGAGATGTGACAGTAACCAATGATGGAGTCACAATCCTGAAGGAGATGGATGTGCAGCATCCTGCTGCCAAGATGATCATTGAAGCCTCCAAAACACAGGATAAAGAGGTTGGCGATGGGACAACGACTGTCGCCATATTGGCCGGCGAGCTTCTGAAGAAGGCCGAGGACCTGCTCGGCTCTAACGTTCATCCGACAGTCATAGTCGAGGGCTACAGAATGGCCGCTGAGAAGGCCCTAAAGATTCTCGACAGCCTTGCTATAGATGTCTCTGAAAATAACAAAGATATTCTGAACCGGATAGCTGAGACTGCAATAACCGGCAAGATGGCGACTCCCCAGGACAGCAAGATCGACAGGTTTGCAGTAGACCTCGTCCTCTCAGCAATCGATACCTACGGCGGCAAGAAGAAGGTTGACCTGGACAAGATCAATGTTGAGAAAAAGGTCGGTGAAAGCATTGGAGACTCTGAGCTCATTGAGGGTATAGCTATCGATAAAGAGATAGTCCACAGCAATATGCCCCGAAAAGTTGAGAATGCCAGGATCGCTCTCCTCAGCACCCCAATCGAATCAAAGGATACCGAGACCAAGGCAGAGTATCAGATAACTAACTCGGCCCAGTTCCAGGCGTTTATGCAGCATGAGAAGGACGCAGTAAAAGCAGTAGCTGATAAGGTTATAGCCAGCGGCGCAAATGTGGTCTTCTGCCAGAAGGGCATCGATGACATGGCACAGCACTACCTTGCAAATGCAGGCATCCTTGCTTTGCGCCGTGTAATCAAGAGCGATATGGAGAAGCTCGCAAGGGCTACAGGCGGAAACATAATCACCAGCCTTGATGAGCTGAAGCCGAGTGAGCTCGGAACCGCAGCAGTTGTCGAGGAGAGGAGAGTCGGCACCGGAGTCATGACGTTCGTTACAGGAACAAAGAACCCAGCATACACTTTGCTCCTGAGGGCCGGAACCAAGCAGGTTCTCGACGACCTCGAAAGGTCGCTGGATGATGCCCTGCATGCTGTAGCAGATGTTGTTGAGGATGGAAAGGTGTTGGCAGGCGGCGGCGCTTCTGAGGCGGAACTCTCCCTGAGGCTGAGGGAGTTTGCCTCAACCCTCAAAGGACGCGAACAGCTGGCGGCCATAAAGTTCGCCGAGGCATTGGAGATTATCCCCAAGACATTGGCAGAGAATGCCGGGTTCAATCCAATCGATAAGCTTGTCGAGCTGAAGAGCAAGCATGAGACTGATAAGAATGCAGGACTGAATGCATACACAGGCCAGATCACTGACATGTTTAAGCTCGGAGTGGTCGAACCGTTGAGGGTCAAAGTGCAGGCAATCCAGTCTGCAACAGACGCCGCAAGCCTGATACTGAGGATTGACGACGTACTTGCCTCGACAAAGAAAAAGGAAGAGGGAGCTCCAGGAGCCGGCGGAATGCCGCCAGGGATGATGGGAGGCATGCCGGGAATGGGCATGGGTGGCATGGGAATGCCAGGGATGATGTAGATAGATACAATCAAAACTTTGGCCGAAATGCGCCGCCTCATTTAGGCCCTATTTTTTGTCTCATTTTCCCTTTATCCTATACAAATAGCCTTTACCAGCCTGTGGAATGCTGACTCCAGTCATCTGCGCCTCTGCGAAATAGGATAGAAGTCTTCCCTAGTGTCTCGCCGTTAGAATTTCCTTTTGGATAGGGCGTGAATGCCATCCACCACACGTAGCCAGCCCATCCTTCTGGTATATTTCTGGTATATTTGTGGATATATCTAATATTTCATTGGTAATAATTTAACCGATTCAATGAATTTATGGGATGTTAATTCAACTCAAAATGACGACGTAAAAACTTTTTTAAATTTTATTTAGGAAATGTGAAAACTTATGTTAAAAAGTCCAGGAGCAGGGGTTCATATCTTTTGGGTTCATATCTTTTCTAAGACCGCTTAAACCATCCCCATGCCGCCATAATCAATCCCTCCGCCGCTATTATAGCCGTAATAAGAAGACATGCCGCTGTTGGGGCTGCCGTATACATCACTTACACCGCTGCCATCGGTGCCATATGGCATGCCAAGCCATGGATAATCAGACGGGTAATTGTTATTGGATTGCATCGATAACCATGGGGGTAGATAATTGGAAGAAACGCCGCTGTTTGATCCAGAAGCTGATGCAGGATTAATATAGACGGGACTACCACTTTTGGGATCCATATAGAAGTAGTCCGGATATCCGGTATAAGGGTCTATGTAGGCATATACTGGGGCCCCTGTTTTATTATCTACGTAAGCCTGTCCCAGCCAGCCGCTGGATAAGTTGAGCGATTTCCAGTAATAATACGGATCGACCATAAGCTGTCCATTTATGATTGATCTCCCCTTTGGAGCAGTGCCCCAGCTCCAGAGGCCGTTGCTTTTGCTGGTGTTCTCCACAGGCTCTGGATTCTGGGCCTTGAAGTTGCTCAACCATGCCTTTCCAAAATCCTCGCCTACGCTCTGAAAACCGCCCTGCGAACTGCCTGTAGACTGCGCATAGCAAGCTGTCAACAGAATACTTGATAATAAAGCTATCAGTACTATAGATCTCGATTCCATTGAACACCCCACCTTCAGACGATTTGGCCTAAAGCAATAAAAGCATTTCGCGCTGAGAATCAAACCCTATGGCAGGCGCAAATCTCTAAATTATGTATGAAGAGGATGATGCCACTCGACCAAGGCACCATGCTCTTCATCTTCTGACGTGTTAAGAAGGTACTTTGGATGGCGCCGACATGCGCCCTTCACCTGCCAGTGAAGGCCAAGGATAGTGGATCACGATATCGTTGTTGCTTTCGTTCGATTCAACAATATATCCTTGACTATGCCCAGATTGGTGGTCCAAAAAAGCAACAATCCGAATATCGTTAGTCTTCTGATATCGGTAAGAAGGACTACATTCTCCTAGCATCGAGAAACAATCAATCGTCTTTTGGGAACCGGCCGACAATCCGTTTATTATTATATCGCCATCCTCCACAACTATTCCAGATCCGCCCAGATGGTCTTCAGAATAACAACCATAATCCGCCCAATAGCGTTTATCCCAATAGCCAGTGGCTCCCAAATACAAGTGAATTTGCTTTGTTGCATCGACGCTGCCATCATTTTTAATAACGATTTGAAGCGGCAGAATCAAAAGAGGATGACGCGAGTCTTGATCAATTGAGAAAGGCGCACTGGAAACTTTTACCGAGACGAATATCAAATCTGGCAAGGCTCTCTGATCTGATCTGGCACTCTCATCTGAAAAGTCACTCTGATCTGGCGAGGCACTCTGATACATCATAGCGGCCGTCGCACTCATCGTTGTTTCGGATTTCGTTTTGGCTATGGTCTTCTGCTGTGCCCACGCTATAGCAGAGCACAGAATCAGAAGAATGCCAACGATTGCTATCAATTTTTTGTACATTTTAGTCTCCTCCTTATGTCCAGGCTTTGAAGCCAATTATGAAGAAAGTATGAAGAGGATGACGCCACTCGACCAAGGCACCATGTTCTTCATCTTCTGGCGTGTTAATAAGGTACTTTGGAAGATGCCATCATGTGTCCTTCGCCGGCTGGCACAATCGGAGGATAAGTGATCTTCAGAACGTTATTGTTCTCATTCGATTCAGCAATAACTCCCGCAAAATCCGGATCAGAGGTTCCATCAACCTCTACATCAACCCAATATTTGCCGCTCGATTGGGATGATTGAGAACCTAGAGGTTTGAGCATCAAGTAGCAATTAATAGCCTTTTGGGCTCCCGAAGCTAATCCATTTACCACTATCGAGTCTTGCTCTACTGTTTCATCTGGTGCTCCCAACCAATAGCCCTGAGCCTTATTATCAGTATCGCCGCCAATGGCTGACACAAAAAAATTCTCCGTCACATCAACGCTTCCAGCATTTTTAATAGTGATTTGAAGCGGCACAAGTACATTTGAACCAATCGAAAAAGGTGCACTCATAATTTTTGCAGAGGCCACGATCAAATCCGGTGAAGCCTTCGCATAAATTGAGGCTGTAGAGGCTCCCGCTTGCATCTGCGATACGGCATTCGTTTGAGTGATGGTCTTCTGCTGTGCCCACGCTGTAGCAGAGCACAGAATCAGAAGAATGCCAACTATTGTTGCTAATTTTTTATACATTTTAGTCTCCTCCTTATGGCTAGGCCATTTATTCCATAGTTAGCCCTAGCTTGTATACCTCCTATACACAGCATTATTTAAATGTTTAATCATCATATAACTCTAATATAGGTTTAAAAGTGAATGCTCCCTACACTAAAGGGTAGTGCTTCTATCGATTTTAGGAAGAAATCAGGGCTAATCCCCGCCATTTCAATGGCGGGATACAGCCCGTA
>JBHGAU010000089.1:0-9459 GCA_041946675.1 Methanotrichaceae archaeon | reverse complement strand
CGATAAGATATCGTCTCTAGCCATCTGATCCCTCTACATATTCCCTCTCTACACCTCTTGTAGTTTTCAATCAGCGCTACATCACTTGGCTTGTGATAAACGCGTCAATCCATCCCCATCTACCAATATAAACTCTTCGGTTTTGCCTTTACAATATAAGCGGTTTTAGTGCTTCTTTTTACGATCCCCAAAATTTTAAAGCAGTTTCCAGCTCTTTATGGTCTTTGGCGTATTCTTTCAGAGGAATTCCCGACATCCATGCTTCTACCGCCTGGATCATTGCCCTAGCACCGGCTGTCGTCCCATCCGGGTGGCCGTGGACGCCTCCTCCTGCCTGGATTATGCAATCTATGCCGTAACCATCTAAGTTAGCATAGACATTGGCAGGATAGACGCCACCTGAAGCTACTGGAAAAACTCTCTTAAGTCCAAACCATTCATTTCGTAGCGCATCCCTTGCCAGGTCATTCTCATTCGTCTCGCGAGCCATCTTGCCGAGGTAGGTGCCCGTATGCAGATTCGTGCCCCCTGCCAGCCTGACGAGCTTGGCTATTACAACCATGCTTATCCCGTGAGATTTATCACGCGTGAAAGCTGCATGCATTGTCCTGTGGACGTGAATCGGCACTTTCACGTTTTTTGAAAGCACCTCAACTGCAGAAAAGCCGGCTGTGAGGACATCTACCATGATCATATTTGCGCCATGGTCAACGGCTGTCTCAGCTCTCTCGAGTATTTCATCCGCTCCCGTAGTGATATTTACGGCATAAAATGCCTTCTTGCCGGTCTCCTTCTCGATCTTATCAAAGGCATCTATGACTGCCTCGAGCCTGGGAACCATCGGGCAGAAGCTTTGGTTCGTCAGGGTCTCATCATCCTTCACAAGATCGAGTCCCCCTCGAACCGCAGCAGCCGCAACTTCGGCCGTGCCCTTTGGATCTAAGCCAACCTTGGGTTTGACAATTGTCCCGACGAAGGGCCTATCAAAGACGCCCAATATCTTCCTCGCATCCTCTATGCCGAACCTCGGACCTTTATGCGCTTTGACAAGGCCCTCAGGAAAGATCACATCTTCAAGGCGAACTTTCCTGAGAGCTCCAAGGCCGAAGAGGTTTCCAGCAATTACTGAGAGATATTGAGGAATGTTGCCGGGCTCAAAGATCTCCTCCGGAAAGCCTATCTCCACTTCCGTCCCTTCAGCGCTGATCACCCTTGCCGCAAGAGGATTATCCGCGCCACGAACCTCAGTCCATGTGCCGGTGGACTGCTCGGCAGCTATCGCCTCTGCTGCCTTTTTAATTGGCAGATCCGTCTCGACATGATATTTCGCTATAAGCTCCATGCGATCGCTCCATTATCCATTAATTGATTACCATTGATTACCGCCATCAATCCGTTACCGCCATTATTGCTATTAATTGGCATTACTGCGACCATCAGTGAGGATACTATGGCTACCAATGGTGAGCATCAGGATATAAGGACTTTCTCAGGAGTTCATAAACATGACAAATGGTAAATAGTATTATGGATTGAAGTAGTGGTTGCTAGAAAGCATGCCAATTGCTGTTAGCGAAAATGCGGGATAATGGGATCTAGATGACCAAGATTACAGTTAGTTTGATCAAAGCAGATGTTGGCGGATATCCTGGACACTCATCCGTCCACTCCGCACTCATAGAGGCAGCCAATAAACACCTTGAGCTGGCAAAGAAGTCCGGTGCCCTGATTGATTTTAGCGTGATGTCATGTGGCGATGACCTTGAGCTTTTGATGAGTCACAAGAAGGGCTGCGATAACGGAGAGATTCATGGCCTGGCCTGGGAAACCTTTGAGGAGGCCACAGAGGTTGCAAAGAAGCTGAAGCTTTACGGTGCAGGCCAGGATCTTCTCTCCGATGCATTCAGCGGAAACATTCGCGGAATGGGGCCGGGAGTGGCAGAGATGGAGTTTACTGAGCGCACCAGCGAGCCGATTGTGGCCTTCATGATGGATAAAACGGAGCCCGGCGCGTTCAACCTGCCGATCTATAAAATGTTTGCAGATCCCTTTAACACAGCCGGACTTGTGATCGATCCTGCATGCCACCAGGGATTTGTGTTCGAGATATGGGATATCATGGAGCACAAGAAGGTCTTTATGAAATGCCCGGAGGAGATGTATGATATTCTGGCGCTGATCGGCGCAAAGAGCAGGTATGTCATTAAAAGGGTCTATCCTAAGCCTGGAGGAAAGCTGCCGGAAGAGGAGGCAGTCGCTGTAATAAGCACTGAGAAGCTCTTCCAGACAGCCGGCACCTATGTCGGAAAGGATGATCCAGCAGGACTCATCAGATCCCAATCAGGCCTTCCTGCCCTGGGCGAGGTTCTCGAACCGTTCTCGCTCGCCCACCTGGTCAGCGGATGGATGCGCGGAAGCCATAACGGACCTCTTATGCCCTGCTCATTTGAGACTGCACACCCGACAAGGTTCGACGGCCCTCCAAGAGTTATCGCAGCGGGATTCCAGCTTGACTATGGAAAACTCATCGGCCCCGTTGACCTATTCAAAGACCCGGCTTTTGATCTGGCCAGAAAGAGGGCTCTAGAGATAACCGATTATATGAGAGCACACGGACCGTTTGAGCCTCATCGGTTACCTATGGAAGATATGGAGTATACGACGCTGCCCCATGTCATGAAGCGGCTGGGCAACAGATTCACAGATGCTGAATAGCTTTTTTCTTGCCTTCACAGGGCCTATACTTTTTTTATAGTTAGTCACTTGTAATATAATATCATCTGATATGAGGCAGCTTGATAGCTGATCTTTAGATGCCAGAAGTTATTACTGAAATGACTGAAACCAAATTGGCCTCAGAGCCCAAACCTGCTCCGAAGCCGAAGAAGAGACGGAAGTTGAAGGTGGCTCACCCCGAAAGGTGCATCGGATGCCTGGGATGCATGTTCGCATGCAGCAGGACACATACAGGCCATGCATCCCTCCAGGACAGCGCGATAAAGATTCTAACTCGCGGAGGAATCGAGGGCGATTTCGTAGTAGTAGTATGTAGAGGCTGCGAAAATCCGCCATGCGTCAGAGCCTGCCCTGCTGGAGCATTGGAGCGCAAGCCAGAAGGAAATGTTGTCTTCCATAAAGATCTCTGTACGGGCTGCGGCAAATGCGAGGATGCCTGTCTTGTGGGAGCCATAACTCTCGGAAAAGGGAAAAAGCCTATAAAATGCATGCACTGCGGTGCTTGTGTTGCCTTCTGTCCTCATGGTGTTCTAGAGCTTGAGGAGGTGCCGGCCTGATGCTAAGGAAGGTTCTATACATCGATCTCGCAAAGAGAGAGTCCTGGGTCGAAGAGAGGGATGATATCTTCGATAAATGGATGGGCGGAACCGGCGTCGGCACAGCTCTTCTGATGGAGGAGTGCCCTGCCGGCGTAGATCCTCTCTCCCCCGAAGCCCCTGTGATCTTCGCAATCGGCCCTTTGAACGGCCTTTTCCCTGTAGCTACAAAGGGAGTAGCGATGTTCAAATCGCCGCTGACTGGAGAGCTGGGAGAGTCGTATGCAGGCGGCAGATTCCCGCTGGCAATGAGGTTCGCCGGACATGAGGCGATAGTTATACGGAATAAGGCTGACAGCCCTTGCTACATATCCATTAATGATGCCGATGTGAAGATCAAGGATGCAACATCCATATGGGGAATAGAGACTCAGACCGTCGGCGCGATTATCCGCGAGCATGAGCCCGGCGTTGGCCGCAGAAGCATAATTAGAATTGGACCTGCAGGAGAGAACCTTGTCAGATATGCCGGCTTGGTTGTGGATACTTACAGGCATTTCGGAAGATTGGGCTTGGGCGCGGTTTTCGGCTCAAAGAATCTCAAGGCTTTGGTGATCTCTGGAACTGAGGATGTCGCAGTCCCGGACCCGAGAAAGTATAGAGAGGTCTACAACAAACTGTACCGCATAACCGTCCAGACGGATGTAATGGAGAAGTACCACGACATCGGCACTTCGGTAAACATCAGCGTCCTGAACTGGCTCAAGGGTCTGCCGACAAAGAACTTCCAGCTCTCCTCATTCCCTGAGGCTGAGAAGATCAGCGGCGAGATGTTTGCAGATAACTACCTGTTCAGAAGGCTTTCATGCGCAGGATGCCCCATCGGCTGTGTGCATATCGCCACTCTTAAAACTGCATTCTCGCCTCATCACGAGTTCGAGGTCAGGAAGGTCTCTTACGACTACGAGCCGATATACTCCATAGGATCAAATCTGGGAATAACCAAAGCCGAAGGCGTCCTTGAGCTTATAGATGTCTGTGAGCGGATGGGGCTCGATGTCATGTCCGCAGGCGTAGTCCTCAGTTGGGCAACTGAGGCATATGAGCGGGATATCATAACTCCCCAGGAAACGCTCGGTGTGCCCTTGCAGTGGGACAACGTGAAGAGCTATAAGAAGGCTCTGGAGAATATCGTCAAGGCACCAAATGAATTCTATGCGGCACTTGCTAGAGGTGTAGAATATGCATCGAAAAAGTATGGCGGCCAGGATTTCGCAATGGCTCTTGGAGGAAACGAGGTCTCCGGCTACCATACCGGTCCTGCATCCATCGTGGGCCAGATCGTCGGAGTCCGCCATTCGCACTTGGATAATGCCGGCTATAGCATAGACCAGAAGGCTGCCAAAAAGCAGCTCGATCCCGAGAAGATGGTCGATGAGATCATCAAGGAGGATAACTCCAGAGGCGTGTTCAACTCACTTGTAGGGTGCCTGTTTGCAAGGGGTGTATATACTGAGGATAATATCATCGAGGCTCTTTCTGCAGTCGGTATAGTCAAAACTAAGGAAGATCTCCAGGATCTGGGCAAGAGGATATTCGACGAGAAGTATAAATTCAAGACCCGTGAAGGCTTCGATCTGACCAACACAAGAGTTCCCCGAAGGTTCTATGAAACCATTTCAACAATGGGCAAGATCAGCCCTGAGACCGTCGAGGAGATGCTCCAGATGTACAGGAAAAAGAGAGGATGGGCTTGAGGCGTCTTTGGACTTCGCCCTTACACTTTGGCCTATTGGCTTTCCGGCACCTCAATCTTCTGCTTTTTAGTCTTTGCCGCCTTTTGGCTGCTCTTTTCATCCCTCTTCGTCTCTTTTATCATGCCTCTTCCGACCATTCGCTCCTTCACCATCTTCCTGACTTCACTGCTGCCGATATTGAAGACTTCTCCAATCAGCTCCATGGCTACTTCAAGCTCTCTCTCAACAGCCGTATCCCCGTGGTCTGATTTAGATGCGGTTTCGAACAAGCTGTCCAGAGGCCGGTCTATAAGCTCTGAGGAATATCTGTCAGGCTCCTCTTTGTAGATTTTAAGCATTGAATAGATATGTGCAAAGATGGGTGATGCCGGATCGAGCCTGTAGAACGTGTTCGTCTTCTTTTTGACTTGCGACCGGGACGACGGCAGAACTCTGCGCTCCATCGCCACAATGCCCAGCCGCTCAAGCTTATCGAGCTTGTTTATCAGAGTGGTCTGATTCCAGAAGGGACCGCCGCCCGACGGACCAAGATCCTTCCAGATCTGGTTAAGCTGCGTCCAGCTTCCTCTGCGCTTCATATAAATGAGCAAATGAGCCAACGGTTTCTGATCTCTCTGAAGTGAGCAGTAGCGTTTGAACTCATCCAACATGCACATAGGAAGGGCAAATAACACTATAGCTCTTTCGCTTTAGTTGCAAAGGATTTTTATCCTGCCCGGAGTTAGTCAATAGCGATCATGATGCAGGCGATAGTTCTTGCCGCTGGCGAAGGCAGCAGGATGAGGCCGCTTACCTCGAAGCTGCCAAAGGTGATGCTGCCTATTGCAGGCAGGCCGCTTTTAGAGCATATAATAACAAGAGCACACAAGGCTGGCGCAGACAATATAGTATTGGTAATAGGATATGGCGCTGATTTTGTAAAATCTCACTTCCAAGATGGCAACTCATTAGGTATCAAGATAGAATACGCTGTCCAAGAGAAGCAAATGGGCACAGGGGATGCCCTGCTGGCAGCAAAAGCCTATGCTTCTGATCGATTCTTAGTCTTGAACGGGGATATCCTTCCAGACACAGAATCGCTTAGGATCATGATCTTGTCAGATGAAGAGTCCGTTGCCGCAAGGCAGGTGTCCGACCCCAAGCGATACGGCGTGTTTCTCGAAGAGAACGGATACATGAAATCCGTTATCGAAAAGAGCCCAAGTCCGCCGTCCAGCCTGGCAAATGCTGGCATATACCTATTCAATAGAAGCATTTTTGATTGCCTCAGCCAGATTGCTCTATCAGAGCGCGGTGAATACGAGCTTACTGATGCATTGAATATCTTGGCCCAGAAGGAGAGGATCAGGATTGTCGAGCTGAAAGAATGGATGGAGATCGGCAGGCCCTGGGATATCCTGACTGCGAATGAAGCATTGCTCAAGAATATTGAACCCAAAATCGAAGGCGTGATAGAACCTGGAGCCACGTTGAACGGGAATATATCTATCGGCAAGGGTACTATTATCAGATCAGGTGCTTATATCACCGGCCCTGTTATCATCGGAAAAGAGTGCGATATCGGTCCCAATTGCTATGTCCGGCCATCCACATGCATCGGCAACAAAGTCAGGATAGGCAATGCCGTCGAAATTAAAAACAGCACCATCATGGACGGAACCAAGATAGGCCACCTCTCCTACGTGGGCGACTCCATAATTGGTTCTGATTCCAACCTCGGCGCGGGCACAATCTGCTCAAATCTGCGGCATGACAAAAGAAATATCAGATCGTTCATAAAAGGCGAAAGGATGGATAGCGGCAGGAGAAAGCTTGGAGCGATAATGGGCGATAGCGTCAAGACAGGTATCCATACGACCATCTATCCTGGAACTGTTATAGAATCAGGCTTCAGAGGACTGCCTGCTGCAGTCTTAAAAGGATTTGTATCCGGGAAAGTGTATGTATAGTAACATGACGTTAAAAAGATATTCGGCAGCCTATGATACACATCGTTCGAATTAGAGAGGTGCATAGTTGACCTCGGTGTTTGAAGATCCTGATAGACCCTATCTTGAAATCACTTGCCTCAGCAGCCGCACAGGACGGAACTCAAGCGTGCCAGACCATCCGCAGCCTTTTCTATGCGATCCCTGTTCTCAAGACGCATCAGCCAACGCTCAGGAATCCAGGAAGACCCTCGCGATGCACCAAAGAGGGAGCCAGCAATGGATGCTATAGAATCTGTATCGCCGCCGTTACTTGCTGCTGTGATCAGCGCCTCCTCGGGGTCGAACTTGAGGAAGCAGTAGAATGCTGCAGGCACAGTCTCAGAGACTTCCGGCGAGTTGCCGATCGCTGCCAGTGCCTTTGAGGATTCAATATCTAGAAGAGATTCGATCCAGGCCAGGCGATCCGCAAATCCTTCATCCATTTTTCGAGCGATATCACAGGCGGTATGTAAGCCAGTCTCTTTGGCAAAGCCGCCAGCATAGAGGGCTATCGCTACTGCTACGGCTATGCTTCCAGCCCTCGCTGCTGAACCGCAATGTGTTGGCAGAGACTGAAGATCTGCATATCTGCCGACTAAGCTCAGATCGCAGCGATAGACGAGGCCTATCGGTGCAGCTCTCATGGCTGAGCCGCATGTCGGTATCATGGCGCCGGATTCCTTCCAGGAGGTGCCCGCGATCATTCTCTCGACTGATGATTTTGTAGCTAAGCCCGCCCCTCTGCTGGCGTTCTCATCCAGAGACCAGGCACTGCCCCAGGCTCTCAATTTTTCTGAGAATCTAACAGCCGAGAAGCCTGATGATTCTATCATGGACTCGGCCAGGAGCAATGTCTCCAAAGTATCATCCGTATACTGGCCTGCCTTGAGACCGGCATGGAAATGGCCTTCCTGGGCAGGCATCATATCAATAACCGGGCCAAACTTCTTTTTTATCTCCCCAGAGGTGTAGCCTTCGACTGGCATCCCGAGAGCATCGCCAACAGCTAGTCCCAAAAGGCAGCCTCTAAACCTGTCCAGAATATCCATAAATATGTACATGGCATCATGAGACTAATAACCATTGGATCGGTAGTGGGATCGCTCGAAATTTAACTCTGGAAAACCGCAGCATTCGATGTATTGATTTTCAGGACAGAAAAAAGCTTAAGAGAATTAGCCAAATGCATAGAGTGGTGATTAAATGCCGGTGAGTAAGAAACAGCTGGAGAAGCTGAACAAAATAAAGAAGGCCAAGGCAGAGGAGCTTGCGAAGGAGGCAGCTGCGGGCAGCAAATCTGCCCAAAAGAAGCTCAAGAAGCTTGAGAAGAAGATCAAGTAAGCTTGCCAAAGGATTATTTCATAATAATCCGATCAAAATACGTGGACATCAGCTTGGGTGCATGGGAGAGAGACTATCGCGGGCGTGGCCGGCTATGGGGCAGCACCACAAAGGGTCTTCCAAATTTGCCGGAAGGCTCAGCAGTGCTTGAGCTCGGATGCGGCGACGGCAAAACGCTTTCTGCAATGGCTGGCAGGGGCTGGAGGATAGCAGCCCTCGATACCTCGGCAGAAGCTTTGCGGCTGAGCTGCAAAGCCGCACCCGATGCTTCTCTTCTCTTGGCCGATGTACGCCGCCTGCCGTTTCAAGAAGGATCATTCGATGCTATATTCGCATTTCACGTTACAGGCCATCTTCTTCAGTCCGATCGGGAGAGCGCAGCCGCCGAAGCTATGCGAGTATTGCGAAATGAAGGCAAGCTATTCCTAAGAGAGTTCGAAGCAGAGGATATGAGATCCGGCAAAGGGGAAGTGGTCGAGCTGCGGACGTTCAGACGCGGCAGGGGTATGATCACCCACTACTTTACAGAAGATGAAATCGCGGAGCTTTTTTCTGGCCTGAAACCGTTATCGGTTCAATTACGTCGATGGATGATGCGGATAGAAGGAAAAGATATGATGCGTTCTGAGATCGAGGCGATATTTCAGAAGGCGATCTGAGATCTGAAGATCATCCTTATTTGAGCGTGGGATGCCTCAGAACATAACATATGGCCCTTAAAGGGTTCATGGGCCTTCCAACCAGCCAGGAAGACCCGGGTGAATTAAAAACGAGGCTTTTGCCATAGGTTGCTGGCCACAGTACCATTTACTATACTAAAATATTAACTTTGTTGTCGAAATTAGCAGTTGAACTGGTATATCCTGAAAGGCTAGAGCGGAGCGCAGGCATAAGAAGAACTATTGATAACCTAAAGGAGGTTTGACCTACGCCCATTCGCCGCCTATTTAGATAGGTAGCGCCTTCAAGGTTCAGGTTAAAATAGCTTTCGCATTCTTCCATAATGGAACAATCTATGAGCCGAGCGGCAGTTCCGGAAATGATGGTGAATTGTTGACCGGCATCCAAATTGATCGCATCCAAATTGACCGCATCCAAATTGACCGCATCCAAATTGAC
>JBHGAU010000088.1:0-9644 GCA_041946675.1 Methanotrichaceae archaeon | reverse complement strand
TTCGAACCGCCGTCGCAGGCTCCAAAGGCCTTCAGGCTTGACCGCTACCCCACGGGACTGCCGTTCTGATGTAATCCCATAAGATATATATTGTCTTTCCCGGAGTATCAGGAGATGGATGAAGCTTCTTACAAAGGAGCATACAAGCCAGCGCAGGCTTATAGAAATCCTGCGGGTCATAAATAGTACGGATAAGCCCATTGGGGCAAGGATGATATCCGATTTATTGAGCGCTAGGGGTTATGAGCTGGGAGAACGCGCTGTCAGATATAATCTCAAGATTCTGGATGAGCTGGGATTCACCGAGAGGCAAGGCTACAGCGGCAGGATACTGACACCAATCGGCGTCCGTGAATTGAATGATGCTCTCGTCGATGATAGGATGGGCTTCGTAAATACCAGGATTGAGGAATATATGTACAGGACCAGCTTTGATCCACGAAGCCTAAGCGGAGATGTGATCGTCAATACAAGCATCATAAAAAAAGACGATTATGAGAAGGTCGCTGATATTCTTAAAGGCGTATTCAATTCAGGTTATACGATAAGCAGAAGAGTCCTGATATTGGATGAGGCCGAAGAGCTTGAGAACATCGAGATACCAGAGGGCTCTCTAGGAATCGCCACACTCTGCAGCATCACTATTGATGGCATTCTCTTGAAGAAAGGAATACCTGTCAATACTACGTTCGCCGGTGTTATCGAGATAAATTATAGAGCGCCGTCAGAGTTCACGGATTTAATTGCCTATGCAGGATCATCCTTAGATCCGATGAAGATCTTCATGGCGCGAAAGATGACGAGCGTTGCCAGCTCTGTGTGCGATGGAACGGGAAAAATACTGGCAAATGTGAGAGAGATACCCCTCGCGGCAGCAGACGTAGCAGATAATCTCATGGGGCAGCTGAAATCTGTGGGCCTGTGCGGCCTTGTAAAAATGAGCGCGCCCGGCGAACCCAATTTGGGCTGTCCCATAGGCTCCGGCAAGATCGGTATAACCCTTTTCGCAGGCGTGAATGCTGTGGCTGCAGCGGAGGAGCAAGGGATCAGGATAAGCACAATGCCAATATCCGCGATGGTGGATTACAACAGGATGAGGGAGCTGAAATAGCTTCGTCCGGGATAAAGCTTTATATGGCGATGAGACCTAGATCTAAAGTCGCATTTACATATGAGGAATAAAAAATGGCAAATTTTAGAGTTGTAGTATCAGATCCGAAAAGCGGTAAATCATACCAGGTAGAGGTAAAGGATCCTGGAGCAAATAGATTTCTGGGACGCCATATAGGTGATACTGTCGATGGTGAAGTCCTGGGCATGCCTGGATATTCGGTTAAGATAACTGGCGGAAGCGACCGTGAGGGTTTCCCCATGCGCGCAGACCTTCCAGGCACAAGGCGCAAGAGGATCT
Organism: Methanotrichaceae archaeon; assembly: GCA_041946675.1. Taxonomy (GTDB): domain Archaea; phylum Halobacteriota; class Methanosarcinia; order Methanotrichales; family Methanotrichaceae; genus CAWBKV01. Next base: position 8,233 of record JBHGAU010000088.1, on the reverse strand, counting down.
TGGTAACAGAGGGAACCGGCTACAACCCGATCGTTGCAGGCATAAGACGACGGAAGAGCCTCCATGGAAGAGAGATCTCGTCTGATATTGGACAGATCAACGTTAAAATCACTGAGGCAGGATCAAAGCCCGTAGAAGAGCTTATTAAATCCGCGCCGAAGGCTGAGACAAAGTAGCCGGAATGGCTACTGAAAAATATTTGATTAACTTTTGCCAGTTGACGCCAGTTGCTGGACCATATGCAATGCGTCGGGAATCTGACCCCGCATTACGGATTTTATATCATCTGCGTCCAGAACTCCGAAAAGGGCATCCATCGCTCTATCGCTATGCATGGCAAGATCAACAATACGCCTGATCTGCACAGATCTCTCAAGCTCTTTTCCAAACTCAGACATGACACGCGATTGGTATTCTTTTAAGCTGGTCTGGCCTCTTAAGAAACCGGCAGCAACCTCGCCTGCAATCCTTCCTGCAACCATTGCAAGGGGAATCCCCCCCCCACTCGTTGCCATAACATGCCCTGCGGCATCGCCTGCCAGAAGCACATTATCCTTCTGGATATCCCCTCGCATTCCCTCTGCAGGCACTATGCCTCCCATGACTGCAAGAACTTCTCCGTCCCCGAGCATTCTGCCCGCGACAGGGTGCTCTTTTATGAATCTCTCAAGAACCTGAGGAAGCTTCTGCTTGCCCATGAAAGAGACCCTTACTCCGATTCCTACGTTCGCGACATCCTGCCCTTGAGGTATTATCCAGGCATATCCTCCGGGCGCGTAGCGAGTGCCGAAATACATTTCCACCGCATCGTCATCGATATCGACATCAGCCATCTCATATACCAGGCAGACGCCCATCTCTCCCGCCCGCCTTCCAATCGATCTGCCTACACCGGAGTTTGGACCATCGGCTCCCACAACAACAGCGGGTTTGATTTTACTGGGGAAATGGCCTGAGAGGCCAACCTCTCCTGAATTTAGCTCTGCGCGAGTTCCAGGAAAGATTGTCGCGCCTGCTCTTGCTGCCCGGTATGCAAGATATCTGTCGTAGGCTCTGCGATCTATGACCCGGCCGTCGACAGCAAACTCTTTAGGCTTTCCAGAGGGCCCGTATAGCCTTTGCAGCTTCGTCCTGTGCAGTATACAGCGCTCAGGGATGTTCACAAGAGCATCAGGCAATACTGCTCCCGGCATGAGATCCTTTAATTCATGAACTGCAGGCAGGAAGCCCCCGCACTCTACCGGCGACCCTATCTCATTCTTGCGATCTATCAGCGCCACTTCCACGCCGCTTGATGCAAGCACCTCTGCCGCAGTTGATCCAGCAGGCCCGGCACCTATCACAGCTACCTGAATCATGTCTTTGAGAGAGATGCGGAGAGCCCAAACTGAAGCAACACATCCTCAATCTCCTCGTAAGCGAGGTAAAGCTCGTTCTTCTGACGTTCTTTCTGGCTCAGGCGCGGCTCAGCCGATAGCCAGATCTGGCGCAGATCGCCATGCACCATCTTGACACATGCGAGCAGATCGGCCTGTGAGAGCCTATAAGCAACATGGCTTCCAGTTGGCGTATACCAGCTTGCGTGCATCTTCTTGAGCGTTTCAACGAACTCATCCCAATCGAGTTCGCCCCTTATTGCTGCTCCATCGGCCTGAACTGGCCTAAGATCGACATAGAGGTGAAGATGCGCCCGATCCCCAATGATCTTCTCATCCATCGATTCAAGTATCTCCTTGACCCGAGCGCTGCTCCCGTTCACAGCCAGGCTTCTGCCTCCGAATAGATCCTCCGCTATTTCTGGGAAGAATGGCGCGAGACGTATCCTTTCCGCAGCAGGCGTTATGAGCGATACTCCTACGAAGAGCAGTGCGCTCAGGGATAGGCCGATCAGAACGCCATGCTCAGTGAGGAGATCCGAGAATTGAGGATAGGCTGTGCTTAAAGGTTGCTTTATCCAGAACAGCTCATACATAATGATGGCTATTTGTGTTACACCGCCGGTGATGATTGCCGCGAGCGCGCCCCACTTGGTAGCACGCCTCCAGTAAAGCCCGCCGATTATCGGGAAGAAGTAGGACGTCGTGCCTATGACAGTAGCAATGATTACAGCATCCATAATGCTGTCCACATTTAGGGCTATGAAGGCGGAGATTGCTATCATAACTATTACCAATATCCTGTTTACGACCATCATCTTCCGCATCGTTGCTCCCGGCCACAGATGCCTCTGAATAAGATCGCGAGATATGCATGAAGCCCCTGATGTCGCGAAGGTATCTGTGCAGGACATCGATGCAGCCGCGAAGCCTATAGTCAGAAGCGCGATGATAACAGGAGACGTATTATCGCTGATAAACTTAAGATACAGCATATCAGCCTCAACCTCTCCACTTGGCATAGGATAGAGAGCTCGCAGTCCGATTGCCGTTAGGAAGCAGCAAAAGTAGACTATCGTCAGAAGCGCTGCCCCAAAAAGGATGCCAAGCCTGGCGGTTTTATCATCTCTGGCTGCCCATATCTTTTGCCAGGGATCCTGCTCTGCAATCCAGCCGGGCATGAGCGCTAGCTGTAATATCAGCGCCCCCAGAACTCCGCCAACAGCGAACGGGTTCCACCAATCGGAACTCTGCGACATGGCCGCGGCTAAAAATGATATGCCGTGTTGTACGGGAAGAGCAACGGCCATGGATGCAACAAATATTGCAAGCCCAGCCAGAAGCGCATATTGAAGCAGATCCGTCCAGACGACTGCGCGAAAGCCTCCGACGCTGACATAAAATGCAACAGAGGCTGCCATTATCAATATCGCGTAAATGGGCTCCACACCGAAGAAAGTTCCCAGAACAAGCTTGAAGCCTATGAAATCCACGACTGAGAAGAGAATCATCATGATCGCTATGGCAAGCGCTACAGGCGCGCGAACCATTGGGTCGTACCTTATCTCCATGAGCTCAGGTTGAGTCAGAGCAGGTATGTTCTTGATTCTTCCTGAGATCACAGCTATCACTATTAGTGCCGCAATATTCGGAAATACCCAGATCCAGATAGAACTCATGCCCATCAACAGAAAGAGGCCTGTGGCGAGCAGAAGCGCACTTGCAGTTATCCATGATGCCGCAGCGGAGAAGCCTATGGTGATAGCTCCCAATTCTCTGCCTGCGAGCCAGAAATCTGTAACTGATTTCTGGCGCTTGGATGACAACAGCCCTATAGCTACAAGCATCGCTATGTAAATCGCGAGGAATATCAGGAATAGATGATAGGGATCCATTCGATCACAAGGAGAGGGATAAGATCTGGGTATATTTAATATGTAGGACGATAGTTTTCTCCGGGAAATGTAATTCAGCTCAAGTTTCTTGAGCCTCAAATTTGGTTGGTTAATTTGATGCAGAGGTTGTTTGATGAGGAGTGATATAACCAAGGTCGGAGCAGAGCGCGCACCGCATAGGGCTCTATTCAAGGCTACCGGCCTTACAGACGAGGAGATAGAACGTCCCTATATAGGCATAGTAAATTCATGGAATGAGTTCATACCCGGACATATACATCTGGATAAGATCGCTCAAGCAGCGAAAGCAGGCATACGTTCGGCCGGTGGAGTTCCTTTCGAGTTCCAGACCATTGGAGTCTGCGACGGGATAGCGATGGGACATCGTGGAATGAGGTATTCTCTGCCGAGCCGTGAGCTGATCGAAGACTCGATAGAAATAATGGTCGAAGCCCACCAGCTGGACGGCCTCATAATGATACCGTCATGCGACAAGATTGCACCAGGCCATGTAATGGCCGCTGGCAGGCTGAATCTTCCGACGATAATCGTGACAGGAGGGCCGATGCTGCCGGGACATGCATGCGATAAGGACTTGGATCTCATCAATGTCTTTGAGGGCTGGCAATCCGGCGGAGAATCGCTTGCCGTTCTGGAAGAGATGGCCTGCCCCGGTGCAGGCTCATGCGCAGGCCTTTTCACTGCAAATACGATGGCCTGTCTCATAGAAGCGATGGGTCTGAGCCTTCCCGGCTGTGCAACAACGCATGCAGTAGATTCACGGAAGATACGCATGGCGAAAAGATCAGGGATGAAGCTCATGGAGCTGATCGAACGTGGGCTAACTGCAAGGCAAATCGTCACTGATAAGGCAATAGAAAACGCTATTCGGGTAGATATGGCAATAGGAGGCTCAACGAATACAGTGCTCCATATGCCTGCGATAGCTACCGAGTTCGGACTAAACCTTGATCTGGATAAGTTCGATCGCCTGAGCAGAGAAACGCCTCACCTCGTCAACTTACGGCCGGGCGGACAGCACCATATGATAGATCTTGATAGGGCTGGAGGCATACCTGCAATCCTCGATAGGCTCAAGTCCAGGCTGAATCTTGATGTCCTCACAGTCACTGGCCGCACCCTTGGAGAAGATCTTGCCGATTTCAAGCCTGTGAACCCAAAGGCGAATGCTGAGGTCATAGCCACTCTGGACTCACCAGTACACTCCGAGGGAGGAATAGCAATACTGCATGGCAGCCTTGCGCCCGAGGGTGCCGTGGTAAAACAGACTGCAGTATCAAAATCCATGCTTAAGCACACCGGTCCTGCAGTAATTTACGATTCTGAAGAGGAATCGATGGCTGGCATTGTAGGTGGAGATGTTGCGCCCGGAGATGTTGTGATAATAAGATATGAAGGGCCGAAGGGCGGACCGGGCATGAGGGAAACGCTTGCACCTACATCCGCTATAGCCGGCGCTGGCTTGAGCGAATCCGTTGCGCTCATAACAGATGGAAGATTTAGCGGAGGCACACGCGGCCCCTGTATAGGGCATGTCTCACCGGAGGCTGCAGTCGGCGGCCCTATAGCTCTCGTAAAGCCGGGAGATATGATAAGCATAGATATCCCCGCGAGGAAGCTGGATCTGCAGGTCGGCGCAGAGGAGCTTGAGCGTCGCAGAAATGAATGGAAGCCTCCTGAGCCCAAGATAAAGACAGGAATTCTTGCCAGATACAGGAGATCTGTGACCTCTGCTAGCATTGGCAGTGTTCTTAGATGACCGGAATCAGAAGCTTTGTTGCCGTTGGCATCCCATCCAGTATGCTCGACGATATCGCTCGCATCCAGAGGGAGATCGCAACAGGAGGGCTTAGGCTTGTCAAGCCTGAGCTTGTACATGTCACGCTGAAGTTCCTTGGAAATGTTCCTGAAGAGCAGATAGATGAAATTACGGAGGCACTGCGAGGCATAAGATACATGCCCTTCGATGCGATCCTGAAGGGCATGGGAGCTTTTCCGGGAAGATCCATAAGGGTAGTATGGCTCGGGCTCGAGGGAAATTTCCTCGGGCTTTATCAAGCAGTGGAAGATGCCTTAGCATCCTTCGGCTTTGAACGCGACAAGCGCGGCTTCAGCCCGCATGTAACGCTCGGTAGGGTAAAAAATCCCAGCCCAGAGGTCTCAAAGCAAATCTCCCGGAAGATATCTCAGATGGGAAACGTCGACTTAGGAAGCTTTCATGTCGATCGCTTTCTCCTGAAGAAGAGCACACTTACAAGTGGAGGACCAATCTACGAGGACCTCGCAGAATTCCCGCTCACAGATCATTGATAAGGTGCTCGAAAGGGTTAGGCCCAAGACAGAAGACCGCGAGAGGATGAGATCTGTAGCAAAATCCATATTATCTCGAATAAATCGCCTCTCAGAATCGCTGGGATTAAATTGCAGGGCTATCCTCGTCGGATCTGCAGCCAGAGGTACCTGGCTCGCCGGAGACCATGATCTCGACATATTTATCGCTGTTTCCGAAGAGACGGACCTAACTCGGGCTCTGGAGCTTGCCAGAATTGTCGCCCCTGAGCATGAAGAGAAATATGCCGAGCATCCTTACGTCCATGCTTTCATAGAAGGCTTCGATGTCGACCTAGTCCCCTGCTATCTCCTTGAGAGTGCTGCTTGCATTAAATCGGCAGTTGATCGCACCCCTTTTCACACACAATATATATCAGCCCACATTGAAAGCCTTGAGGATGAGGTTCTTCTATTAAAGCAGTTTATGAAGGGCATCGGGGTCTATGGATCAGAGCTTAAGGTTGGAGGCTTTTCGGGTTATCTGGCCGAGCTGCTTATACTTCGTTACGGCTCGTTTATTGATGCCCTCAAGGCGGCTTCATCATGGCGACCTGGCGAGATCATAGACCTGGAGAAACATTCCATAATGCAGCACAATGAGCCGCTCATAGTAGTGGATCCCGTTGATCCCGCGAGGAATGTGGCGGCTGCCCTGACGCTGGATAAGATGCTTCAGTTTGAGAGCGCATCGCGTTGCTTTCTAAAGGCACCCGATATCCGCTTCTTTTTCCCCGAAAGGCAAAAGCCTCTATCCGATGAGCGTTTGATGGATGCTATACAGAAGAGAAAAAGCTGCTTTATCCTCATCGAGTTCGATGCTCCAAACGTAGTCGAGGATATCCTTTTTCCTCAGCTCAGGAAGGCCGAGGACTCCGTGAGAGCCTTACTTAAAAGAAATGAGTTTTCAGTGCTGCGCAGCGATGTATGCAGTTATAGCGATAAGGCGAGCATGCTTCTAGAGCTGGATATATGGAAACTGCCAGATGTGGTTAGACGGATCGGCCCGCCTGTATGGGATGAGCAGAATCTTGCCAGGTTCCTGGAGGCGCATCCTAATATTCTTTCAGGGCCCTATATTGAGAATGGCAGGGCTGTTGTTGAGGTGACAAGAAAATATATGCTGGCTATAGATCTTCTTGAAAAGGAGATCTCGAGCATATCCCTCGGCAAGCACTTATCCGCCGAGATCAAAAAAGGCTACAAAATATATGTGAATCAGGAGCTTTCCCAAATAAAGGATGAAGCATTCAGGATATTCCTCGCGGATTACCTGGAAAAGAGAACTAAAATCTGTTAGCGGAAGCAATTCCAGTATCGGCTTTGGATCTTCTTGATCTCTTCGATCCTCTGAACCACTTTAACATCCGTGCCCTGAATACTGCAGGAGGCTCCCTGAAAGGCTTTCAGCTCGCTTACGACCGCATCCGCCTGTGCCCCCAAATTATAGCCGCCCTCAAGCGTCGCGGCAAGTCTCCCCTTGCAACAATCATCTGCGATTCCTTTTACTATGCTTGCTATTGCTCCGAAGCCCAAAGAAGTCATCCTCATGCCTCCGAGCGGGTCATCCTTATGGGTGTCATGGCCTGCAGATATCAGCACTATATCGGGCTTGAACTCAAGGGCAATAGGCACCAAGATCTCCTTGAAAACCATAACGTAGCCTTCATCACCGGTGCCTGAAGGCAGGGGCACATTTACCTTTGTTCCCTCGGCCCCGTCTGCTCCTACATCCGTAGCTCGCCCTGTGCCAGGGTAGTGGGGGAATTGGTGAGTTGAGAAGTATAAGATCGAAGGGTCGGAGTAGAATACAGCATTTGTGCCATTGCCATGGTGCACATCCCAGTCCACAATAAGTATCTTTTTCAAACCTTTTGCATGCGCGTGCTTTGCCGCAATGGCCACATTATTGAAGATGCAAAAACCCATGCCGCGATTGGGCATCGCATGATGTCCCGGCGGCCTCACAGCGGCAAAGGCATTATTAAAGCCGTTCAGCACGGCGTCTACTGCTGCAATAGTCCCTCCGGCAGCCATCAGCGCAGCATCATAGGAATCCTTGGATAGTATGGTATCCATATCCAAATAGCCCCCACCATGTTCGCAGATGGCTCTAACCTGGTCTATATACTTACGTCCGTGAATTGCGGCGATCTGGTCTATAGTGGCGGCCTTAGGCGTGATATATTCGACCGGCAAATTTTCGAGCTTGATCCGCTCAAGTATTGCAGTTAGCCGCTCCTTTCTTTCCGGATGTCCTCCTGTATCATGTTCTAGGTAAATTGGATGATATACTATGCCTGTCCTCGTCATATTTAGATCAAATAAAGCTTCGAAGTAAAACAGTTTTCCATGGCTACAGGGGATGCTTACTGCCGTTTCCGGCTTAAATAGCCTGGATACAAAACTTTAGGATATATTATCCAACCTCGGAGATCGAAGTTGAATTATATCGATTAGAAAATAGTATCTGAAGATCCGTCCTATCATGTACAAAGCCCTAATTTGACATGAGGGTTAGAATATCAGAAGCCGTAGTCGTAAACCGCAATTGAAGGACCAAAAAAGATATAATAGGGAAATACTCTATCACTACCCTATAATCCCCTATGG
>JBHGAU010000009.1:0-62009 GCA_041946675.1 Methanotrichaceae archaeon | reverse complement strand
TACGGGCTGTATCCCGCCATTGAAATGGCGGGGATTAGCCCTGATTTCTTCCTAAAAGCAGAAATTATGCTGCCGGATCGCATGTTGGTCTAAATTCTGGAGGGAATTTATTTCACCCAAATCAGCTGCATAACTCCTAAATAGGTCAAATGAGATTAAGACTCATGGCAAAACTAAAAGAAACTCAAATTGAAGATCTGAACGAGACTCTTATGGATATCTCAGAAGAGCTGGGAAATATAAGTAATGAACTCTCGGAGTTAAATTCCAGTATGAGTATGATCGGCACTATGCTAACTATAAATATGCTTGTTGATAAGCATCCAGAATTTAAGAGTAAGGTCGCTCCACTGATGAATGAACTGCTTAAAGGCATTGAAATGTCCATTTCTGAAATAGATAAAACAGAGATCGAATAGAATCTGAGCAGTGGCAGGCACGCCGCCGTTTCGCACGAAAACACCCCGAAAACCGATTAACTTTATCGGACTCTACCCTCGCTTTTTTTGTAACAACATAACCAGCCCGGATGATGCAGTCAATCACCTCTTCGATCGTCATCTCAATGTTTGACTCCTAAATATCGAAAATTAAAGATACCAAAAAATATTGGGATGGATTTACGGATTATATGCTCGGTGATTCATCCTTCATTTAATCCGGCGATATTCCTCAAAGGTAGCCGCACCTTCTCCACCTTCTGCAAGATATATCAGATCAATTTTATTATCAGAAACGATAGTGCCTATGGAATATCCCTTATCGATCTGGGTGAGGTAGAAGGTTTTATTATCCGGATTAATAGCTCCGGCGAAAGCCTCAACAATCGCTTTACCTTTATACATATATGATACATTTCCTGTAAAGACACGGTCCCTCTGTTCAACGAAAGAAAGATTAATGCTATCATTTTCTACCGATTTATACGATCCATTTTCCGCATCATATCCCTTCTCAAAGCCAGTCCAGTTACCCATTAGGTTTGGAATCTGCGCAGTACAGACTCCCATGGCCAAAAAGACCAACAATACTAAATACAGTATCTCTTTCATAAATATAAGATAGTAAACTTCCTTTATAAATATTTCCAATGCAACTTAATATATATTCTATCCTTTATTTTTTATGGAGACATTGTTACTATAATTAACAACTTGGTGATTTGTGCTCATTACTAAAAGGTAGAGCGTTATTTGATCGGATCAGAATATATAAACAATTAGATTCTTGACTATATTATGATAGCATAGCGGGAGCAGAACTGGTCAAATAGTCTTTATATGGATAAAGCATGAGATACCAAGGCGATAGGAAATGAAGATAGGAGTATGTGGCATTGCCTGCGAGGCCTGTCCTCGTATGGTGCAGAGGAAATGCCCCAATGGAGATGAGGGCTGTAGACCCAAGGATAACAGGATGTGCAAAATAGCCACTTGCGCCTTCAATAAAGGTATTGAGCTATGCTTTAAGTGCCCCGATTTTCCATGTGAGACAACAAAGACTGGACCGATCAGCTATGGCTACTGCACATATATCTCGGGTAAGTAGTAGGCGGACAGATAATTGCTGATCAAATATGAGATAATAATCGTAATAAATTGAGGTTTGACTTTTGATGATTTGATTGCAATCCGCTTGGCTTTGATCGCCCAGCATCTAATTTTTTTACGATAACTTTTCTTTCAAGCCCTTAAGGAGATGTCCCGATGTTATGCCACCCAAAGATCTCTGCCTGGCCTCTTCCTTCAGGCTCCCGAGATCCTCTCCTCCCTTTTCCGTCAGCTCAATAGCCCTGGTGTAAAGCTCAGCCATCTCTTTCGTAAACTTCGCAGTCCTTCCTCGTGCATCAATTGCAATACCGTCAAGGCCGATCTCAAAGATCTTCGGCATATAATCTATGAGGCAAGTCTCAACTGAGTTGAAGATATGCGTCCTAGATTCATCATCTATGCGAAGCGGAAATATTCGCTTGAAATCCTGAAGGCCCCAGAACTGAGCAACGCCCTTGGCAAGGCAGGGCAGGCAATCCTCGGTTACCATCACCTCCAGATTACCCTGGACTATAAGCTCCAGATCCGGGATGCTCCTCAAACGTGCTCCAGCAACAAGCTCTGAGAGCTGCTTTAGAGAAAGCTCAGGCGACAGCGTCAGCCGTTCGAACTGGGATAGCTGCCACACGGTCAGGCGGTTCCAGACGTTCAGGCTCATTGAGCCGGATATGGCCATCTCCGGCACTTCAGAGAGGACGGCAATGGCCGCGCCAACACCCTCGACCATAACTCCATTTACATTGGATTGAGACAGCATGGGCACAGCGATCTTAAGATAGCTGTCCTTAGTGATCCTCGGCCACTTCCAGATGAGCCGTGCATCCAAGCACAATCTCTTTGCTTCCTTTAAAAGATCTAGAACGCCCTCTGCGTACTCTTTATTGCTGTATCCTCTTCCGAGATGAGGCTCAAAATAAACCCGCTTGCATCCGCTTTCGGCAGCGGCCTTAACGGCATCGAGGCTATCTACATAGACTACCAAAGACGGGACTCTTCTTGATAGCAGCCCTACAGCAGCCAAATTCGTCCCTTCTAACCTTTTCCTTGCAGCCTCTACATCTTCTGGTGGGGGTCGTTTGGCGTTTAGCAGAGCAGCCTCGACCTTTGCCAGAATATCGCGTCTAAGCTTGTTTAGGGCGCTTAAGGGAGCGAAAAGTCCTCCGGGATATTTCATTCCAAGCTTACTTATATGGAAAGGAGTTCCTCCGGTTCTGCGGAGTTGGGCCGCAATCTGTTCTGATGTTAGCGGCTTTTTCACTGCCGGCTCCATCCTGAAATCTGCCCTGAACTCAATTTGGCCGATTCCCTCCGGCCCATCAACGCGGACTACAGGAACGCCGTCATCCCAGGTTATATTGAGATCAATTGGTATTTGCATCATGGAAATTTGTGCTGTAGGAGCTGTAGGACTCTGTGCTGTAAGAGCCTGCGATTCAGGATTCTGTGTTTTAGGATTCTGTGTTTTAGGATTCTGTGTTTTAGGATTCTGTGTTTTAGGATTCTGCGCTCCATGACCGGTGATTATTTCTTTGGCCCTTCTCGAAAGGGCATTGCTGCTTGTTAGATAGACCTTGGCCCCCGGCTTTACCCTCTCAGGCGTTTTCAGCTTGAGCTGTCCATCCTTTAAGATGGACTTATGCACGACCATTCCCAGCTCCTGGCCTGGAGATATGAAGACGAGCCCATCGCCCTGCTCAGGCACAATGGATGTTATGAGCCTCATTGAAGCTTCTCCATGCTGAGAATCGTATGAGACAACTGACCCAACGAGAAGCCCTCTGTTATCTGACATCGTTCGCCCCATGATATCCTTTGATTCGAGAAGGTAGCCATCTGTAAAATCGCGGTTGAACGCCAGCGCAAGGTCCGATATATCTTGCCTTGAAGGAGACCAGGTTCCTTCAGCTATCTTATCCAAAGCCTTGCGATAAATATCTGTAACTATTGCCACATACTCAGGCGACTTCATCCTGCCCTCAATTTTCAGGGACTCTATCGGCGATCTCACAATCTTATCCAGGTTGCTGTAGGCCGATAAGTCGCGGGTTGAGAGCAGAAAGCGCTCCTTTATATCGGCGGCAAATAGATTTGCAGGCCTGCCGTACACATCCTTATCGCCTCTGAGAAGCACATAGGGCTTCCTGCAGGGCTGGGCACACATTCCCCTGTTTCCGCTCCTGCCGCCAATAGCCGAGGAAAGGAGGCACTGGCCTGAGTAGCAGTAGCATAAAGCGCCATGAACGAAGACCTCCAGCCCGACTCTGGCTTCATGTGCCATCTTTTTGATTTCATCGAGGGAAACTTCTCTCGCAAGGACAACGCGTTTCATCCCGAGCTTTGCGGCCCAGGCAGCGCCCTGGCTGTTATGGATGGTCATCTGTGTCGATGCATGGATATCGAGGTCGGGGACCAACTCACGTGCGAGAGCAGCGAGGCCAATATCCTGAACAAGAACTGCATCAGCTCCCATTTCGTAGAGCTTGATAAGATACCTGGCAGCATCAGAAAGCTCATCATCCCTGATCAGCGTGTTGACTGCGACATATACCTTGACTCTATGAAGGTGTGCATATTCTATGGCTTTCTCAAGCTGCAGCTCATCGAAGTTCTGAGCAAATTTTCTTGCGCCAAACCTAATGCCTCCTAAGTATACGGCATCGGCTCCAGCAGCTATGGCTGCCTTTAATGCATCGGGAGATCCTGCAGGGGCGAGGAGTTCGGGCAGTCTTTTCATTTCTTTTATGTTCTCCAAAAGTTGCGTTAATGTCTGCTTCGGCCGAGATATATTTATACTATATTTTCCGGCACATAAGACTTCTCCGGCATGGCCTATGAATTCAGATAGCGATTGGAGAAGTGAATAGTTTGGCGGGCCGCAATAAAAGGAGATAAAGCTTTGTCGATATTGCGGCCCATGCGAGGAGGTCAGGTGACGTGGCTGAGGTTACAAGCCCACAATTAGGGACTCATCTCATCAGTATATAAATATTATCCTTTTTGTAATCCATATTTTCCTATAAAGGATAATAGAAATTCCAAAATTACACTAAAAGCATATAACCACGCGATTTTGGGGTAAGATACCATTCCATCTTTTGAAATAGATTCTGATAAACAGGCGGGTAAAGTACATGTACAATATCCGTTATATATTACTAATAGAAAAGTTTTCGACTCTTATGGTGGGGATCCCTTGGACCTGATTAAAAGCCCAGATACCCTTAGGCAGAACAGGATACCTCCTGGTCAGAATGCCACCGATGGCTGGCCGGTGCTCCATTACGATGGAGTCCCCAGGATAGATGTATCAAAGTGGCAGTTCAGATTATTCGGCCTGGTAAAGAAAGATCGCGAGCTAAGCTATCCGGAATTTCTCTCGCTTCCCGAGGTCAGGGTTTTATCGGACATTCATTGTGTTACTGGCTGGTCGAAGCTCGATAACATTTGGGTTGGTGTGAGCGCCTCAGCTCTGAAGAAGCTGGTTGAAATCCTTCCAGCGGCGCAGTATGCCATAATCCATGCATATGGCGGCTTCACAACCAACCTCTCTCTAGAGGATCTCTTCCAGGAGGACGTTCTCTTTGCGCTCAAGCATAATGACAGGCCGATAACGCCCGATCACGGCTATCCAGTAAGGCTTGTTGTCCCAAGGTTATACTTCTGGAAGAGCGCAAAATGGGTTACAGGTGTCGAATTTACAAAGAATGATCGGCCCGGCTTCTGGGAATCTCATGGATACCACAACCATGGAGATCCGTGGAAGGAGGAACGATATGGTTAGGGGGCGTTTTGTTTGAAGCTATTTTGTTAGAACCTATTTTATTGAAGCTGCTTTACTGCCCGGCTGAAGATGATCTCCTACATAGGTTATTTATTTAAGAAGATTCAACCAGCATTTTGGTGAATATGGTGAAGTTATCTCCAGTTATCCTCCTTTTGGTATCGCTAATGCTTTTCCCATCAGCTCAGGCCCTTCAATCATTTTCTGGGCAGGTCATCTCGATTGATTCTCCTATCAATGATGATATCTTTGCTGCGGGCAATATTGTGAACATCAATGCGCCTGTTAACTCTGCAGTTGTAGCTGGCGGGACTCTGAACATCAATGCACCCGTGAAAGGCGATGTCTTCGTGGCTGGCGGCCAGGTGACCATCAACTCCGACATAGGCGGCAAAGTCGTCACAGCAGGCGGGAATGTGAATCTGGGAGGCAACATTGGAACGAACCTGGTAGCAGCAGGCGGTAGCGTAGATATTCTGCCGGGAAAGGCTATCGGAAGAGATGCTCTCATCTCTGCAGGCAATGTGATCAATGCAGGCAAGATCAGCGGAAATCTTACTGTTTATGCGAGCAACTTCCGGAACAATGGAAGTGCAGGCAGGGTTGAGTTCCACAGGACTGAGGCAGAGGGCGTTCGGCCGAGAGGCGGGTTCAACTTCTTCGGCGTGTTGATGGCCATTGGCTATTTCATACTTGGACTGATTATGCTCAGATATATTCCGGGTATTTTTGCGGACTTAGATCGAGAGATAAAGACCTCTACCGCCGTCAGAACTATAATCGGGTTCGTGGCGATAATAGTATCAATAATAGTCATCTTCATAATCGCCATAACAGTCGTGGGCTTACCCATCGCAGTAATAATGGGTCTGCTCTTCATAGCCTCTCTGATGCTCACAGGAATCTTTGTGTCATTCAGCCTGGGAAGATGGATAGGAGGCCGTATGAATTTGAAATATAGCGATATGGGCCTCTTTGTGATAGGATTTGTGATACTGAATATACTCTTCCTGCTGCCGTACATTGGTGGACTAATTGGGCTAATATCCCTGAGCCTTGGCTATGGGGCCATCCTCTATGCGGTGCGGGATTTCATGCCGAGAGGTGCCAAGTCCAGTGTGCCTCCAGCATTGCCTCCAACTTAATTCCATAAATCTTATTTCCTATGCGATCCACGATTCTAAAGATGAAGGGCTTAAAGCTTATTGTGTTCTACAGCGGCGAATTCGGCCAGCGCGTTATCGGTAACCTTGTCAACTCCTCAGGCTTCTGCATCTCATGCGGCGAGGCATGCAGCCAATGTCGTTCTGTAAGGCCCGGCTATGCAGAGAATATAGTCTCCTTGGTAGAGATGCCTGATCCGGCATCGCTCGGAGATTTCATAGATGACGTGGAGCCCTATCTGCCCAAAGACATACCGGAATCGGACATCGCCATGATCATCAACATACATCCCGACATCCTCTTTGGCCTTATTCCTAAACTGAAAGAAGCAGGAGTCAAGGGGATCATAGGATGCTCCGAGACTCCACGTGAGCTGCCTCTAGGCCAGAGGAAGCAGCTTGAGGAGAAGGCGGAGGAGCTGGGCATGGAAGCAGCATTTGCAAAACCATTCTGCGCTCTGCGCCCAGATCCTGCAAAGCCGAATATTTCCGCTTTTCTTGAAGAGGCCGGCATAGGTGAGCCTCTGATAGATGTGACTGTCCAGAAGAGCAGGGAAGGCAAGGATACAATCGTAGCTGCGAACGTTGTACGGAGTGCTCCATGCGGGTCTACCTGGTTCGTCGCCAAAAGGCTCCTCGGCCTTGAGCCCGACCAGTCTGACATCCGGGAAAGGATCTCAGAGGCACATCATGCATATCCATGTACTGCAAGCATGGAGCGCGATACTGAGCTCGGAGATACAATTCTGCATAAAGGAGGCTATATTATACGGGAGGCTGTGGAGGACTCATTCAAAAAAGCAAAGAGAGCTTCTGAGTAGCTTCTTTATTCCTCTCGAAAGCCTTTTTGCCTTTAAAATAGCTCTTTGATCCATGTCTCTCAACTTCTCCCTGGGATACACATTTCAGAGCCTTGTAATCCCTTTCACAAGCGAGATGAACTCAGCTGGCTATTGGCTTGACAAAGGCAATGAGCTATGTAATTCAGGCGATTTTGAAGAGGCTCTCAAGGCATATGATCATGCGTTAACCATCGATGGCACGCTTGTGGATGCCTGGAACAACAAGGGAATGATACTTGCAAACTTAAGCCGCTATGATGATGCCCTGAATGCATTTGATGAAGCCCTTAAGCTGTCTCCGAAGCATGTTTACACATTGAGCAACAAGGGCATGGTTCTAGGCCAGCAGAAAAAATATGTCGAGGCGCTGAGGTGCTTTGATGCTGCGATCGAAGCAGATGCATATTTTGCGGGCGCATGGTATAATAAGGCTCTAGCTCTCCAGGCTCTTGGGAGAGGCCGGGAGGCAAAGGCAGCTATGAAAACAGCCATGGCTCTTGAGCCGGCGTATCGAGGGAATCCTGGATGCAGGAGGCGTTAGAGAAACGCAGGGTGAACCGCCAAATCTCTTTTATCCTATGGATATAGCTTAGATTTCGAGATCGGATTTAGATGAATTTTCGCTGCCCGGCATTTCCCGCTGGCGCGGCTTGAGCGTCCAGCGAATATTCTTTATTATCCCGAGCAAAGTTCTTGCTTCGCGTTCAGTCAGCTCCGCCCTGCCGAACACCCGCCGCAGCATGAGCACTGTATATTCGCTCTTATGCTCGGGGTAGCTTATCTCCTTGAGGAGTATTCTGGCTCTATCCTGAAGCAGCAGCAGGCTGTCACGGCTTGCCAGCTTAGCCTCGCCGGCCATGACCTGGCTCAGCTCATAGAGGAGCACTGCAGCTGCATGAGAGATATTCATTATCGGATAATCGGCGCTCGTAGGTATGGATACTACCATATCGCAGATGGCCAGTTCCTCATCAGTGAGTCCGCAGTCCTCTCTTCCTAGAAGCAGTGCGATAGTTCCATCCTTTCCATTGAGCTTCCCGGCAAGTTCCTTAGGAGATAGGCAGGGCACCCTTATATGCAGCCTCAGGTGTCTCTGCTCATTACCCATTCTTTTTCCGGTCGTTCCAACAACCAGATCAGTGTTATTCAGGGCCTCCTCCAGCGTTCTGACCTTCTGTGCCTTCTCAAGAATATCCCTGGCATGAGATGCCATAGCATGGCCGAAGTCATCGATGCTGCAGGGATTCACAAGAACAAGGTTATGAAAGCCGAAATTCTTCATGGCTCTCGCGATTGAGCCGATATTTCCATCATATTTTGGCTCTACCAGTATCACTCTGAGATTCATAGTCGGAACTCTCTTCCTGAATGCTTATATTCTATACGCACTTTTTAAAAGGACGAACATTTCTAATTTTTCGTAGCGATCGCATGTACTTAATTAGATTTCTATGTGTTTTATTAAAGAAGAGTGATAACCTATTATTATCATTTTGCTTAGGTATTATCTGTCTGCAAAATATCGGGGTGACTGCGGAGGAAGAGCATGAAGACTCTCATATTGGTGGCAGCGATGTTTCTATGGGCATATGCAGCTGCTGGAGCGGATGATAATATAACTAGTATAAATATATGCGATTCATCATCCTGCAATTCTATCGCTGATAGCAGTCTTGCTGAAATCAATCTTGCCGAGGTTGATTCAATAGTCGAAGATACAATCGGCGATCCTCAAATGGATATGCTTGCCGAGAACATCGGGAGTAGCGTGTTTCCTGATATCAGTACTGCCAAAGACCGCAATATGGATTTGAGCATGAGCAATAATGCCCTACTAGGCACTGTTCATGTCAACTGGCTTTCTGGAAGCTCAACAGCCAATAATCTGACTATCATTGTCTCTCTTGATAAGTTCATTCAGGTGTGGGGAAATTCCACACAAGGTGCTATTGCTATCAGCGCAGATAGTCTCCCGCATGCATAGATCTCCTTAATCATATTGCAATTTAAAGGGGGCAGATTTCGCCTCTGGGTCTGCCAGTGTAGCGTGGATTTTCCTTAAGTTCTCCAGGATAACGATTCCCTTTGATGTCGTTCTATAAGACCTGCCGCTGGCTTTTACCAATTTATTTTTTATCAGCATTTTAAGATATAAGTTAACATTTGAGGAATTAGAGTTGGTTTTGTGAACTATCATCGTCTTATTTGCACCATCGCAGCATATATCCAGAATCTGGGAAACTATTTGCTCTTTGCTCCTCTTGGGCACTGTCTATCACCTCGGTTCTTGAAATTTTGAAATATTGGCAACATCTGGGTGCGGCATCTATTCGATATTCGGCCTTTGCCAATTTTTAATTACGGCGTTTAACGATATATACGACATTCGACGATATATTAGTTTCGGTATATTAGATCAGATAGATAATTATGTCTGAAAAAAGCTCTATGTAATGTACTTTAATAAAATGAATGCAAGAACAAAGATACTACTTGTGTCGATAGGCTGGAAGGTCAAAAGATAGAATAAATTCAAATCTTATCCTTTTGATACCCCCAATGGTATCAGCCTTGCAACCTTTGTGGCAATCCCCAGGTTGTGGACAACATTGACCACCTCATTAGACGGCTTATAGACCTGTGGCGCTTCCTCGGCAAGCATCGATGGATGAGTAGCCTTGACCTTGATGCCGCTTCTGGATAGTTCTTCTCGAATATCATGGCCGGTGAATGTCTTCAATGCCTGGCTTCTGCTCATTACCCTTCCTGCTCCATGACAGGCGGAGCCAAAGGTCAGGCCAAGTGCCTTATCTGTTCCGCAGAGGACGTAGGATGGAGTGCCCATACTTCCCGGTATAAGAACTGGCTGGCCCACATCCCTGTAGATCTCAGGCACTTCTGATCTGCTTGGTCCAAATGACCTTGTAGCACCTTTTCTATGAACATACAGCTCTTCTCTTTTCCCGTCTACCTCATGGTCTTCGATCTTGGCCACATTATGGGCGACATCGTAAATTAGATCAAGCCTGGCTTCCGGGAAATACTTCTCAAAGACCTCTCTTGTCCAGTGGGCAATAATATGGCGGTTTGCCCAGGCATAATTCGCAGCGCATACCATTGCACCGAAGTAGTGGTCTGCCTCGAGCGTGCCTATGGGCGCACATGCAAGCTGCTTGTCTGGAATATCGATGCAATATTTGTGGACAGCCCGGCTGAGTATTTCCAGGTGATCTGTGCAGATCTGATGGCCGGCCCCGCGTGAGCCGCAATGTATCATGACTGTGATTTGGCCCTTTGATAGGCCAAAGCTCTTGGCTATACGTTCATCGAAGATCTCATCAACCCTCTGTATCTCCAGGAAATGATTTCCACTTCCTAGAGTTCCAAACTGAGGTCGACCTCGTTTGCGAGCCTTAATGCTTACCTGCGATGGATCGGCGCCCTTCATAGAGCCGTTCTCTTCACAGCGCACCAGGTCGTCTTTGACGCCGTAGCCCTGATCAACTGCCCATTTGGCACCATCCAGGAATGCCTCTGTAAGCTGCTGGTCTGTGACGTGAAGCCTTCCAGTTGCTCCGACTCCTGAGGGCACTGCATTGAATAGAGAGTCCACCAGCGTAGAGATCAAAGGCTGAACTGTTTCATGGTTCAGATTCGATCTTAGCAGCCTGACTCCGCAGTTTATATCGAAGCCGACTCCGCCGGGGCTGATGATGCCGCCATCCTTTCTGAAGGCTGCTACACCACCTATCGGGAATCCATAGCCCAGGTGGGCATCCGGCATGGCCATGGAATATTTCACTATTCCTGAAAGCGTGGCCACATTTGCAACCTGATCTACCGTTCCAGGCTCGATCATCGGAAGGAGGGCCTCAGAAACGAAGATCCTTCCGGGCACTCTCATCTGTGGGCGATAGGCCTGAGCTACCTCGTAGATATTTTCATCAACCTTATTGAGCATCATAAGTCATACATCCATTATACATTGAAAATAATTATCCATCCTTTATACATCTGGAGCAATTATACATCCAGAACAGCCTGCAAGCACCAGATATCGTTCTTCTTAACCTCGAACTCATGCAGGGTAACTGCCTTTACCTCATTATCAAAGGTATGTCTGCTGAGGTCGGTCCTTTCGCCGCCTATCTGTGCTTCAAGTTTCCAATCATCATTTCTCTTAAGAATAACCTCAAATGTTGAGAAAACTGCAGACTCAGTCTCAAAGAGGAAGACGATCTCTGAGAGCCAGTCATAGGCTAGCTGCTCCAGATCCGGAGCCTCAAGCTCTGCCTTCCAGGTCTCTCTGATTTGGATCTTGGATAGGTCCGTCATGGTGCCGAAGAGTGCAGTAGCAGCATTGCTCAGCATTTCTTCTGGAGTCCTGCCATACGCGCGAAATTTTACATCAGCGGTATGCTCCAGGTACTCGTAGGGCTTCATCCTATCTAATTCCGATTCATGAAGATTAATAGATTGTCAATCCCCTAATTTAACCCTCTCATCAGGCCGGCGTTCGCCGCAAGCCTGATTGCATCCTTATATTCTTTCAGGGTGATGGCTCTGTCCAGCTCAGGGAAGCTGCACGCGTTATATTTGGGACGGTATTGGGCCATCACATTGAGATATATATCCCTGGATATCTCTTCCGAAAGAAATCTTACCACTTCTGCTGTGCCGGCAATGTCATCAGGCAAAACAAGATGGCGAACCAGCAGGCCTTTTACTGCTATGCCATCATCATCAATAGTTAGGTCTCCCACCTGGCGATGCATCTCCTTAATAGAGGTCTTCATATAATGGGTATAGCGCGGTGCATTGGAATACGCGAGCGCCATCTCATCGGTTCCATATTTTGCATCAGGCATGTAAATATCGAATATGCCGTGAAGCAGCTTTATCGTCTCGACGCGATCATAGCCGCCGCTGTTATAGACCAGCGGAACAGTGAGGCCCAGCTCTCTGGCCTTGACCAGTGCCTCAAGGATCTGGGGCACGAAATGCGATGGAGTCACGAGATTTATGTTATGGCAGCCCAGATCTTGCAATCGTATCATAATTTTCGCTAAATCTTTAGCACTGACCTCTTGACCTTGAGCCATCTGGCTTATCTCATAGTTCTGGCAGAAGACGCATCCAAGGTTGCAGCCGGAAAAGAAGATGGTGCCGGATCCATGACTGCCGACCAGCGGGGCCTCCTCCCCAAAATGAGGGGCATAGCTGTAAATGCGAGCGTATCTGCCCATACGGCAGAATCCTCGCTCGTCTTCAAGGCGGTTCACCCGGCAGTGTCTGGGGCAGATTTCACAACAGGCCAAGCGATCGATGGCCTCACAGGCTCGATCCTGCAAAACCTTTTCGGGAAAACGATTGTAGCTTGCCATTAAGTCATCATTGTTATATTCAGATTGGATATTCTATTAGTTTTTGCTTCCACTAGACCGCCATTCTTCGATCATCTGATATAAGGTATTTCGAGGCCCATAGCGATCGTTATCCAACCCCTGAGATTTTATATACCGCATTTTCCTTGGCGGGACAAATCTGATAGCATGCCCCGCATCTTATACATTTATCCGAGCCAATGGAATGTGGTTTTTTGGTCTCGCCGCTTATAGTCTCTGCTGGGCAGTTTTCCTTGCATAGGCCGCAGCCAATACATTTATTCGGATCGATTTTGAACTTTATCAGGGATTTACATACAAGCGCTGGGCACCTTTTATTCTTTATATGCTCCTCGTATTCATTTCTGAAGTATCTGAGTGTCGTAAGCACGGGGTTGGGTGCGCCTTGGCCTAGGCCACACAGGGCTGCATTTCTAATGGTTGAGGCAAGATCCTCAAGCGTCTCGATATCCTTTTCAGTGCCTTTACCTGATTTGATTTTCGATAATATTTCCAGCATCCTTCTGGTTCCTATGCGGCAAGGCGTACATTTTCCGCAGGACTCTTCCTGTGTGAAGCTCAGGAAATAGTGAGCCATTTCCACCATACAGGTATCTTCATCCATCACTATCAATCCGCCTGAGCCCATGATTGAACCGGCTGATGTTAGCGTTTTGAAATCTACAGGCGAATCCATAAATGATGCTGGCAAGCAGCCTCCGGAGGGACCGCCAGTTTGCACTGCCTTGAATCTTTTGCCATTTGGAATGCCGCCTCCAATATTATAGATGATTTTCCGTAGCGGCGTGCCCATTGGAACCTCAACGAGACCGCTATTTGCAATCTTTCCTGTCAATGAAAATACAGCAGTTCCTCTGCTGTTTTCCGTGCCGATGGAGGCAAACCATTCTGCACTGTGAGTTATAATGACGGGTACGCTGGCTAGAGACTTCACATTGTTTATCACAGTCGGCTTGCCCCAGAGGCCAACTTCGGCAGGGAATGGAGGCCTCAGCCTAGGCATGCCTCTCTCTCCTTCGATCGATGCCATGAGAGCGGTCTCCTCGCCGCAGACAAATGCGCCCGCACCCTCTTTGATATCAATTTTTAAAGAGTACGATGAACCCGTGATATTTTGTCCCAAAAAACCGCGTTCTTCAGCCTGTCGAAGTGCGGTACGGATTCTTTTTACCGCAAGCGGGTACTCTGCGCGAACATAGATATAGCCAACAGACGCTCCAATTGCGTAACCTGCAATGGCCATGCCTTCAAGAACAGTATGGGGGTCCGCTTCAAGTATACTTCTATCCATAAATGCCCCTGGGTCCCCTTCATCTCCGTTGCAGACGATGTACTTTGGTTCGCCTTTGGCGGCACGGCAATATCCCCATTTTACGCCGGTTGGGAAGCCAGCACCGCCGCGGCCTCTCAAACCTGAATTCTTGATCTCATCGATAACGTCCTCTGGCTTCATCTCAGAAAGGACTTTTTTAAGCCCTCTGTATCCTCCTACTTTCAGATAATCATCGATATTTTCTGGGTCGATATGGCCGCAATTGCGAAGGATTACAATCCTTTGCTGGTTTTTATAGAACTCCATATCGCGATAATATGGGATGGGCAAATTCGTCTTGGGGTCACGATAAAACAAACGCTCCACTGGTTTATTCTCTATAATATGCGATTCTATAATCTCGGCTGCATCTTTTGTTCTCACTTCAGAGTATAAAATGCCCTCAGGATCGACGATTACAATAGGTCCTCGCTGGCAGAACCCATGACAGCCCGTAAACTTTACTGCTACTGTGCTAGTCAAATCGCGCGCAATTATCTCAGATACGAAGGCATCATAAATTTGCTTAGAGCTGGATGAATTGCAGCCTGTGCTTCGACAGACCGATATGGTTCGTCTCTCATTGGTGCTTGGTTTGCTTATCATCTTCGATTCTACATAAATTGTTCAATAATTTACCCAGCTCCTTCTGAGCTACTTTTCCATGAACATCTCCATCGATTACAATCACTGGAGCTAGAGCACAGCAGCCCATACATGCCACACGCCCTAGACTAATCTTGCCATCATCTGTGGTTTCACCATAGCGAATACCTAAATCGCATTCCACCCTTTCAATGATGCTTTGCCCTCCCCGCACATGACAGGTGGTTCCGGAGCATACTTTGATCTGGTGGATGCCAGGGCTTTTAAATTTAAACTGTGAATAGAAACTAGCTACACTGTAAACTTTGCTCGCAGGGATTTCGGTCTCCTCTGCTATAGCGGAAATGGCATCCTCAGATAGATATCCATACTTGTTTTGGATCTCCTGTAGCATCTGGATTAAAACACCTCTTTTACCTCTGTGTGGTGCTATAAGCTGTCTGATCTCCTCGGCCATGTCCTTTAACGTTATCATATTCTCTGCAGGGTCCAGCATATTATTTAGGGATGTTTTTATAAATCACGACTAAAATATTGATTAAACACATATAGCTTATACCAAATGAATCCAACAGCGCTAATATTCTTGGAACGGTTATATCGTAATGAGGGATTTAGCGCACAATATCGAAGGGAATAGAATGGGCAGAGCATCTCAATGAGATGTTCATGGAGGTAGCATGCCTCTGAAGTGTTATCGATATGGCTGTGGTCACCCAAAGTTGCGCAAGTCTCTTTTGGTGTTCGGGTTTGTTTCCTCCTTCCTTCTTCCTCCCAAACTAGCTTTAGCTCCCTCCAGCTTAAAGGATCTTGAATGCGCTTCACCGATCCTCCTTAGCAATGTGCAACATTTAACCATTATAACATTTAACCATTATATTAGGTTATCCCTCTGTTTAAGAATCTTCGTATAAAGAGAATACAGTCAGCTGCAGTATGCCATTTTTTTGGATTATTACAGCTCTTAAAAATAGTTGGCAACAGTCGATTATGCTATTGCCGGGAAAAGGCTATTTCTTTTTGTTCCACAGTTTTGACAGCCAACGCGATAAGCTCCAAGGAAGGCTATTCTTCATCCTTCTTCGTATCATCTCTGGACTGCTTTTTTCTCTTCTCGATTGTTTCTTCATGATATCACCTGATTCTGGGCGCTATAATAGATTTATCAATTCTACTATTATTGCGATTATTATCACCTATTATCACCGCTATTGCCATCTATTTCCTGTCAGCGCCCTTCGCCCAAGGTTAGTTAATCCTGCGGCATAAATGCCATTTGGAAGACTGTCGCTCGATGAGGTTCCACTTTGTGTCTTGATATACCCCTCCATCTCCAAGACGCCTAAGCGCGCGCCCAGCTCCTCTGGGTCGAGATGAACTATGGCGTTGATCCTATCCGCTTTGGGATTGGCGACTTTCAGATCTGATATCGCCTTAAGAATATTGAAGTCAGTGGTGTCCATCAAATGCAACAATACCAACAAAGGAGATATATTAATACCATCAGCAAACAGCAGTCCTTGAGATTTATGGGGACAGATGATACTTGGAGGCGCCAGGGAAAGTATCTTTTCGCCAGCGGCAAGTATGACGATGCCATCAAGCTTCTCAATAGAGTATTACAGAAGAGCCCAGAAGATGTAGATGCCTGGATGTTCAAAGGCAGAGCGCTGTATTACCAACGCAAGTATGCCGATGCCCTGAAGTGCTATGAGGCAGCTCTTGGCATTGATCCCAGGAATGAAGACTGCCTGAAGGAGAAAATAATGTGCTGCGATAAGCTCATCGGCATGAGCCCCAAAAACGCCGATACTTGGGATAAAAAGCTTGATGCATTGATGGCATTGGGCAGATACGAAGAGGCAGTCCAGATATGTGATAATGAATCCGGATTTAGCTTCAGGAATGCTCCAATTATCTGGAACTGGAAGGGCGATGCCCTTCGGGCCAAGAAAGAGTACGAAGGAGCCCTCAAGTATTACAATAAAACCCTGAAACAGGATCCCAATAATGAGGATGCCTGGATGAATAAGGGCAGAGCATTTTATTTTACCGGAAAAATTGCAGAGTCCATTAAATGCTGTGATAAAGCCATCGAGCTGAATCCCAAAAACGCCAAGGCATGGGCTATCAAATCTGTTGCCTTCAAGGCAATTCATAGGTATGATGAGGCCGAGGCTGCGATTGCTAAGGCTAAGGAGCTTGGGTATCGAGAAATCACTTAGAAGAATTTATTTTCGATGTAAAGTAGTGTCTTAATCAACTTTACGTCTCTCTAATTCTGGGGTGCCCGCGAGTCGCTTCGCTCCCGCGCAAATGGTTACGGGGCTGTCGCGTAAGTAGCCGCGACGGGCTAACGCCCTCCGGGACGGTTCACATTTATCGATGCTGTTTCTATAGCCGCCATAATGTGCGGGGGATGAGATCCACGCACCTTGTTGGCTCAAGTATTTGAAAGATAGAGTTGGAAGGCCAGGTGATTCTACACATCCCTGCTCACTATAACAGGGTCCTGGATCGATCGTCTCGTCGCAGGTATCGTATACTTTGGGCATTGCTTTAGCAAGCTCTTCTGCCGTGAACCTGAGTTCGCGGTGGCCAATAAGATCATCTTTAGTCCATTCAGGGACATCTATCTCGTAAAATTCGACGGGTTGGTTGGTTGGTAGAATGCATCTTTGATTAGCCTTGAAGTCTTCTTAATAGTAACTTATGCGTCTCCATAACTGCAAAGGCCGTCAAAGCTATTGCTAGAAGATTGATCCATTGATTTAAGGGAACAGGGTGAATTTGCAGAACATCGCTCAGCCAGGGTATGTACATTGCAGCCGCTTGAAATGAGACTGCTGCCAGAGTGCCGAAGATGAGCAGAGGATTCTTAAGAGGGCTGGTGCTGAAGGCGGACTTTATCTCAGAGCGGCTGGTAAATACCATTGCGTTCTCAAATAGAACCATTAGAAGCATAGTGCTGTTCCTGGCATCATAAAGGTTCCAGCCCTGGGATAGGAGCCAATAATATAATGCAAAGGCTAGTCCTCCTATAATCACCGCCACCATAACTACTCTTTCCACCATGAGGCGGTTAAATATCGGCTCATCCGTGGGCCTTGGTGGAAGGTTCATCTCTCCGCCCTCTCCTGGCTCGAAGGCAAGGGCTACATCTTGGATGCCATTGGTAACTAAGTTCAGCCAGAGCAGCTGGACGGCGATCAATGGTAGAGGCATATTGAATATCAGCGCCAGAATAAAGAGGAAAATCTCTGCTACTCCGGTGGATATCGTAAAGAAAATGACTTTTCTCAAATTCCCGTAGACAATCCTGCCCTCTTTTATGCCAGCAACTATAGAGGCGAAGTTATCATCAGAGATTATGAGATCTGCGCTCTCTCTGGCTAGATCTGTGCCACTCTTTCCCATGGCTACACCGACATGAGCGGCATGGAGGGCCGGTGCATCGTTGGCTCCATCGCCAGTTACAGCTACAAGCTTGCCCTGGCGCATAAGGGAACTTGTGATAAGCACTTTTTGCTTTGGCTCCACCCGAGCGAAGACCCTGCCCTTTGAGGTCAAGGCATCAACTGCTGCATCTCCATTTACCTCTGCACCTTTTAGTTCAGTACCGGTTACTACCTGATTGATGCTATCTGCCAGCCCCAGATCTCTAGCTATGGATAATGCTGTTGCAGGATGGTCTCCCGTGACCATGGCAACCTGAATTCCAGCGCTTTTGCAGGCATCTACAGCTCCCTTGGCTTCAGGCCTAAGCGGATCAATCATCCCCACCAAGCCAAGGAATGTGAGCCCTTTGATATTCTCGTCTATGAATTCTTTGTCTTCGGGGAATTTTCCAGAGGTAAACGCCAGAAGGCGGTAGCCTGTTGCAGCCAAATCCATGGCCTGATCTTCAACGACCTTGGGCTCCAGGGGCTTAACACCCTCAGCTGTGGCCATATTGCTGCTCATCTTCAGTATCTTTTCAGGAGAGCCCTTGGCAAATGCCTGCGTTCCATCTGAAGCTTTATTGAGGGTGGCCGAAAATTGGCGCGCTGATTCGTACGGTATCTGGGCCAGCCTGGGATACGATTTCAGCTCATTCTGCTGGTCGACTCCAGCTTTTTGGGCCATAATCAGGAGGGCAACATCAACCGTATCCCCGTGTAAGTCCAACTTTCCATCTCTGAAAATTGCGGAGCCCTCGTTAGCCAAAACAGAGGCTCTGGCAAGATCTTCGATGAGGGATTTCTTACCTGCCGATAGAGGGCCGGAAGTCTCCCTTGCTGCTACAACTTCACCCTTCGGAGATACGCCCTCTCCAGTTACCCATAATGGATCAAGCCCGGGAATGGAGATACGCTTAACTGTCAGTTGATTCATGGTAAGCGTCCCCGTTTTATCCGAGGCTATGTAGTTACATGATCCGAGCGCCTCAACTGCTACCAGCCTTCGCACAATGACATTCCTCTTAGCCATACGTGACATACCTATTGATAGGGCTACGGTCATGGCTACAGGCAAGCCTTCAGGAACAGCTGCTACTGCTAGGGCCACAGACTGAAAGAAGATATCATACAACGGCTCGCCTCTGTAAAGCTCCACAATAAAGATAATTATCACGGCAATGGCAATTAGGAGAACTATTTTGGAGTTGAACCTCTCCATTCTCAATATCAGAGGGGGCTTTGTTTCTGCCTTGCCAGCCAGAGATGCCGCAAAGCTCCCAACTTCAGTATTCGATCCAGTGGATACTACCACTCCCATGCCCCTACCCGAGTTCACGAGAGTACCGGAAAAAGCCATATTTTCCCTATCGCCCAAAGGAGTATTTGGATCCGAAATAATATAGGGATCTTTGGCACTAGCCTGCGATTCTCCTGTCAGCAGAGACTCATCTACCTCTAAATCCCTGGCAGATATCAGCCTTATATCAGCAGGGACTTTTCCGCCTGATTCAAGGAGGACAATATCTCCGGGAACAAGCCCCTCCGAATCTATTTCAAACTCTTCGCCACCACGAATCACCCTGCTCTTGGTTCTCACTAAGTTTCTTAAGGCTTCAGCGCTTTGCTCAGCCGAGTATTCCTGGATGGTGCCAATGATTGCGTTGATAATGAGCACAATAGATATGAAAATGCTATCTTGCCACTCGCCAAGTATTAGGGAAATAAGGGCCGCCAGCAATAAAATATAAATCAATGGGCTTAAGAACTGTCGCAAGAAGTAAATTGATATGCCCGTCGTTTTAGTTTTGGGAAGACTATTTGGCCCATAAGTTTTCAAACGCTTAGCTACTTCGCCCTCGCTAAGGCCATCAGGATTGGCATTAAGACCTTTGAGGACTTCCTCAAAAGGCGCAGAATGGGGACTTTTGGCGGCCTGCAATCAACGATCGCCTTCACAAGCATATTTATTGACCAAAGGACTTAGCAACTTCAGATACACAAATTTTATTGCCTTTTATGAGAGATTACTGTTGCGGTAGGCTATGGTTAGTCAGCGTTGAATTTTAATCAATTAGTCAAGATTATCTAGATTTTCCTCGTTTTCACCATATCCACGACAGCTTGCCTGATATCAAACTGCCAGTTTATATCAGGCATTTCGTCCATCGCCTTTCGCACTTCTTCGGGGATGCGAATTGTATACACACAACTTGTAATCATAATGGAATGTATACCTCAATATGTTATAGGTTTTTGCATCATGCTTGCAGGGATTCGATCCTTGTTATCTCTAAAGATATAACGGCATAAACCATTAATTTAGCATTGAATAGTGCCCGAGAAAAGATATGGGCAGGATCACATCCAACCCGTCTCAGTTGATATGAACCTACAGGAACTTAATCCCTTTAGGCATCTCCCCAAAGCTCTTCCTGAACGCCTCAGGCCAGTTCTCAGGATTCAGTCCTTTCTGGCTCAAAAATGCGCTCGCCCATCTTTCAAGACCGACGCCGCTGCACCCCGACCATAGGGGATCGCCCGATTGTGACTTCACTGTAAATCCCTTTGGATACTTCTCGCCGTTGACTGAGAGGTTCTGGAACTCTATCCAGTTTCCGTTATAGGGCAGCACAGCCTCGTAGTCCACAGTGCCTGCGCCTTGCATCTCGGCCAGGCCGGTTTTTCCTTCTTGCGCCATGAACCATGGTGTGACCCAGGCCATGCGCCAGCGAAGCTCAAGAATATCTTCGAAGATATGCTTATAGCGCTCCTTCAGCTTTTCGGCCTCTTCCAGCGTCTGCTCGCGCGTTCCAAGCCAGACGATCTCTATCCTGTGGAATTCGTCAACTCGCTCAATGCCGTGTATTCCGCCGGATTCATATCTATGGCTTGTCCCGGATCTATCGAAAACCTTTATCGGCAGCTCACCGTTCGGCACTGTCGTCCCTTGCATAAATCCCCAGAAAGTAGGACATTGGGCATAGCACATTCCTCCAATTGGAACGTCTATCTTCTCTTTGACAAGCTCCAGAGGAACCTCGTGCGTGACCTTGTAGTAATCTATGACCTCTTCCCAGAATGCCGGATCACGCGTCTTGGGGGGACAGACGAAGTAAATCTCCGGATAGACACCCTGCGCATGTCCAGACTTCTTCCATACATCCCATGTATCCAGCTTGGGGAATATCATTTCACGGTAGCCCAAAGGCCGGATGATTTCATCCATTACAATTTTCTCAAATGTGCGGAAGAGGTGCGTTGATTCTGGGCCGTAGATCCACTGGCCGCGGGCAGCTCCATGCTTGATCCAGCCAGCCTTCAGCATCTCTTCGGTCGGATCGCGATTAAACTTGGGCTCTCTTGCCGGGCTCTCCCACAGAAGCTCCCAATGCTCAGCCTTTCCGCCATAGGACTGGAGCTTCTCTTCAAGAAGGCTCACTATCCGGTCTGGTATGCGGTTCTCTATCTCAGACTGGCCCAGGCTTCCACCGGGTCCCACGTCGAGCTCGAGCAGAAGCCGGCCGTTCTCATGCTTTATATCGCGAACGTAGGGTATCTTGTGAGTGATCGGCCGCTCGGATTCAACCTCTATCTCAAATTTGCTTATATCTAGCCCACGTACACCGATGTGATATTGCTTGCCCAAAAGCTCGGCCAAGGGCTTTCTCAGCCTCAAAATGGCGTCATGGGCGCGCACATACCTATCGCTCTCTATTATCAGGTCTATTCTGTTTCCAGCGAGCTTCCACTGGATTATCCTGGCGCCATGCCCTTGAGAAGCACCCTTTTGCAGTATCTTATCTGCGCCAGCAAAAAAATCAGCGATTGCATCTTCAGCCGCAGCAGCATCTGCGCTCAGCCTGATGCTAGCCTCCAAATGGAACTTCATCATTCCTCCACAGAGACCAACGTCTCCTCAGCCACTTTTATATTCATCAGCAGATCATCAATTGTAGATAGAAGTGTGCCTATTTTTTCTACAGCGAACTCAAGGCATAGGCAATTTTCTTCCATCCTTAGACTCATATTGGGCAGGTTATCCGGCTCAATGGCCTTCGACAGTTCTTCAGCGTTCGGGCCGCAAAGGACAATCCTGGACTTTATCACTTTATCATACTCCTTCGCCATTCGTTCGTCCGAGCTGCTGGCCAACGATATCGTCCACAAGTGCTACGAATTTATCCTCAGCGCCGGGAGGTATTGATGCCCCGCTGGCTATAGTGTGTCCTCCACCTACACCGCCAACTGTCTCTGCCCCATTTCGTAATGCCGCTGAAAGATCGAGACCCTGGCTTACAAGAAGCTTATTCCCTCGTGCCGATACCTTGACTATATCACCCTTATGGTTCAGTGTCAATAGCGGTCTGTCGGTGAAGAGGTATCTGATCCCAAGTCCAGCTACGACAGACCCCGCCTCCATATCTTTCCCCTTTAGATATCGGATATTTTTTAGCTCCTTATGCTGCTCCTTGAGAAGGGCTATCTCTCGGAGAATATGCCCTTTGTACTCGGAGGCCAGCCTTCTCGCTTCGCTTAAGCCAGCATTGTTGCGTAAACATAAAGTTAGTCCCAGGCCGGGCATATCCCTGTTCCCACAGGCGTTGAGCAGCTGCACAAGCTCCAGGGAATTCTCTACGACCTCCTTTTTAAGGCGGATCACCTCTCCAATTATCGAGTCTGCGGCAAAGCTGCCCTGCATCAGGAGCTTTAGAGTTAGCGCCGTAGCAAGCCTTGAAAGCTCATTTCCGCCTAAATTCTGGATATCGCCTTTTATCTTGAGATTGTCAAGAAATTCCTTGGTTTTAGCCCTATCCCCAGTGAAATCAAGTAACGGCTCGATCGAATGTTCGAAGACCTCAACAACTGGGCCGTCCTCTGGCATCTTCAGCCCCGCTCTAACCTCGACAGTGCCGGAAGCAACAGCCTCTTCGAGAATTATGCGATTGGTTCCAATCATCGCCTGCCTATCTCCCATCGCCCCTACTAAGGCAAGGCTGGCCAAATCCGCATTATCTCCCATCTTGCGTACAACAGAATACACAATCCCACTCGCGCTGATCTCGAAGGCACCATCTATGCCGAAATGGTGTGGATTCAGATGCTTGCAGCTCAAAGTTCCTACTGGCATATGGTGATCGAGCACAAAGCATTCGCCTTTAACGCGGGAGATCAGCTCAGGCTTTCCACTGCCCATATCGCAGAAGACGACCGGCCCTTCGAGCGAGTCCACAATAGTGTTATCCAGGCGGTTTAGAAGCGTGGCGTGAAAAGGTATGCCCGCCCTAGTAAGGGCGCTACAAATCAGCCCTGCGGAAGTAATCCCGTCGGCATCGTTGTGCGAGATCACCCGCATGCTATCACACCGCAAAATCGATTTTGCGATGTCTTCTGCAGCTTTTTCAAGCCTTTTCATGTAACGATTATCTCAGCACCTTCAGGCGTATACTCCCAGCTTGGCGCCAGCCTTCCTGAGTCGTGGTAATACCTAACAAGCCTTCTGATCTTGCTTTCTATCAGCTGAAGCGATCTCTTGTTATGTACATCCTTCCCATTTGCCTTGAGGTGCCTTCTTATGTGCAGTGCCCTTCTCATCAAATTGGTCAGATCCTCAGGTACCTCCGGCAGGGCTCCCTGATCCTTTAGATAGCGATTCAGGTTCTTGCCTAAAACCAGCTTAACGCTTGGCACTCCATACTGGTCACGTAGTGTAAGTCCTATTCTGCTGGATGTGATTCCGCTGTCATGAAGCTTCAATATGAGTTTTCCCAGCTCATCCTCTGAGATATCGCACCATTCTGGCGCTTTGCTTACCGATGGAGGTCTGGATCTTGATGA
This sequence comes from Methanotrichaceae archaeon, assembly GCA_041946675.1. Lineage (GTDB taxonomy): Archaea > Halobacteriota > Methanosarcinia > Methanotrichales > Methanotrichaceae > CAWBKV01. The sequence goes on along the minus strand of JBHGAU010000009.1, from coordinate 38,075 downwards.
CCCCTTTTTTCTGCTGTGCATTCTAGCCATTTTTAATCCTCATTAAATTCATAATTGCGAAGGCATAAACTTCACGGGAGCAAGGAATAAAAACCTTCCGCCGCGGGTAACGATTATAAACTGCGAACTGAAAAGGCACAGATAGCATGATCATAGAGTACATGGACCCGCTGTTCTATCTCGTAGGAAAGTTGACAGTAACGCTGGCCGCAGTCATCATTGTTCTATCTTTGTTCGGAGCATTGATGATCCTATACTCCTTTAAGACCGGCCACTTTCTCGCGGCCAGGCTGATGCTAATAAGCGTGAGCGTTCTTGAGAGCGCGATCAAAGCCATATTCTGGTTTGCGAGAGCTGATGATGCAATAGTTGATGACGTAGGCGTCCGTCTGAGAAACTATATCAATCGGAAGAAGTTCCTTCGAGTACCTTACAATGAGCGGTTTATATTCATGCCTCAGTGTGTACGCAGCACAGAGTGCCCTGCCAAGCTGACCCCAGAGGGCATCAGGTGCATAAGCTGCGGGCGATGCAATATCGGCAAGGCAAAGGAGATCGCAGAGGGTCTTGGCTATAGGTTCTTCATTGTTCCCGGCTCCAGCTTCATAAAAAGAATCATCAAGAAATACAGGCCCGGTGCAATTATCGGTGTGGGCTGCCAGATGGAAATAAAGGAAGGCCTTATTCTCTGCCACAGCCATGATATACCTGCCATAGGTGTGATGTTATCGCAGGCTGGATGCGTTTCGACGACGCTGGATTGGAATAAGTTTTATGATATAATATCCGATAAGATCCAGAGCTAAAAAACTTTAAAAATAGTAGGAGGCTTTTACTCTACGCTGATAGCCTCAGATGGACAGTTTTCGACGCAAGTGCCGCATTCAGTGCACTTTTCCTTATCTACTGTGGGATTTTGGTTATCATCGAGTGTTATTGCTTCCTCTGGGCAGTTCTCAGCACATGTTCCGCACTGCACACATTCCTCTTCATTAACTATTGCTGGCATTATTTAATCCTCCATTTGCCTTACGGGCAAATCCACCAGTAAAGTTATATCCAATATATACTTTTCGTCAGCTATGGCTATATCAGATCGTTATAGCGTTTCCTATCCTTGAGTTCCTGTTTCTTTGCATTGTTCCAGCCGCTGACCGCCTGGAGGTAGCCTGTAATCCTGCTTATATGATCCACATCGGAGGATTCGCAGTTAGGGCAATTATCTTTGAGTCCTGGCGAAACTTTGGCGCAAGCCAGGCAGACCGTCATATCCTTGGTGAATGTAAAGTATCCTATCTGAGTAGTCTTTGCCAGACGCATGCCGAAATCCATCAGGCCTTTGGGATCAGGCGTGGACTCGCCCATGAATATATGGAATATATTGCCGCCATCTACTATGGGGAAGAATACATGCTCAAGCTTTGCCCTCTCCAATATTGAAATATCGGCACTTGGCGGTATGTGGGTGCCGTTCGAGTAATATACAGGCAGGTCGCGCGTCTTATACAAGTTCATCTTCACAGCCTCAAGATCGCCTTTCACCACCTGTTCCGCGCACTCCCTGAACTCTTCATGAATCAGATCGGAAACAGCAAATCTTTGGGCGGTTGTTTCTGCGGGCGTTCTTGCAAGGGCTATCGTCATATTATGCCGTTTGCTCAGCTCTTTCGCATAAAGCTCCATCTCAGTCATCGCACGCACGGCCAGCTTCCAGGCATCTTTTGATTCATGCATCTGCTTTCCTGTATGGAACTCTGACATCTCATTGACCCCGACAACACCGATTGTGTATACCAAGTCGTCTAAATCTACAGCTATTGCCCCTTTCTCGCCTGTAAGGGGGTCACGGGGGCGTTGGGTCGCGAAGGGCATCCTGTGGCTCTTCAATATCTGGTTCATCCATTCTCTTTTGACCTGGAAGATCTCCATGGATGTATCCATGAGCTCTCTAAGGTACTCGAACAGAAGATCGTCATCGCCCCTGGCCAGATAAGCTGCGCGCGGACAGTTCAACGAAACGACCTGCCAGGAGCCCATTGAGAAATGCATGCCATCTCTGAAGTATAGCTTTTGATCAAACGATGGATCTTTCTCATAAGTGGCAGCAAATTGGTAAGCACAACAGTTACCAGTTATTATACCTAGGGCATTGCTGAAGTTGTGGGTATCTGAGACATCCACGAGGTCGTATACATAGCCCTCATAATCCTCTTCCTCGATTTTTTTGATCATCTGAGGATGAATATCGCCATTGATCAAATTCCTGAGGGCATCTTCTACAGTGTTATCAATGATGAGGCATTGGTTCACGCAATTATAACCGCTGGACCTGTATTGGCTGGGATATTTCAGATCCGAGTACTCGACGCCAGTTTCTTTTATCGGAATCCTGGTGAATGCTCCTCCCACTTCTCGATCGCTGTTGGCAATCGCACTATTGCCGTAGTCTGTCGCTTTATAGAACTTCTTTATCTGGTCCTGAGATGTAGTGTAGCAAGAATAGCCTATTAGCTCATATGGCTTGCCAGTATGAGGATGCTTAACAGACTCATCGCGCACCATGTAATTCATCTGTATGCCTATCCTCTGTGCCAGCAGGATAAGCTTCTGCACAGCATCCCTTGATACAAGTCTCATTCTAATGTTGTGCGCGGTGTGTATGTAATTCCCTAGTTCGCTCACCTGAACATCGATGTTTCCGTCTCCTTTGAAGGCGCATGAGATATACTGGCCTACCAATGAAGGCTCTACATTAAACAAAAGATCCGGCACTGATTTATCGTGGGCATTATGGCCGCATCCTAATGCATCGATAAGTAGGTACAGCAGTTTGCTATTAACGCAAACATTTGTTGCAGTCTTCTCCACAGAGATGAGCGGCTCAAAGCCAAGATTGCTTATGCACCATGTGGCATCATCAATCAAATCGGTCTCATGCTTACCAAAGGATAGGCGGATGGAGTACCTTCGTCCACTGTGATCACTGCACCCTTCAGCCAGATAGTAGCCTAAGAATCTTGCCATCTCAGGCGTTATGGGCAAGTACTTGGGCAGCCCATGCTTTTTGGCGTTCTTTATATTCACTTCGCCAGAGCTTATTGAGATATCCCAGCCATATCCTGCGTTGGCTAAAGTTTTATCGATATCTAATGAGGATATGAGTGGAACGCTGAGGTCGAGATTCTTCAGGATAGGCATATACTCCCCAATTTCAAGTTCTTTGGCTCTCTTTTTCTTGAATTGGCAATTATCCAGCACAAATACTGGATGATCCGGGGTGACCCTTATTCGCCTTCCGGAGTTCAGCGTGATATGGAGTAGCTTTCCCTTGTACCCCTTACGCATTACTCCGCTAAAGGATTTCAAAGATGCTTTGAATGTCTTGAAGTCGATACTTGGCGTGCTGCCGCTAAACTCAGCGAATTCTATGCCATCGGGATCTATGCTCAGGCCGTTCTTCGATGCATCTCTGAATAGCTCTCCGATCTGTTTTACACCCATCATGCCATTGGCTGCAGCAAATGGAACCAGCTCATCCTCTGCAAGGCACTGATAGCATGATATTCCTTTTCCTGCACCTCTGTAGGCGGGAAGCTGATTGTCGAAATATGGTGTACCGTACTCAGCAGCCAGCTTGAAGGTTAGAAGGTACAGGTCATGATATGTCGGAAGGTCGGGATGTGCCTTATTGAAATCCTCGTCCTCATGCATGAAATCCGGCTCAATGCTTATCTCGGGCTTGGGGAAGTTGAAGGGCTTTCCCCAGTGATCTCCTTTAAGCATGACCTCCATCAGGGCCTTGAAGGCCAGGCGAACCTCCCGCTCGAACTGGCCATAAGTCCGCTTTTCAGCCTGAACGCCGTCCCAGACGTTGCCGGAATAAACTGCGGGCTTATCCTTCCAGAGAGCCGGCACGCCGGGGGTGAGCTGGACGGAAGAAAAGACCAGCTGGCCTCCGCGGGCGACCATCATCTGGGTCATCTCATAGACGAACATCTGCATGAGCTGTTTTATCTCTTTGTATTCCAGGCCCTTAAAATAAGGCGCAATGAACGTAAGGAAGTTGTAGAACCCCTGGCCTCCTGCGAAGTTTGTCTGGGCGCTGCCCAGGGCCTTCACTGCATGAAGGATTGCAACCTCTGGCTTTTTCGCAGGACCAGCGACGCTTGCCTTTGTTCCGAGGCCGTCGGGCATGAGCCCATAATAGAAGAAGTATCGGAGATCCCAATCCTGACAGAAGGGCCTCGTTCCAAAATACTCAAGATCGTGAATATGTAAATCGCCTGCAAGGTGACGATCTGCAAGATAAGGCGGCAGAAGAAGCAGATATTGCTCTTTACTGATCTTATCGGCCTTCTTTTTATGGCTTGTCTCGGCATTTTCCTGCAAATTGGCATTCTCTCTGGCCTCAAAGCCCGTGCCTATATCTATCAGGTGGGCGTCAAAGACAGGCGTTCCAACGCGGGTACAGATGTTTCTCCATTCAGTATGGCGCCGTTCCAGCAGGACAACGTTCATGATCTCCCTGACTAAGGGACCGCTCAGGTACTTCACATTCATCCATCTAATTCTGCGCTCGACCTCGCGGGCAATGTCCTTTGCCTCATCTTCGGTTATGCTGGGGACTTTATAGAATTGTTCAGATAGTTTTGTCTCCTTCAAGAGCTGCTTTGCTATCGCATCTTTATCCCAATCGAGAAGATGTCCATCCGTAGTCCTGACCCTCGGCATTGTAGAAACGGACAGCCCTTCCAGTGTCTGCTGGACTATCCTGCTGCTCAAAGCGAATCCCCTCTAAAGCACAGAATCATAACGCGACCTCTCAATACTCAATCAATCGTAGCAGTATATCATCCTCTATTTATCGGCTTTGCGCTCACGGACGTGTTAAATTTTTTAGTAAGTATCTCTCTCATCATGGTAATAAAGTAAACGCCTGTATATTCTAACTTGGGAGTTATTAAACCAAGGCGATGTGGGTGGGACGAAAGTAATGCATGTGCTATTTAGTGAATCCCGATTTGCGCTATTTACATCCTCGCTGTTGTTTGCGCGATCTCAAGCTAGCCAAAAATACATTAGCATTTAATAGATATGCCCTTTAATCCTCTTCGCCAAGAGCCCAATCGCTTGTAGGTGTATCCTTTGTTTTCTTCTTTAGGACCCATGCAACCAGTGGCAACAGTACTCTTGATATTCCTGTTAGCCCTGTCACTCCTCCAAGCAGAGGATCATAGTTCAAGAAGATGAGCGGCCATACGCCGTAAAAGTGTGAGTTGAACATTCCATGGGCGAACGCTGCCAGAACGGTGCTTCCTGAGATGGCCTATGTAGATTCCCACAAGCGTAACTATAGCTGTGAATGAGGTATCCCCACCAACCGAGCTCCTCTCCAAAGGCGGGTATTGAGTTGAAGATCGGTGCGATTGCGATAGTTGTAATAAAGACTGCAAGAAGTATCGGGCCAGGATTTGGCGACAATGCCATTCCGTACATCTGGCTGAATGCGCTGAGGGTGAAGTCAGGCCTGGTGAAAAGGACGGCAGTCAGCCCATAGGCAGCGATGAATATGGCAAGGACAATAACATATGCCTGAAGGTAAAGCCTGCGCGGGCCCCATCTTAGTCTGGCGTCTTCCAGCCCTTCTACTATGAATCTTCTGACTATCAGGGATGATATACCGGGAAAGAACATAGCATCCACAATAGCCAACTGCCCTTTTATGGATAGGAATAGAAGTATACCTATGCCATCCATCCCGTTTGTCTTCCCTCTCATGCGGCAGCCGTGAGTTTATTGGTTATTCAATCCTTCTGGCCTTCTAGTGCACTTTCCAGCAAAGTCGGCCTCATTTAAAAGATCTAGTATCTTTGCAGTTGTGAACTCACCACAGAGACACAGAGAGATTTTAATATTATCCATAACTGTTCAGCCTTTTCTTCTCCATGTCATAAATACCAAAAAATAAATACTAAAAATTAAGATAAAACATATGCTTAAAGCTATTTCACTATCGCCTCAAGCCTCCTATCCACTTCATCCCAGTTAACTATATTCCAGAAGGCCTCCGTGAACTTGGGCCTCTCATTCTTGTAATCCAGGTAGTAGGCGTGCTCCCATACATCGAGAACCATCATGATTTTGAAGTCCGGGTACACATTCACATTATGCTTCTCGATCTGCATCAATAGTGGGCGGTTTGTCTGCGTGCAGTAGGCAAGCGCTCCCCAACCGGAGCCTTCGGCGCTGTTGGCTGCAGCAGTAAACTCTTTCTTAAAGCGCTCGAATGAGCCGAACTCTTTCTTCAACAGATCGGCGATCGCTCCGCCCGGTTCCTTCAATGCCTTATCAGATGGCATCATGTTCTTCCAGAATAGGCCGTGGAGCACATGGCCACCGATATTGAATGAAAGCTCCTTCAGCATGGCCTTCATATCCAGATCTGTGCCTTCCTGGTGAGCCTTATCCAGCTTCTCGAGTATTGCGTTCGCGCCTTTGACATAAGCTGCATGGTGCTTGTCGTGATGGATCTTCAGCTGCGTCTCAGATATATACGGCTCAAGGGCATTGTAGGCATAGGGCAAATCCGGAAGCACGTAGAATTTCTTATCAGCCAAATACTTCACCTCATATAAAACTTGATTGACTTATCTACTGCATTCTATTTAGCTTTTCTTACGAATGTAATAAGTAAGAGTGATTTAGCGACTGATTTCAGCACCTGCTTCACGTAGCGGTGCAATTGCCTGGTGTTCGGAAGATGATAGACGCTCCTTGATGTGTGCCTCAGATGGAGACTCCAGGATGATCATCTTTTCAGGCATCCAATCGCCTCCCAAGAGCGCTGTAATTTTGCAGCCTCGGACAAGATACCGTCCGCTATATTTCGCCACGATGCTCGGCATCTTGGCGATGTACTGGCCGTATTTCTCAGGATCGTTAACCTTGGATTCGATGATCATGTAAACGGTCATATTCTTACCTTAGGTTCGTTTTCAGCATTCATGATGCCGCAACTTACGGATTCTAATGACTCTATTGATTAGCGATGATGCCATTTACGGGTTCCGCCTGCGGATAGCGGCTTGAAGAAATAACACCCTCATCCCTCTCCGGGGGAAGGCCTTGGAAAATGTATGCTGTACGGTTGAACAGATAAGATGAGCGATTCCCTATGTCAGATATACCAAGCGCTAAAGGAGCATTTTAGTATTCATGGATTCTCTAACGGGAAGAGAATATTTGGCCAAAGTGATTGACGGAAGCATCCAGACTGCTATGAAGTTTTGGTTGAAATTAGTTTATTTACCCCGTGAGCAGAATGCCGCCAAGATCTGAGGAAAAAGCTATGGATTACAGGCTAATGCCAGTATCAGTCGAAGATGGGAAAGCGATAATCGATATCTACAACCACTATGTGAAGAACAGCTTTGCAGCATATCCCGAAATAGAGGTTCCTTATGAGCTCTTTCGGCTCTTTCTGGAAATGGCCCAGGGATATCCTTTCCTGGTCGCCAAAGACGGCTCGGGAAAAGTCTTGGGATTTGGTTTTCTTCATCCGCATAATCACATGTCGGTTTTCTCGAAGGTTGCGGAAATAACCTATTTCATCTCTCCTGAGTACATTGGTCAGGGAATTGGCAGCCATATCCTGGATTATCTCGTGAAGTGGGCCAGGGAAAAAGGTATTACATCCGTTCTGGCGAGCGTATCCTCTCTCAATTCAGTCAGCCTGGCATTCCATAAGAAGAACGGATTTGTGGAGTGCGGATGCTTTGCGGGGATCGGGAGGAAGAAAGGGCAGGAGTTTGATGTGGTATGGATGCAGAGGATTATCTGAGTTGATCAGAGTTCGAATCCGGGCTCCGAAGAAATCTCCTTCAACAGTCTCTCCGCAGCCACCATCTGCTCCCCGCTCCCGCTGACCGCCAGCCACACGCTGCCCTCAGCACCGCCCACGCCGCCCGCTGCTATAAGTCCAGCCTCTGCACCCGTTAATAGCTTGATTGCATCGATCTCAGTGAAGATCTCTCCAGGCACCGGCAGCAGCCTCGGCCCATGAATGCCGGGCGCGTTAAGTTTTGTTGCCATCTCCATAAGATCGCAGTAAACTCGCTTCTCCAGTCCTACAGGCAGAATCAGACGAACACGGCGACCCGCCACAGCCTGAAGAATAGCAGTGGTCGTGCCTCCTTTGGGATGGCCGATTTGGATAGCGGCCTGGCGATGCGGCAGGTCGAGGGCATTTGCGCCCTTCAGAATGATATCGCCTTCTTTCATCTCATCGATGACATCAAAGATGGTCTTGCCCTTCTGCCAGATGCCGTTTACTATTATTACATCGCCGGAAAATTCGCTCTCATCCGATAACCGTCCTGTCTCAGTCGTTGGCCGCCAGGGCGGGAGAGTAATTCCGCGGAAAAACCTCTTTCTGGAGAATCCCTCTGCCTGGCCTATGCTTTTCAGGATCTCTTCGGCCACATAACCATTTGTAGTTCCGGCGATGATGGCGATGGTGCCGGACTTGAGCGCCGCCTGGATGGCGGGGTGAATGATAAGGGCTTTGGCGATTAAGCGTTTGCCTGCTGCTGGGGTCAAGACGAACTGTTTCATAGGGCTTCTCATCTCCTAATTTCAGGAAGTGCTGTTTTACCTAGAATTGAAGGAGGTGTTACTTAAGATATTATGGCTGAGTTAATCGCATCAGAAGGTTATGAATGGATATTGTGGCGAAATATGGCGAAAAAATAATTATCGATAGTAGTACGACTATACCCAATTGGCATAGATCATACAGCGAAGATCTTTTTTGGTCCAAGGATATTATGCGCTGGTGTAAAAATGGGAACTGAAATCCTGGCGGCAATAAGGGAAGAGCTGGCGCAGAATGCGGACGAGAAGACAAGGGATAGCGCTCACCGTTTCTTCAAGGAGGATGTGAAATTCTACGGGGTCAAGACTGCCGTTGTAAGAAATATAGCTAAGAGACACTTCAAAGGGATAAAGGGCAAGGATAAGCAAGAGATCTTCTCCTTATGCCAAAAACTCCTGGAATCCGGCTTTGGAGAGGAGGCAGCCATCGCCTCCGAATGGTCCTACGCCCTCAGGAAAGACTATGAGCCTGCCGATTTCCAGATATTCGAGAAGTGGGTTGGAGATTATGTGGATAACTGGGCAAAATGCGATACCCTTTGCAACCATACCATCGGTTCGTTCATCGAGCAGTATCCTGAGTACCTGGAAGATTTGAAAAGATGGGCAAGATCCGAGAACAGATGGCTCCGTCGCGCCGCGGCAGTAACGCTGATACTTCCTGCAAGAAAGGGGCAGTTTTTAAAAGATATATTTGAGATCTCGGATATCCTGCTGAAGGATACTGACGACATGGTCCAGAAAGGCTATGGATGGATGCTGAAGGAGGCAAGCAAGAGCCATCAGGCCGAGGTCTACGACTACATAATGAAACGAAAGGTAGACATGCCCAGGACCGCACTCCGGTATGCTATAGAGAAGATGCCTGAGGAGATGAGAAAGAAGGCGATGGTGAAATAAAAGATTCAACCTTTTTATAATTAGAAATCTCTTTCCTTCTCCTTCTCTTGTTTATCCTTCTTTCGAGCCTCCTCGCGCTGTCTCTCAAGCTCATCGACGAAGCCGGAGGTCAAAATTGATGTGGGAAGGGCGAATGTCGCAACCCCTAATATTATTATCAGCGCACCAACTACCTTTCCTAGAGGCGTTACCGGATATACATTCTCCCCGATAGTGGTCATAGTCAATATTGCCCACCACATAGTTGCAGGGATATCAGGAAAATTCTTGGGCTGGGCGTTATGCTCCAGGAAGTAGACAAGGGTGGATGATAGCACCATAAAGAATATTATCGCAGTGAAGCTCATCGCCAGCTGATCCTTCTGGGCTTTGACGACATCGATAATAGTTTGCAGCGACTTTGAATATCTGCCTACCTTAAGCAGTCTGAACGTCCACAAGACTCTCAGGCTTCGGAGGAACCTGCGTTCCGGAAGCAAGTATACCAAGTAGAACGGCAGCAAAACCATTAGATCTATCAGCATCATCGGCGTTAGCGCATATTTCAGCCTTCCCATGACTGGATGGCTATACCTCTTATCCACATCGCATGCCCAGATCCTGAGAATATACTCTATGGTGAATACGGTTATTGAGAACTCGCTGAATGCCTGAAATACATCTCTGTAAATGCGATCAATGCTTTCCACAGTCTCAAGTATGACGGTGATTATATTGAGGAGGATCAGCGCCAGGAGAAAGACGCTTACGATCTCCGTCGCCTTATTCTCCGGATTGGAAAGCTCAAGGATATCGTAGATGCGCTGCTTATAGCTCTGATCCATTCAATTATGATGTATCTATCTTGATATATACGAACTTGCCCTCTTTTTGGTATGGATGCAGCCTGTCTTCAGCTTAGGGTCGATCACTGTCAGCGGGAGGACAATATTAGAAGAGCACTAAAGCTTGCAGAATCTGCCCTGGAAATGGGTGCGACCATCCTTGTCTTTCCGGAGCTTTTCCTGACAGGCTTTTGCTATGAGCGATTCGCGCAGTACTCTATGCCGTATCCTTTTCTTGAGCCCTTCAGAGCATTTGTAAAAGAGCGGGGCTGCCTTATAATCGGCTCAATAATCGGCGACGAATACAACCTCGGCTTCTGCCTGGATTCCGAAGCGGTTCAGTTCAGACCGAAAATACACCCATTCGATAAGGAGAAGGAGTATTTTCAGGGAGGAGATTTCATAGCTCCGGTTGCAACCAAGTGGGGAAAGGTCGGCCTGGAAGTATGCTATGATCTTCGCTTTCCAGAGGTTGCGCGTTCTCTTGCACTCCAGGGCGCAGATTTTCTTGTTACAGTGGCCCAATTCCCTGCGGTTCGAAAGGCGCACTGGCGTACATTATGTCTTGCCAGAGCGATAGAAAATCAAATCCCTCATATCGCCTGCAACTGGTCTCAGGGAGGCGGCTCAATGATCATCGATGCCTGGGGAAATGTTCTGGCTGAGGCAGGGCAGGATGAGACGGCAATTGCAGGCAAGATCGATCTGGAAAGGCGCGACCAATTCAGGCAAGAAGTAACATGCTTCGAAGATAGAAGACCGGAAATCTATTGAAATATCGAGGCATCGAAATATTTAGATCTTGATATCTAATTATTGAGGTATCAGAGGCTTGCTGAGGTAAAGCATGAAGATCTTGACCAGGAATTTCCTGATATCCAAATTCAGAGAATACTACCTCTCGACATCATTGGACTTGCCCCCTGGCTTCGAATCCCGTGAATGGGGCTTCATACTGTTCGATGATATAGGCATGCGCCGCCATAAATCATACATGAACAGGGGCGAGATCACCGATTATGTCAGGAGCATGGTTCCGGCACATCTTTACCATTCAGCGGCCTATTATAAGCGCCCTGCTGCACCAACGATGAAGGAAAAGGAGTGGATGGGTGCGGATTTGATCTTCGATCTTGATGCCGATCACCTGAGAAATGTGCCAGAGTCTTACAGCGAAATGCTTGATATGGTGAAGAAAGAGACGCTGAAGCTGCTGGCGTTTCTTACAGAGGACTTCGGCCTCTCTGAGAGAAATATCAGCGTCGTCTTTTCCGGCGGAAGGGGCTATCACATCCATGTTAGAGATCCCAGAGTCCTGAGCCTGGGAAGCGACGAGCGCAGAGAGATCTTGGACTACCTCACTTTCAGGGGGGGAGATATTGACAGGCTATTTATCAAAAAGGTAGTTAGCGGTGATATCGGCACGAAAAGGGCTATCGCCCTTAAATGCCCCTCGGAAGGCTCGCCCGGATGGGGGGGAAGGATTAACCAGGCGGTCATACAATATGCTGAAAGCATTCGCAATCTTGATGATGAGTGTGCAATAAAGAAACTTACTGAAATTAGGGGCATCGGAGAAGTTCGCGCTGCTGAATTTCTCAGGTATTTTAGAGCGGATCAGACCCTAAAGGATATCCGTGAAGGTAATCTTGATGCATTCAAATCCAGCTCTCTATTAATGGGCATCGCAAAAGGCCATATTGTAGAGTCCGCTGTACAGGGATTGGGTGGCGAGACAGACGAGCCTGTAACAGCAGATATTCGCAGGCTGATTCGCTGCCCGGGCAGCCTTCATGGCGGCTCGGGTTTCAGGGTAACGCCTTTGACCCTAAAAGCTCTGGAGGATTTCAACCCTCTCATGGATGCTGTAGTCTTCGGAGATGATCCTGTTCCAGTTGATATCACTAGGCCTTTCAGCACTGAGATTCATGGCGAAAGCTACAAGCTTAAAGAGGGTAAAACAGAGGTGCCGGCCTGTGCAGCCGTCTTCCTGATGGCGCGCGGGGTGGCGGAGCTTGGGCAAAGCTTTTGATTATGATAACTCTATATAGTATTTGATTGATGATAATAAGCCCGCTTTAATGGCTTGAGGAGGGGAATGTGGACCTTGCAAATACTCTCCGTGAGGAGAGGAAGGGTGCAGAGCTGCTGGAGCTCGATAAGAACTTCTACGAGCAGGTTGGCGCTTACCTGATCGGCCTTGAACAGGAGCTCTCGAAGATTAACGACCCCTACAGCGTCGAGGCACAAATACTCCAGGATGCCCTCAAGAGCGAGAGGAGCAGCCTGAACAGGCTGATCGACCAGCGGCTTAAGAAGATCGTTCGCAAGGTAGTGAGAAACGCCCGCTCTGCCTCCCAGGAAGCGGCATTGCTCGGGATGACCAACGAGGAGGAGCATATTTACTCTCAGATGCTCTCTGCCGCAGTCCAGGGCCGTGAGACAATTCTCGCCCACGTGTCTCGCACCGAAAGGCCTTTAATGGGCAAGAAAGATATACCTGGGGAATACGAGACCGTGAGGTTACTGGATAGTATTCCTATGTTTGTAGGAGTGAACGGGAGAAACTATCTCCTCTCCAAGGATGATGTTGTCTCGCTTCCGGCAGTTCATGCCAAAAACCTACGTAATAAAAATTTAGCTGTACAAGTGAAGATTGAGAGATGATTTCAAGTGAAGATGCCAAAGCAGATCAGAGCTCACTGCCCATTCTGCAATAAGCACACACTCCAAAATGTGGAGCGTGTCAGGAAGGGCAGAGCCTCATCGATGACTCACATTGCGAGGCAGAAGCTCAGAGCAAATGGGATTGGGAACCAAGGCAAGTTCTCAAAAGTTCCCGGCGGCGATAAGCCCACAAAGAGGCTGAACTTAAGGTACCGCTGCACAGTATGTAAGAAGGCCCACAACCGCGCCAGCATCAGAGCCGGCAAATTCGATCTGGTGGAGGGATAGAACCTTGCCATCAAAATTCATCAAAGTAAAATGCAATGATTGCGAGAATGAGCAGATAATCTTTAGCGCTGCCTCAACGACCGTAAAATGCCTTGTCTGTGGAAGGACAATTGCTGAGCCAAAGGGCGGCAAGGCAGAGATCAAAACCCAAGTGGTAGAAGTGCTAGAGTGATCAGAGATGCAGCGTAGGGATTGGCCCGAGCCAGGCGACCTCGTCGTCTGCACTGTAACTCAGGTGGTAGATTTTGGGGCCTTCGTTTCGCTGGATGAATATGAGGGCAAGCAAGGGCTGATCCACATATCAGAGGTAGCCAGCGGCTGGATAAAATACATAAGAGATCACGTTCGCGAGGGCCAGAAGATCGTCTGCAAAGTCCTGAACGTGGATAAATCCAGGCATCATATCGATCTCTCTCTGAAGGATGTAAATGAGCATCAGAGAAGGGAGAAGATCCAGGAGTGGAAGGCAGACCAGAAGGCCTGGAAATGGCTGGAGATGGCCTACAAAGACCGACCTGAGGATATGGAGCGCGTTGCAAATGCGCTGGCAGGCACTTATGACAGCCTCTACATAGCCCTTGAGGAGACCGCAATCACTGGGTCTGAGGCACTATCCGGAATTAGCTTGCCTGAAGATGATATCAAGATCCTTGAGACGCTCTCAAAGGAGAACGTCAAGATACCCACAGTTGAGATCAGCGGCTATGTGGATATCACTTCTCCTGCACCCGATGGAGTCGAGGTTATCCGCAAAGCGCTGAAGCAGGCCAAGCGCATAAAAGATAAGGATGTAACTCTTAATATAACATACATCGGTGCGCCAAGATATCGCATTCACGTCGTTGCCCCCGATTATAAGCATGCGGAGTCTGTTCTAAAAAAAGCAGCTCAATCTGCAGTGAAGTACATTGAACAGCACGGCGGCGAGGGCACTTTCCATAGGGAAGCATGAGATCCAAAATAATGAAGTGCCCTGCATGCTGCAGGTATACTCTTAAATCGGTATGCTCTGTATGTGGAGGCCCTACAATCACTACCAAGCCAGCGAGGTTCTCGCCCGTTGATCATTATGGAAAATATAGGAGAGCCCTCAACCAGGAAGGGACTGCCAAATGAAGGAGACACTAGTTCGCAAAATTAAGGATGTATCGCTGAAGGATCCAATACTGGTAGAAGGGCTGCCTGGCGTAGGCCATGTCGGTAAGCTTGTTGCTGATCATATGGTCGAGGAGCTTAAGGCTGAAAAGATCATAGAGATCTACTCTCCTCATTTTCCTCCACAGGTGATGGTCCGTGAGAATGGAACCATCAAACAGGTAAGAAATGAAATTTATGCTTACAAGGGTAAAGATGGTCAACCTGACTTGCTTCTTCTCATTGGAGATTATCAGAGCGCTACAAACGAAGGGCATTATGAGCTGACGGGCATTTTCCTCGATATAGCCGAGAGCTTTGGTGTTACGAGAATATATGCCCTTGGAGGCTATGGGACTGGCCAGTTCGTCGACAAGCCTTCAGTTCTGGGCGCCACGAATAAGCCCGAACTCATTGAGGAGATGAAAGGGCACGGCATAATCTTCCATGAGAACGAGCCGGGCGGTGGGATCATCGGTGTCTCGGGCCTTCTGCTGGGCCTCGGCAGCCTTCGCGGAATCGATGCAGTTTGTCTTATGGGGGTCACAAGCGGCTACCTTGTAGATCCCAAGGCTGCCCAGGAGGTCCTCAAAGTGCTATCAAAGGTCTTGAAGATCGAGATGGGAATGCAGGCACTGGAGGAGCGCGCCAAGGAGATGGAGAAGATCATAGGCAAGCTCCAGGAGATGGAGAAGGCCCAGGCGCCTTATGAATGCGGGGGCGATGAGGATCTCAGGTATATCGGGTGACCTATTAGGCTATGGCCATAAGCTTATGGCGTTAGGGATGCGTGAGGGTGCTGAGGAGGCGGAGGTCTTCGGCGTCAGCGGACGCTCAGTGGATATTGATCTTAGGAAAAACGAGATTGAGCTTGCGAGCGAGAGCTTCCACCGAGGCCTTGGTCTTAGGGCGGTAGTGAAAGGCGCTGTCGGTTTCTCCAGCACAAGCGATATGGCAAGGCTCGAGTCTGTTGCCAGAAGTGCTGTAAGATCTGCACGTGCCAGAGGCGCTGATGAATCGTGGCGCTCACTCCCTATTCTTGAGAAAATCCATAGGCCTGAAAATATCTTCGACCCGAACCTTGAGAGGATTACTCCTGAGGAATGTATAGACATTTCAATGAGCATACTTCAGGGCAGCTCGCAGGTAATCGGCGTTGAGCCTCTTTCTGGAGGCGTCACATGCGTCGCGGGAACTGAGTTCGTGCTCAACTCCCGGGGAGTCGAGCTTTCAGAGAAGAGCACAGTTATGCATGCGTCTTTTGAGGCTATAGCCAAAGGATCCGATGTTGCGACCGGTGGAGAGTTCCATAACTCGCGCCTTATGAAAGCAGATCTGGAGGAGGTTGGAAGATCTGCAGCAGAGATGGCGAAAAGCTCTTTAGGCGGCATAAAGGCAGAAACAGGCATCTCTTATATTCTTCTTAAACCAATTGCTTTTACAGAGATCCTTGAATACACATTTGTGACATCGATCTCTGCGGATAACATACAGAAAGGCAGATCATCCCTCGCAAGCAAAGCAGGCGAAAAGATAGCCTCTGAACAGCTGAGCATGATCGATGACGGCCTTCTGCAGGGCGGAATGGGCTCATCGGCTTTTGACGGCGAGGGCGTTCCATCTCAGATAACGCCTGTTGTCAAGAACGGCCAATTGGTGCAGTTCCTTTATGATAGCTATACAGCAGGCAAGGAGAGCGTGAAGTCCACAGGCAATGCTACGCGCTCCGGGTACTCCGAGATTCCGAGAATAAGCATAAGAAATCTCATTGTGAGCTCCAGCGAGCCCATTGATCTTCTATCGGAGACCAAAGGCATATTGGTGAACAGCTTGATCGGCGCGCATACAGCCAACCCGATCTCCGGCGACTTCTCAGTCGAGGCAAGGAACTCGTTTTATGTATCACCGGATGAGACTCCAAGGCCGATACGTTCCTTAATGCTTGCGGGAAACATCTTTGATCTTCTGAAGGATATTGACGTGGGCAAAGACGTGCGTGCAGTAGGAGCAATTGTCACTCCAACTGTCAGAGCAAAGATGAAGGTTGTAGGCAGCTAAAGATAGCAGAGGTGTTTTAGTGATCATTGGAGGGCCGGCTTCACAGCTTTTGGCCAGCAAAGTTGCATCCCTTTTAGGCGAAGAGATTGCCCTTTGCGATTATAGAATATTTCCGGATGGGGAATCATATTCTCAGATAGTTTCCGAGCTGGATGACGATATAGCGATAATACAATCGACCACAACAGATCGTGATATAGTTTATTTGCTTCAGCTCCTGGATATCTGCCAGGATAGGAAAGTCTCCCTTGTAATTCCATGTTTTGGCTATGCCCGACAGGATAAGATCTTCAAGCCGGGGGAGGCGATGACTGCAAGAGCAATAGCATTCGCACTCAGCCCGTTTCTTGAAAATGGACATGTTTATCTGATTAACATCCATGCGAAATCCGTGCTTTCACATTTCAAATGCGGATCGGAGGATTTGGATGCAACGGCTTTATTGGCAGATAAGATTCAGTCCCTCGGCCTGGAGAATCCCGTAGTTATATCTCCGGATAAAGGGGCGGTGGCAATGGCGAGGACTGCAGCCACACGAATGGGCGCTGAATATGATTATCTGCAGAAGACGAGGCTGAGCGGAACTGAAGTTTCGATGGCCCCGAAGGAGATAGCTGTTTTGGGCAGAGATGTGGTCATATTCGATGATATGATCGCAACAGGTGGCACAATGGCTACTGCGATCTCAATGCTTCGCAGTCAGGGCGCAAAAAGAGTATACTTGGCGGCGGTTCATCCTGTTTTAACTGGTTCTGCTATTCTCAAATTATACCGTTCAGGCGTGAAAGCCGTTTTTGCAACAGACACTCTGGACAGAAGCATTTCCACAGTATCTGTAGCTCCGCTTATAGCTGATGCCTTGAAGAATGCAGTCCGCTGAACTCTAAATCAAAAGAGGCCGTCTCCGGCAGCGAGCCGACCACCTCTTCTTCCTTTATTCAGCTTTTTGATCTGTCGCTTCTGGGGCTACCGCTCTCTTCCGACCCTTTCATATTCAGCAGTCACGCCCGGTCCGCATTTGCCGCAGGGCGGAAGGCGCGACTTTTCCTCACGCAGCGTTACTCTCCAATCGGCGTTACAGGATACGCACCTATATTCTCCTGGGCCAGGTGTCTCTCCTTGCCTGAACTCCCCATGGTGTGTGCTTCGTTCACTAGCCGATCTTGAACTGGACGACCTCTCGCTTGATCTTGAGGAACTCCTCTCTTCCGACCTAGAACTCCTTTTTTCAGGCATGCATTTTCTCCTTTATTGTAACTCCTTCATTTCTATAATACTCCCGATAATGTAACCTACCTCCATTTTTTATAAAGATTTCGTTATAAGATAATTTATCGATTTCCCAAATATCGGTAATTATGCAGCGTCGTAGCCAGCGCAAAAATATAATCGTCTTGATAACATTTCGAATCTTCCAAATATTTAATCGGGTAATTATCATAATAACCTTTGAGGGATGCATACTATGGCCGATGCAGAGTGAATTGCCCTGAAATCCTATCAAAAGCTATTAATGTTATTATAATTTATTAGTCGGAGGATTCTCATATGTCCGGCAACACATTTGGAGTTATCTTCAGGGCAACCACATGGGGCGAATCGCACGGTCGAGCAGTAGGCGTCATTGTTGACGGCTGCCCGGCTGGACTTGAGATTTCGTCCGATGATATACAGAGGGATCTGGATCGGAGGCGTCCTGGCCAGAGCAGGGCGTCAACGCAGCGCAAGGAGGAGGACCGCGTCGAGGTCTTGAGCGGCATATTCGATGGAAAGACGACTGGGACGCCGATCTCCATGATCGTCTGGAACAAGGATGCAGATTCAAGCGTTTATGATGCCATCAAGGATACTCCTCGTCCGGGGCATGCCGATTATACCTACCAGGCAAAGTATGGAGTCCGCGATCACCGTGGCGGAGGAAGGGCATCAGCCCGTGAGACAGTCGGTCGTGTGGCCGCTGGAGCGATAGCCAAGAAATTACTGGCTCAAGCTGGAATTGAGATCGCCGCTTACGTGGCAGAGCTTGGTGGAGTGAAGGGATCGATTTCAAATTTGGGCATCTCTGAAATTAGATCCCTTGCAGAGTCCAATCCGGTTCGCTGTCCGGACCAAAAGGCGGCAGAGAAGATGTTTCAGCTTCTCGACGAGGTAAGGCTGCAAGGTGATAGCCTCGGCGGGATTGTAGTAGTAATGGCTAATGGCGTTCCTCCGGGACTAGGCGAGCCAGTCTTTGATAAATTGGATGCAGATCTTGCGAAGGCTCTTATGAGCCTCGGCGCTGTAAAGGCTGTGGAAATCGGCGCTGGCATTGACAGCGCCCGGATGCGTGGAAGCGAGATGAACGATCCACTGGCGCTGAAGGACGGCAAGATCGATTTTGAGATGAATAACGCAGGGGGAATCCTTGGCGGCATATCGACCGGCGCTCCAATAATTTGCAGAATCGCTGTCAAGCCTACTCCATCGATCTCAATTGCGCAGCGAACTGTGAATATATCTCAGTTAGATAATGCCGAAATCTCAATAAAAGGCAGGCATGATCCTGCAATACCTCCGAGAATAGTCCCAGTTGCCGAGACAATGGTTGCACTGGTGCTTGCAGATCACCTTCTTAGAAACAGGTCGGCTAAACTATAAGGCATTTTATTATTCTCAGGGCTACAGCTTTGATTACGCGCAAGGAGTTCCAGGGCCTACTAACTATCGGCATATTAATCTTGAAAGAAGATAATGGTAAGCAAAAGGATGATTCCGCTATGTCTGAGCTGGAAGAAATAATAAAAGAGCTACCTCCGGACCTCCATCAAGAGGTGGCCGATTTCGCAAGATTCCTGATGGATAGGCGTGCCCGAAAATCCAAGGGCAAAATGAAACTAGATTGGAGAGGCGCTCTCGAGGATATGAAAGGGCAATATACTTCTGTCGAACTGCAACATAAAATTCAGGACTGGCGAGGCGATTGATGTATCTTCTGGATACCAATATATTACTAGAGCTTCTCCTAAATCGAGAAAAGGCGGATGATGTGGAAAGGCTGCTGCTGGAGATCCCCCCAGAGCTGCTTAACCTGTCAGAGTTCTCCTTAGATTCAATAGGCGTTGTTTTAATCCGACGTGGCATGCATGCCGTTTTCTTGAAGGCAGTAGATGATTTACTCTTAACTGGTGGTGTTCATCTAATACAGCTCAACCCGGAAGACATGCCCGGATTAGTTAAAGCTTGTCGGAGATTTGAGCTAGACTACGATGATGCTTACCAATATGCTCTGGCCGAGAAATATAATCTGATTATGGTAAGCCTGGATAGCGATTTTGATAGAACTGAAAGAGGAAGAGTGACTCCAGCGAAGATACTGCGATAATGGCGTATTTCAAAAACAAAGGCAGATTTTATTACTTTTAATGCTGAATTTAAGTTATGCGCAAAGAGTTCCGGAGCCTGCTGTCGCTCGATGAAGCCAGATCTCAAATTCTCAGCTATCTTCCAGTGCCCGAGGAGAGAAGAGTCCCTCTGGATTCTGCCTTTGGGCACGTTCTTGCGGAGAAGATAACATCCGAGGTTGATGTGCCCGGCTTTCGCAGGGCTTCTATGGATGGATATGCCGTACGCTCAGAGGATTCTTTCCAGGCAAGAGAAGATCAGCCTGTAGCTCTCAAGCTCATAGGAAGCGTGCCGATGGGCGCTGCCCCAAATATCGAGGTAGCTCCAGGGACAGCAGCAGAGGTTTCGACAGGCTCTATGATGCCGGATGGAGCAGATGCTGTGGTGATGGTCGAGTATTCCGAAGCAAAGGATGACTTCATTTTGATACTGAGGCCGGTTCATCGAGGCGAGAACGTGGCTGTAGCAGGGAGCGATATAATGGTGGGTGAGACCGTCCTCCGCCCTGGAACAAGGCTCACAGCACGCGAAATAGGCGTTCTTGCAGCAGTTGGAAAAGAAAGCGTACTTGTAAGGGATTTATTAGTAGGAGTGGCCTCAACCGGCAATGAGCTTGTAAGTCCCGGTCAGGATTTATTGCCGGGAAAACTCTATGATATAAATTCTTATTCTATAGCTGCAGCCGTTCAGGAATGCGGAGCTACGCCCATCAGGTATGGCGTTCTCCCTGATGATAAACACTCCATGACGGCAGCTCTGCGGAGGATGGCAGAGACATGTTCAATGCTCCTTATCAGCGGCAGCACATCAGCCGGTATTGGAGATATGATGTATCAGGTCCTGGATGTTGTAGGGGAAACGATCTTTCATGGTGTGAATCTGAAGCCAGGAAAGCCAACGATCTTTGGTTTGATCGATGGCAAACCTTGCATTGGTCTCCCTGGCTATCCTACGAGCGCACTGACTGTTTTTGAGCTTCTGGCAGCTCCGGCAATCAGGAAAGCGCTAGGCTTCAAGAAAAGAGAGAACGTTATCAGTGGAAGGCTGGCGCTGCCTGTCAGATCTGAAGGCCGCCACCAGATGCTGGCAGTTGGCGTCTCAAATGATATCGTATACCCAATGGACAAGGGAAGCGGCTCGATAACAACACTAGCTTTGGCAGATGGGACGATCGAAATACCATTTGGTGTTGAGTACTTTGAGAAGGGCGAGCCTGTCGAAGTTCTGCTCTTTGGCGATGCTGAGGTGCCTGATTTGACGATAGCTGGCGAGGATTGCCCTATACTTGAGGCCATTATCGAGAGGCTTCCCTATCGGACCCGGTTTATATCGAACGGCAGCAGGCGCGGCGTAATTGCGGCTGAGGATTGCATAGCAGATTTGGCCTCTATCTCTCATCAGAATGGTTCAGATAGCCGCGATAGCTTGATCAAGATTGAAGGTTATGAACGAAGTCTGGGCTTGATGTCAAAAGATTCCTCGTTTTTTGAACCTGAGAAGATCAGAGAGGCGAAAATCTTTGGATGGTCGAGGGATTCTGAAATGAATCGATTGCTTCAGAAATCATTGGCTGAATTGGGCTTAGATCCGAAGGGCCTGGAGATCATCGGCCAGGCCAGGGCCCATTCGGCTGTGGCAACAGCAATTGCTTTGGGAAAAGCCGATATAGGCTTCGGGGTCATGGCTGCAGCTGAATCGAGAGGGCTATCATTTAAGGCGATGGCTGGGGATAGAATAGATTTTTTGGTTGCCGAAGATGGAATGAAGAAAGATGCTGTGAAGGCTTTTATCGCTTATCTGAAAGCTGACGAATTTAGGGATTTTCTGCATAAGCCTTAAAGAGTTGTTCCTGGTGCTTTTTTCCACTAAATTTCACTAATCTTCAATAGTATGCCGCTTTGGTAACTGATCCACCCAAAGCGCTTTGCAGAAGCATTTTGGACTAGGAATGCTGTTAGGATCACCAGCCGTAACTGTTACAGTAAAGTCTATTTTATCTGGTTTTCTAATATTATTTTTCCTTACGATATCCGCTTCATGGGATAAGATGTATTTGATTGCTGCTTAAGAGATGACTCCGTTTTTATATTCTTTTCTAAACCATACTTTATCCTTCGTTCATAATAGCTCATAGGATGGCGTATTCTTTTGCAAAGCACATCCTCGCCGGGACAGTTTCCATAAGTGGTCATTGTAGCGCAGGATGGCGGTTTATACTTAGTCCCGCTCGCCCCTGCGATATGTTCTACCTGGTAGCGTGTTCTCTCCTCATCGAAGTCGGGGCTTGTATTGAAGAGCCCGATGACCTCCTCAACCGGCATGTTGATCTGGAGAAGAAAACTCGTAAGCGCAAAGCGGGCAGAGTGGCCCAGGTTTATGCCTGCAGAGACCTGAGAGAGCATGCTCTTTATACACGGAGGAAAAGCTCCCTCCTCAATCTTTCCCAGGTCCACTTTCTGCCTTGCCTTTAGGGTTTCAAGCTCCGATTTTATCGGATTAATATATTCAGCCAGCTTTTTGCAGATCGTCTCATCGACCTCCAGCGGAAGGCCCTTCAAGACTCTGTCTCTTACCATCTCCTCCATGAGGCGCATCAGTTCTTCTCTGGTAATTGTCAGATAGCCGTCATCGAGATCTCTATTTACCAGCTTCCACTTGGGATTTCGCATCCTATGGGCTGCACGGATATACTCTGAAAAATGAATTTTTAGTGGATCATCGTGCCCTTGTGGATGAACTCCGAGATCCTCGGCTATTGACAGGATGCTCTCTGGGTCTCTCTTCATTCTGCTGTAGGCGAGCTTTGCCTCAGCCAGAGCATATCTCCTCACAAGAAGCTGGTCGCCGAGGCATGAGATGATGACCCTCGCCATGGGATATGACAGCAGTTCCGCCAGAGTTCCGGCATCATTGCTTTTGCTTATTTGTCTATCCTGAATTTCGCCGCTTATCGCGCCCTCTACGCGCTCGAGTGCTCTGCTCCTGATGGGTTTAAAAGAGTTTTTTTCGAGGAGGTTTGCAAGCGAGTAGCCGGTCCCTCGAACATATTCTGCAGCCTCTTGGGTAAAAGGATAATCCGATATCTTCATTCCTGCTCAATGCGTGGAGCCAGGAGGTAATTGATCTGGATAGACTGGCCGATCTTGAAGCCGACCCTGAGGGGATAATCAATCCCAAGTTCCAATGTGACCTCTTGTGCTTTGCCCACTGATTTGCTCATATCTTCCAGATAATCCAGCGAGAATAGCGATCTGGCCTCTCCAGGCTTTATGCCAAGAAGCTCTGAGCTTGGAATATTGAGCTTAAGGGAATCGATATCTCCTTTTGCCTCCATGTAAAAGCCCTCGTCAGAGACTCCGAGAATTACATGATCGCTGACCTTCTCAGCGGCTTTTACAGCTCTTCTGAACTCTCCTCCTGGGAGCGTTATATGTGCGGGCAGATCGAGCTCGGGTATCCTTGGCTCCTTCCGAATAGCCGTGGGATCAATCAGGCTTAATGTATATGATAGCGATCCCACACCGATCTTGAGCTTATGGCCCTCTTCATCCAGCTCAAGCTGCACGTTCTCGCCCTTGTCCGCCATGCTCAAGACATCGCTAAGGCGCACCAGGTCTACTCCAATCTCTCTTTGGTCTGCTTTGAAATACTCAAATGCGTCTGCGCCGATCTGCAGTGATACCATTGCGACGTTGGCGGGATCAACGGCCTTTAGTTCCAAACCCTTTTCAGATATAGAGAACTTTACCTCATCGACTAGAGAGGATACGGCTTCAATTGCATCGCGTAAAGTTTCTGCGTTAATTACTGCCTTGAACATCCTAGAGCCTCCTGGAAGGTGAGAGTTTAATATTTAATATAGTTTACCTTAGTCATATTTTCTTTAGTTTAGTCGTACTCTCTCCAAGTTTTGCCGCATTTGGTGCACCTGAAGAACCTGACCTCGCTTTCATCTGCAGACCGAAGCTGGCGCAGCCACCAGTAAGCAAGGTTATTGCCGCATTCAGGGCATCTTGCATTTGTTGTGGGCAGTCCCGCCGATTCTTCTTCGAGCACTGGCACAGCGCGATCAAGCTGCTTGGTCTTGCTTACCATCGAATCCTTTGAGTCTTTCGGTATCTTATGGCCGCATTTTCTGCAGACCATCATGCCGTCTTTGGGCAACATAATGCTTTTGCAACTGGGACAAAATTCCATCGCGAGTGAGTTATTCACTCGCCATATTAAAGTTTACCAATGCCATACAAAATCCGCATATGAACGCTGCCATAAACGTTATATGCGTGGATAGACCCGGAATGCTGCGCGATGTTGCGGGGGTTGTAGCAAATAGGGGCGGCAATATAACTTATGTCCAGTCATTTATCCTGGAGCGCGGCATCAATAAAGGCCGAGCATCGATGTACATAGAGATCGATAGACCTTCTGCCGAGATTGAAGATATAGTCAAAGATCTCCAATCCATGGAATCAGTTTTTGAGGCCACCATTCATCAGCCATTTGAAAGAATCTACGGCTCAAGAGTGATAATAATCGGCGGTGGAGCCCAGGTTGCCCAGGCGGCTGTAGGTGCAGTAAATGAGGCTGACAGGCATAACCTCAGAGGCGAGCGCATAAGCATTGATACAATCCCTCTCGTCGGCGAGGAGGCAATTGCAGATGCAGTCAGCGCGGTAAGCAGGCTGCACCGTGCCTCTATACTGGTGCTCGCAGGTGCACTCATGGGGGGCCGCATTACGGGTGAAGTGAAGAAGCTTCAAGAGGTGGGCATACCAGTAATCGCTCTGAAGATGGCGGGCTCAGTGCCGGAAGCAGCGGATCTTGTTGTGACGGACCCGATCCAGGCAGGGACCTTTGCTGTGATGCATATCGCCAAGACGGCGGTCTTTGATATCAACCGGGTCAAGGGCAGGGAATTTTAAGAAGAGGTGGCTGATGGCTCTGGGTGTTGGCTTAAGTGTTGGCTTAAGCCATTCCCAAATGATCTTTTATAGCCCTGATATCGGCCTGAATCTGCCGAAACTGCATTGCATATCCTGGCTGGAGTTCCTCTAAGATCTGAGGTATTGGTTTTGTATTCTCCACTATCTGAGGAATAAGCTTGGTATTATCCTCAATGCGCTTGGTATTATCCTCAATGCGCTTGGTATTATCTTCAGTGCGCTTAGTGTTTTCTTCAATTCTCAATATCGTCGGAATAGCTTTTAGCATCTGCAATGCTGTCAAGTCTTGAGTATACTCGCTACGCCGTGGGACCTCATCTTCATATTCCGAGGGGGTGATATCCGAGACGCGGGCATTGGCTGGTCTGTTACTCTGCACAAACTCCATGAATGCCTTAACCTGGGGTTCTTTGCCTTCCACGAGGATTTCGACCATCTGTTCTTCTCGTTCTACTGGATTAGTGGCATAAAATCCTGGCAGGCGTAGACTCATGGCAGCGCCTAATAAGAGGTATCTGTAGCCCACATCGTGAACTTTCGAGCCTGTTATTGTGATCTTGAGCTTCATCTTTTTAATGCAGTAAGCTCGTTTGGTATTTGTAGGTTGCTCAAAGGCTCCCAAATTCTACGCCTTAATGATTTCCATAGATCTTAGATCTTTTATCTTCTCCCCATCGAATAGATCATCGGTTGTGTAAAATGAATCGCCCGCCTGCAGAACGGGCGCGGAGAGCGTAAATACTCCATTGATCCGCAGCTCCGTTAGAGCCTCCGAGGTGGCCATATCTATGTTTTCGAAGTGTACCCCGGAGTTTGCGAGCGCCTTCTTTAATTGCTCGCACTTGGGGCATGCTTTGGTTGAATAGACTTTATACTTCAAAGTTAAACCGCCTCCTAAATTCAAGTGTTCTGGAACATTTGGGCTCAGATTACCGTAGTGTCATAGGATATTCTTTGTCCGACCACACTGCATATCCGGATTTGACAGCCCGCTCAGCACATTCACGGCAGCAGGAGAAGTTGGAGAGAAACTCTATTCCGCCTATCTCGTGCTCGAATACGTTGTTGCAAGCGAATCCTGAGACGCGCCTGTAATCAAAACCAATACAAAAACCGTGATCTTCAACGTCGGCAGGCTTCTCCTCTATGAGCCAAACTTTCGGCAGCAGGACGGGCAATATCGCCATATCCATTCCACATCCACAGGGACCATAGACGTCTTCAAAATCTTTGTATATGATTGCTTTCTCTACATGCTCGCTCATTCTTGGCTCCTTCCCAATGGTCATAGTCATCTGGCCTAATAATCCTTACTCTTCAGTTCTTCAACCAGTCCTGCTATCCTGTTGGCAGAAGTCGTGCTCATCCCCTGATACAATGTTCGGATTCAAAAAAGGTAAGAATAAATGGACTTTGCAGGACTGAAAGCTTAATCAAAGCAGTTATAAGGCTTCCATGGTAATAATATGGGCTTTTACGCTACGAAAGATATATATATGGAGTTTTAGGAGCATAATGATGCATATTTGGGTTCGTAGGCTGAGAAAGATCAATTTTTAGCTTTTTCAGCTACGAATCAGTATATGAAGAGGTGATCATAGAATGCCGATACTTCCCGTGGCTCCTGTGAGCAGGCTCATCCGTGAGGCAGGTGCTAAAAGGGTCAGCGAAGGCGCAAGAGACGCGCTGGCAGAGGTTCTTGAAATCTATGGCCTTGAGGTTGCTCGTGAGGCCGTTGGCTGGGCAAGCCATGCGAAAAGAAAAACCGTCAAAGCTGAAGATATAAGAGAGGCAGTCAAAAGAGTTAAACCGCCCGTACTCCCTGATAGGTGATCGATGCCAAACGACGCGTCTGATTACAGCTCATTGGGGCTGATATGCGGAATAGAAATCCACCAGCAGCTTGATACTGCAACAAAGCTTTTCTGCGGCTGCCCTACAAGAATAAGAGAATCTGCCGACTCCAACTTTGAGTTTTTTAGATATTTGAGGCCGGCAAGAAGCGAACTCGGCGAGATTGATAGAGCGGCACTTGAAGAGGTATTGGTCTCGCGGCGGTTCCTCTATAAGTCATATGACACGACATGCTTAGTGGAAGCGGATGAAGAGCCGCCAAGCGAGATAAATCCGGAAGCCCTTGAGATCTCGCTGGTAATAGCCAAGCTCCTGAGGATGAAGATTGTGGATGAACTCCACACTATGAGAAAGACCGTGATAGATGGTTCCAACACATCAGGCTTTCAGCGCACTGCGTACGTGGGTTCTAACGGATACATCGATACATCTCAAGGAAAGGTAGGCATAGGCATCCTCTGTCTCGAAGAGGAGGCTGCACGCATAGTTGATGATCGCGGAGACGAGCTTATCTACTCTCTTGACCGATTAGGCATCCCATTGGTCGAGATCGGCACGGCTCCTGACATAGTTTCCCCTGCCCATGCCCGTGAAGTTGCTCAACATCTAGGGATGATTCTCCGATCTACCGGACGAGTGAAACGTGGCCTCGGGACCATCAGGCAGGACGTGAATGTATCTATAAAAGGTGGAGCTCGCGTCGAGATTAAAGGAGTTCAAGACTTAAATCTCATCGATAAGATCGTCGAGCTTGAAGTATTGAGGCAGGTCAGACTGCTGGAGATAAAAAAAGAGCTTGAGAGCCGCGGAGCAAGCGCTGATTGCAGGCCAGCAGATGTAACCTCAGTATTTGCCTCATCCAACTCCAAGGTCGTCCAGAGGTCCCTGAAGAGCGGCGGAGTTATGATGGCTTGCGTGCTTAGGGGATTCAGCGGCCTTGTCGGCAAAGCGGTCCAGCCCGACCGGCGTCTGGGAACTGAGCTTTCGGATCGCGCCAAACGAGCTGGCGTCGGCGGCATATTCCACACTGATGAGCTTCCTGCATACGGCATAACTGATGATGATGTGATGAAGGTATGCGATCTCTTGGGTGCAGGCGATAGTGACTGTGTTGTCATGGTCACAGGGCCCAAGGATAGGGCTGAAAAGGCGCTGCAGGCAGTGATCATGCGGGCGGTAGAAGCATTAAAGGGGGTTCCAGAGGAGACAAGGCGAGCGCTTCCGGACGGCGCATCGGAATATATGAGACCTTTGCCTGGATCTGCCAGGATGTACCCTGAGACGGATGTTCCATCAGTGGTGATAACCAAGGAGATGCTGGATGCACTGATTCTGCCTGAGCTGTTTGTAGAGAGGGCGGAGCGTTTCGAACGCCAATACGGCCTCAACTCCGAGCTATCTAAGGTCATAGCCTCGTCGCCCAACTACCAGCTCTTCGAGGAGATATTGAAGAATTATCGGATTTCTCCATCAATCCTCGTTAGAGCCCTGGAAACTATACCTATTGAGCTGGTCAGAGAGGGTGTGCCGGTTTCTAACTTGACTGATAGGCACTATACAGAGTGCATTGCTCTTGTATATGAGGGGAAGATTGCAAAGGAAGGCCTCACTGAACTACTCCGATATCTTGCAGCGCATCCAGACATGAGCGCTTCCGAGGCCGCAACGAAAGCAGGCTTAATCGGAATGGATTCTGCCGGAGTTGAATCTGTTATCCATGATATAGTTGCGAGCAAATCGGATCTCATCAGATCCAAGGGTGACAGATCGATAGGTCCTCTTATGGGTCTCGTTATGAAGGAGCTGCGCGGCAAAGCGGATGGGGCGCTGGTGAGCGCCATATTGAAGAAGGAGATACAAAATATAAAGAATGAGTGAACTTGGGATGAAGCCTGATATGCTCCTATGGGAGGAGACCCTCTTCAAGAATAGAGATCTCTTTGAGCTCGATCATCTGCCTGAGCACTTTGCCCACCGTGAGTCGCAGATGAATAGCCTCAAGTTCTGTATAAATCCGGCACTGCATGGTGCAAGGCCAGTAAACGCTCTGTGCCTTGGGCCTCCCGGAACAGGAAAGACAACGGCCATATTCAAGCTTTTTGAGGAGATCGAAGCTCACTCATCCAAGGTAGTTCCGGTATATGTCAACTGCCAGATCGATTCAACCAGGTATGCAGTTTTCTACCAGCTTTACAGAAAGATTGTGGGGCATTCCCCTCCTTCGAGCGGGATATCCTTTAAGCGCATCTTCGAAAAGGTAGCCGAATACTCGGCGAGTAATGGCGTTGTTTTAATCGTTGCACTGGACGATGTAAATTACCTTTTCCATGAGAAGGAAATAGACCACATTCTCTATTCCCTGCTGAGAGCGCATGAAACCTGCCCAGGCGCCAGGATGGGCGTGATTGCTGCGCTGAGCGAGCCTGCGATGCGTTATGTCCTCGATCCGAGGGTTGCATCGGTCTTCCAGGCGGAGGAGATTACGTTCCCCCTTTATACAAAAGCTGAGTTGAGGGACATCTTGGGCAAGAGGGCGCATCTCGGCTTTTACCCCGGAGTGCTTTCTAACGAGGTTCTCGAAAGTATTGTGAACTACACAGAGCTCTCTGGAGACCTTAGGGTTGGAATTGATCTTCTCAAGAGATCAGGCATGTCTGCAGAGCGGCGTGCATCCAAAGTTATCTCTTCTGATGACGTAAGCCGCTCCTATGAGCGTTCCAGGCTAGTGCATCTCACATATGCTCTAAAATCTCTCAAGGAGGATGAGCTGAAGGTGCTCAGGCTTGCGGCTGAGAACGATGCAAGCCGTGCTGGCGACCTTTATCGCAAATTTCATGCAGATACCGGCGCAGGCTACACAAGGTTTCATGAGATCCTCAATAAGCTGGATGCTATCCGGCTTATCGATACTGATTTCAGCGGATCGGGCACGCGGGGGCGGAGCCGTGTCATCAAAATGCGTTATGAGCCTGCAGAGATCCTGAGCAGAACAAAAGCTTGACTCTTTTTGGATTCATTAAGCAGCTTCTATATAGACTCGTATTTAGTAACCCCTCTATATAGATAATATAGATAAGGGCTTTAACTAAGAATTGCATGTAGGCATATAAGCATGCAGAGTGTGCGATTACAGCGAAAATATGGCGAGCGGTTTGTTGAGGCAGCCATGGCATTTTGTGCCACTGCTTCAATCATTGTGATGCTTCTGATATTCTACTTCCTTATACACGAGAGCATTCCTGCCTTTATCGATGTAGGTGCCATCCAACTCATTTTTGGTCAGAAATGGCATGCGGCAGGAGATATATACGGAATGATGCCGCTTATTATTGATTCATTGCTTGTAACTTCATTAGCGCTTATCATCAATATAGCTATAGGCATACCACTGGCCATATATCTGGCAGAGCTGGCCAATCCTGCGGCCAGAGCAATCCTTAAGCCATCTATTGAGCTTTTAGCGGGAGTACCCTCAATAGTCTACGGCTTTCTAGGTGTGATAATACTGGTATCCTACCTGCAGAACAGCTTTGATATGCTGACGGGCCGATCAATACTGGCAGGTTCGATCCTTTTAGGAATAATGTTCATCCCATATATTACCACCATCTGTGAGGATGCGCTCCGGGCGGTTCCGAAGGAGTTCAAAGAGGGCAGTCTTGCTTTAGGCGCTAACAGGTGGCAGACGATAAGGTATGTGACTGTGCCTGCAGCGTCCTCGGGCATAACGGCAGCGGTGCTGTTAAACATAGGGAGCATAATCGGCGAGACGATGGCAGTCCTTCTGGTTGTTGGAAACGTTTCGAGGATTCCAACGCCTATCTTCAATATCTTTGACCAAGGTGCGACATTTACATCCGTAATAGCAGGCGAGATGGGCGAAGTTGCTAGAGGGTCCACACACTATCATGTCTTATTTGCTGTGGGATTTATCCTTCTCCTGGTTGTTTCAATCTTGAGCATTGCTGCAGATCTTATCAGGGCCAGGATAAGAAGAAAGTTTGGAGGATACTAGAGATGGAAGTTAAGCCAACTCTTGCAGTATCGATGGCGGCATCTGCGCTGGCGTTCCTATCCTCCGTGGCATGCCTTCTTATTCAACCTGATCTAAAGGCCATTGTGCCGCTATGGCAGGCAGCCCTTTTAGTATCAGCCCTTGTAATAACGGCATCTGCATTTTCGAGAAAAAGCAGCTTATCAGGTAATCTTGTTACAATTACAGCCGATTTGGTCTTTATCGCAGTCGTAGTCCTCCTGGCATCTACTGGAATACTTCGTTCTGAGTATGTCATTGCCAGGCCCTTGGGAATCGGGGCCTCCTTTGGATATGGCTTTATTCTTCCTGTACTGGTATTGGTTGCAAGCGTATTGAGCTTTAAGGATTCGATCAATATTCTATATGGTTATAGCCAGAGGGCTGGGCAGGAGCTGGCTTTTCTCACAATCAGGTCGTCTGCAATCATTGCTTTATTGATCTTGGGCGGAATTCTCTTCATCATAATTTACAAAGGAGCAGGGATATTAAGCTGGGCGTTTCTGACACAGCCCCACAGCAGGCTTGGACAGGCTGGCGGTATCAGTACGGTTATTATCGGCACTATATGGATGGTTCTTGGGGCAATGGTAGTATCTACACCTCTGGGAATAGGGGCTGCAGTATACCTCAATGAATATTCCAAAAGTGAATCGTTTAACCGCTTGATAACTATAGCAGTCAGCTGTCTTAACGGCGTGCCATCGGTTGTCTTTGGCCTATTCGGTCTCGCCTTTTTAGTCAGATTTTTTGGTGTATCTCTGCTGTCGGGCTCGATAATCCTTGGACTCATAAATATTCCGCTCATAATCCTGACGAGCCAAGAGGCTCTGAAGAGCGTTCCGAACTCTCTTCGGGAGGGAAGTTTTGCTCTGGGTGCGACAAAGTGGCAGACTATAAGGAAGGTTATTTTGCCCTCAGCAATGCCCGGGGTTTTGACGGGAATAATTATGGGCGTGGCCAAAGCATCAGGCGAGACAGCACCCATAATGTGGACAGCAGTTACCTTCACCGCGACGCCAGTACAGATGTTCTATGGCATTGTGCCAAATATCTTGCAGCCTGTGAACAACCTTGATTATCATCTTCTCAATCTCATTTACTTCCTGGGTGCATGGGATGTGGAATCGAGGGCATGGGGAACAGCCCTGGTGCTTTTGATTTTAGTACTTGGAACAAATATGGTCGCAATACTAGTCAGGGATCATTATCGGAAGAAGATATCTTGGTAAATATATTCTGATGAAATATAACATGCTTTTCATTGGATGAATGCAGTTAAAGGAAGGGTCAGGCGATATGCCCATAGCCGGGGCAGCATTAAGCCTGCTGACCTTCGCCTGCCGCTACGCTGTTGTATAACTCAGGCAACTCATTCTGGATATGCCTGAATTCTTTAAGTATCTTAATCCCCTTCGGTGTTGTTTTGTAATAAACAGTCTGCCCTTGTGCAGCTTCTATGAGCCCATTCTTAGAAAGAAGCTCTATATATGGATTCACAGTCCTAAAATTGAGGTTGGCCTGATATACTATCTTTGTTTTACTTGCACCAATGGCGCATATATCGAGTATTTGGGAGATGATTACATCCTTGCTTCTTTTCATTCTTTATCTCCTTATGGATCGCAGGTTCCTTCCATCAGTCTTGTTAGTTATTTTTGAGCAGTTTTTCCTGAAGTCAGCAATTTTGTTAAGATCAATATGACCATATAAATCTATCGGAATTCAGTTAAGGACCTATATTACGGTATTGAGATAGGTACTCATTTGGATAAAACCAGCAGTCAAAGCTTATTTAGGGAATTCTGGTAACAGATCAATATCTACATATTTTCTAGAGGATGTATTGGAAATATATTCATTTATCCCAATCAAATAAATTTAAATTATAAATATTCATAAATATAGGATGGGTATTTACATTTGCAATAGATCTTAAAGAAATGGTTGTCTAAGGTATATGGTTTTTATCTCTTCACCTGTCTAATTTACATTAGAATGTATTTTATGTACAAATCCCTCTTCAAGCTCTCATAGCTCGGATAATTCGTTATGTATCTGTTTAAAATTTTCTAGAAGATTTATTCCTCTTTCAGTTGTTTCATACAGGACTGTCTGTCCCTGCTTTACTTTCAGCAAGTCGTTCTTCATCAGAAGATCTATGTAAGGATTTACAGTTCTGAAGTTCAGGTTTGCCTGATATACTATCCTTGTCTTGCTTGCACCATTAACACATATATCTAGTATCTGTGATATTATCTTATGTCGGCTTCGTTTCATAAATTTCCTCCTGATCAAACCTTCGCTTCTCGAACTCTCACAAACCGTTCAGATAATCGGATTATACCTTAGTTAAGACTCAGCAATATTCTTTAGATCCATCAAGTAATAAAAGTTTATCGGATGTATAATAAGGATCACAGCATACGGAACTCAACTATATTAATAAAATGCAAATTAATTTTATGCATAAATAGGGGCTCTGGGAGGCATCAGAGATATGTCGACTATTATCCACAACTAACAACTCCGATCTGCGCAAATAGTGAATTTACAGAATTTTGTTCATCACATCTTAAAGCGCGCCTTCTATATTAAGGTAAATTAAACGCTTGTGCATATGCCATTATAATAGTTATCGATGTAGCCCTTTAAAAAACCTCAGAGTCGCGAGAGCGCACTGTTTGTAAGCAACTCTCGTCTGCTATCTATTTGAACGATAACGGTTAATCTTCCATGGCTTTAGCCTATGTGCTTATCCGTATAATATTTATCTAGTGTTGGGGAGGATAGACTCATAAGGAGGCAAGTTAATCCTTTGATATCTATCCTAGTTTAGGCAAACGATTAATAGTAATTATAGTTTACGGATGCTTCCGGGCTATTCTGCAAGTCATGTATGAATGGTCTATGGTAATTGATGTTAATCGGTCTATCCGATCCCCAGCAATAATTTATTCGAATAGTTAATCTGAAACTTTATCTGATTAATTTCTGAAGTTTTTGCTATTGAAACGAAAGGCAATGAAAATTCATTCGCATGGATATTGGATAAACTTTCATATCAATCTTGCGTATTTATGCCGTATTAAGATCAATGTAATCTCAAATGGTCAGTTCCAATAAGTACGATCATTCAGCATCGGAGTTACAAAACTGGCGTTCTTACCTTCGCTATTGACCATGTTTACTAAGTTAAATTTCGCAACATTTTATTAAAGATCAATACAAACTTATTGTAACATTCCAAAAGGGCTTGTCCTCTTGAGGGATGTTGGGGAAAGCCATTAGGAGGCAAGTTATGAATAGTTATATAGCAATGCTTGTCGTTGGCTTGATGCTGCTGATATCCTTAGCTGCTGCAACAGGCAATGGCAACGAGATCTCTGTTGACATCTATCAAGAGGCTGAAGGAAATTGCATAACTGGCGATGTCTATATTGCACAGGAGACTTATGCAATTGCCTATATTCAGGGAAATAACAATCATGTAAGCCAGGATATCGATGCTTATGTCAATGACAATATTCTAACAGGCACTGAAGCTATTCCAACTGGCATGACACAGGTCTGCAGTATTATAGGCAACGTGACAGGAAATAATAACTATCTCGAGCAGAACATAGATTTCAATTCGAGAAATAACAACCTTGTTGGGAGCAACTTATCTCAGGGAGCTACTCAACTGGCTGAGATTGTCGGCTCCAATAATCACGCCTGTCAGTCGACATTTGTGGATTCATACGACAATATGCTTACTTTGAGCAACTTAAGTCAGTTCTCACTGCTGAAGGCTTCCTGTCTGGTTGGCAATGGCAATAGCTTGGACCAGCAGATTGGCCAGAGTGTAAGCTATAGCTGCCTGGTCAGTTCAAAGATATGGCAGCTGATGGTGGGAAGCGCCAACCTTCTGGGCAATAACAACGATGTATATCAGCAATCAAATCAAAATGCCGACAGAGCTAGCTTATATGGCTCATCATTAAAGCAAACAATAAATCAAATATCCGCTGTCGATGGCAGCCTCAATAGCATAAATCAGTTTGCTGCGATCAGCTCGAACGATGCCATCCTGACTGAAGCGGAGGAATATCAGACGATCAATGAGAATGCAAATGTTCTTGGGTGTGGCAATTCAGTAACACATGATATAACTTTGAACGGAGACGGTAATAGTATAGTGGGTGGCTCAGTGATACAGCAATCACAAATAACAACCGACATATAAACCAGCATTGCTATGTCCGGGGGACGAGATTCGATATCTCAATCTCGCCTTTCCTTATATATTATTCGGAGGAACTATATGAAAAGAGCACTCTTGTTTATGGGTCTGATCTTGATGATATTCTGTAGCTCGGGGGACTGTACTATAGCCAGCTTCTATAGTACTAACAAACTGAATGCTACATTATCCGGCGGATCAGATATGAAATCCGTAAATGGCCTGATTCAAGAACCTTCTTATCATGCAAACCAATTAAATGTGGCTTATGGTGCTGGATTAGCCGTTGTTGATGTTAAGGATATATCAATGAACAGCACAGCCTTCTTGGTCGTAACGGATTCAGATGGGCGGAAATATCCGACAGTCTTGACAGCAGCAAATACCCTGCATCTGCCTTCTGAATCAAATGTTGTCATGAGAAATGGTTGCGATATCAATATAGATTCGAGTGATCCCGGTGCGCCCAAAACAAATTGGAAAAGCACTTTGGAATTTCCGGATGACCTTGATCTAGCAGCAGTTAATCTAAATTCCTCTTTAGAGAATATCCCCTTGCAAGATCTTGAGGCACTAAGCAATTATTGTACTGATCACGGGATCGGCTATATCACTGAAAACAATGCATATTTCACCGATACTAATTCTGATGTCGGAGTCACTTGTAGGTGGGGCGAAGGCGAGAGGATAGTAGTTGGCACTGGAAACGCCGGAAGCGAGTGAGCTTAGAAATGAATGAGCTAACATCGGCAGGTGATCAATATTAGATTAATCCTACTTTCCATCATCGTATTAATTACAACTATCACATCTATCGCCTCGGGATATGTTAATACATATAACACCTATTATACAGACGGCGGTAGTGTGGCTGAGGATATGTCCCTGAGCAATATGAGCTACGCCAATTCAGTGAGCATATACCGCGATTCCCTTTTTGCAGCGGCGAATGCAGTCCTGGCCAATGAATCTATGCTCGGTTCGTTTGAGGATCATATTCTAACAAGCGGGGGGGAAGGCAATGGCTTTGGAGTAAATATCAAAGCAGCTTCTGATAAGCAATTCGATTATCGCAGGAGCTTTGCAGCCGGTGCTCAGGCAACAGATGCAACATCGCTTTCCTATGCTCTACAGTCAGGTCAAACAGCAGCTAATTACTTCACCGATGGCGGATCGGTATTTGAGAATATTGCTGCTGAAAATGTAAAATATGTACATGGCGCCAAAATACAGCCGTACTCGCTATCCGGGTCCGGCGATGGAGATCTGGTCGGCGGCATTGGACAGCTAATGGACGATATCCTTGTTAATTCCAAGGACGGCGCCTTCGGAACAAACTTCCGTGGAACTGCCAGAGATAGATTGAACTACGAAAAGAGTTTCAAAGCAGGCTGGCAGGTAGATGATAAAGCGGATGTATCCTATACTATTGAGACGGGATCTGCCAAAGTCGATTACTTCAATCCGAGCACGCTGATAAATGAGGCTGTGGTTACCAATGCTTGCATGTATAAAGGCTTGATAAGGAATACGGCAGACGGTCTGGATTCCGCTGGACAAGGCAGGGCTACAAGGGATTCTCCGAGTGGATTTTTTAATGAGATCATGATGAATTACGATGGCAAGTCTACAGTAACTCAAGCAAACTTGACTACAGGCGAAGGAACGTATGGAAGCAGAACCGATGTGCCGGTGATGTATGTATGGAATACATTCGTCAGCAGCAATGAAGCCTCT
This sequence comes from Methanotrichaceae archaeon, assembly GCA_041946675.1. Lineage (GTDB taxonomy): Archaea > Halobacteriota > Methanosarcinia > Methanotrichales > Methanotrichaceae > CAWBKV01. Next base: position 1,379 of record JBHGAU010000009.1, on the reverse strand, counting down.
TCGAGAGATACGATAGCCATTACGGCGTATAATGGAAATAGAAATATCGACATGAGGATAATTGGCAGGGCACAGGGGCTGACCGATAAGTATGCAGGACCGCTCTATCTATCACCCTTTGGATTTATAGGGGTCTCAAAAGAGTTATATATGTCCTACGAGATTAATAGATAATTAGAGAGGTCTGATGAGATGGACTGTTCCAAAAGCCGTAGGATATTGCTGCCTGCCGCAGTATCCTTGCTAATTTTATTCATCATTATTGTTAATTCTGATGCGAAAATTGGCTACAACATCAATGTGGATGTGAGCGGCACTAAGTGGAGCAGAAGCCAAATTACCGAGGTATTGAACTTCAGGACTGATGGCCAAATTACAGGTACTGGAAACTCATCAAAGTATGTAAATATTCCTGGGTTTGCTGGAATCGGCGTTAAGGAGACCACCTATACCAAGAAAGGCAAGCTCTCAAACACAAATAACCTTAATATCACAGCCAAATTGAATTGGATATATATAAACGAAAATATAGACGATCACCCGGCGATCAATAAGACAATCTTCGAAAATGGCACGGTCATTTATGTCCCTGTAGTGCAGGCAAGTTCTCATTACTACGCAGAGATCAATGAAAGCATACCGACTCTTGTGAGAAGCGAGGATGAGACTTACTATAGCGGAGAGGGAATCTACACAAGAAATAGATATGTGAATGATCAGGATCTGCTGTGTACCGACTATTATGCCAATAATCTCTCCAAAGCGGCTAGATTTGCCGGAGTTTATTCAAATGCTATGATAATAACAGATATTATTCCCGGGAATATAAATGAGCTTGATCTAACGAATTCTGCTACCGCTTTCCGTCTGCAATCCATCTCTGATAAATCTACCCGGCTCAAATATCAATCTGGAAGCTCAGTCTCTGACGAAGAGTATGTGGGCAAGTTTAAGATAGATAGGAAATTTTCAAGGCGCAGCACGTTCAACTTCTCAAGAGGAGAGGATGATTGGCTAGGGTGCGGCTGTTATCCTGACAGGGAGTTCATCAGCTCTGAATATAAGAATTGCAAGTGCATCTTCGATGCATATAATCCTCTGCCAAACTTGGGTAAATGAAGCTGCTCTTCCCGAAGTAGCAGCATAAACACTTTTTTGTATGAAGTTGGCGCAGTAATTGGTATAGCGATTGGTACTATAATTAATTTCTGAAAAATAAATCATTCGAAAAATAGAATTGTATCTCAGATCGCTCAGCGATCTGGATAGTCAGGCTTACGCCATGCTTGCTTCAGCAGCCTGTGGGAATTACAGGTGTTTCAGGTGTTGGGCAAACTCCAGCGGGAGTTGTCGGTATCACAGGTGTTGGACAGGCCTCG
>JBHGAU010000087.1:0-9824 GCA_041946675.1 Methanotrichaceae archaeon | reverse complement strand
GGGGCTTTTCCTAGTGATAAATCTCTTATGAGATTGATTGGTTGTGTCCTGATCAATATCAACGAAGAATGGATTACTGGTAATATGTATTTATCTATGGACAAGGAGTGAAAGGTTCTGGATACAGGGCGCCTACCAATTTACAGCAATTATGGCACGCTACCCTCCCAAAGACATTATTCTTTGAAAGTAGCGGCATAAAGACCATCAATATTTAGCTGGGGAGGACGATATTAGGGTAAACCGCTTTCCTTTTAATTGGCAACTCTATTTTGGAATCCAGGTAGTATAGATTCCAATGTTATAAATCCAATCAGCGATAAGTAATGGTTGGTGAGTTTATGGAAGACAATGATATAAAGATTCTCAAAGCAATTAATGAAGTATCTCCAAAGTCCTTTATTAGCCCTGTCAAGGTTAATGAGATTCTTAAAATGGACTCAACCCTACTTGGAAATCGCCTGATGCTCTTGAAGAATTCCGGCTATGTAGATATTATGACTAGCGAATATCCCTCCAGTCTAACCCTTCCTAATGCAATTTCGAGGGTTTATCTCACAGATTTGGGACGTCAAAAACTGAAAAGATAAAAAATAGGCTTGTTGTGATATAACGAAGGGATCTCGAATGGCAGATGATAATGCGCCTAAGGTTGAGTTTCTTAAAGATTTGGTAAATTACCAAGATGGCTCTGTCGTAAGCCGAGAGATAATTCGCAAGAGCACAGGAACAGTGACTATCTTTGCCTTTGATAAAGGCCAAGGGCTAAGTGAGCATACGGCACCGTTCGATGCACTTATTACCATTTTAGATGGCGAGGCAGAGGTAACTATCGCCGGGCAAATATATCGAATGGAGCTAGGCCAGATGGTGATCCTGCCGGCTAACAAAACTCATGCTCTCAAAGCATTGAGCAAATTCAAGATGCTTCTGGTAATGATCAGGTCCTAATATTGCTATATTGAACAGATGACTCCTCTTTTTTCCATGTTTCATTAACAGTAGCCATCTCTAACGATAGATAAGCCGCTAAGCGAATGGTGTCTGGAATCTATCTTCAATCAATACGTAATATGAAGTGTATTAGATATTAGGCAAAATATTGCATTGCAGAATTGAATGAAAGAGAGTAGAGCCTTCGAGGTTAAGGGGGGTGAACACATCGAGGCTCTCTATGTATTAATAGGATTTTATCCTATTTAAATTTAATTAATTGTGCAGTGGCCTAATTAATTGCCCGGAATAGTCATTATAGTAATATCCGTGACATAGAAGTATTGATAGTAATCTTATGATTAATATCCAACTATGATCCAGAAGCAGGTTGGGCATAAGAGGCTCTCCACAACGAGGTCTATGCTATCGTGGCCCCTGTGCTGGTGAAGAAGGCATATGAGATGCGGGGATTCGCACCAGTTAAAAACGTATAATCAAGCTTTATTAATGCCAAAAGTTGCCAAAAAACCACAACGGTATAAAACCACCGATAGGGATATTCTTAGTACGATAATCCCGTTTGCATTTTATAATACAAAAATTCAGTGCTATATTCAGTAGGATTCGCAGATAAAATTACCGATAGTTTATTATATTACCTGATTGACTGATAATCAGTCGAATAAGTTATGGCATCTGCAAGAAGAGTTACAAAGGACCCCGAAGAAAGAAAAAACGAGCTGATCGATACTGCAGAGCGGCTTTTTCTTGAGCGAGGGTATGAGAATACGACTGTCAGCGATATAGTCAAAGAGGTCAGAGTCGCTCAGGGCACCTTCTACTACTATTTTGCCTCCAAACAGGACATACTCGATGCAGTGATAGAGCGAGAGATAGATGAGCCCGAGAATGAGGTCATGCACATCGCCAATGGCGAGGGAGACGCCGTGGCCAAGCTAAAGGGAATAGCAAATGTTATCCTTCATTTTCAGACCGCCAAAAGAGGTATTATTGAGCATGTGCATGAGGAAAGCAATGCCATAATGCACGAGAAGATGGAGAGAAGGATCATAGCAAGGCTAGCTCCGACGATATCCGAAGTTGTGGAGGACGGCATATCCGTTGGGCTCATGAGCACAGACTACCCTGAGGAAACGGCCGAGTTCATGATAGCTGCAATAATTTTCCTGTTCCATCAGCCGGATATTGACACGGATAGGCTAGAGCGGCTGCACGCTGCTTTGGAGAAGATACTGATAAAAATATTCGAGATTAAATAAACCGGATAAATGTTTGACAACATAAATAATGCGTGGATGGAGGCATAATGGTGAAGTTGATAATTGGCGATAAAGGCATAGCCATATCGGCATTAATTCTTATATTAACAATGACTTCGCAGGCATCAAACCCACTGGATGCTATCGCGTCGCAGGTTGGCATGCAGGCAAATATAGTCCCGCAGAATTTGACAGAAAAGACAGTCGAACATTTTTCTCAAGTAAACTTGACTCAGGAACATCTTCAGCAGGACTTCAATGCTACAAAGGGACAGATTAAACAAAAGGCTGAAGAGATGATCAAGCAGCAGGTGAACAACACAACAGAGCAGATCCAACAGAAAGCAAAAGAGGAGATAAATAAACAGGTAAATAAGAGCTTTCAGCAGCCAGATTTCGAGCTTATATTCGCCTTGGGAAGTATCCTTTTAATAGCATACTTTAGCAGGAGATATTTGAACTAACCCAAACCTATCAGAAGGTGAAAAAGGATATATCTATATATTATAAAACCGACTGATTATCAGTCAGGCATTTGAAAGGATCTTTGACATGGAAGGAACGCAGGAAGCAGCTAATAAGCAGAAAGTGTCAGTGGCATTGCTGTCAGTTACATCAAACAGCATCCTGGTGCTGCTTAAACTGGCAGTAGGCATAATGATAGGATCAGTATCAGTGATATCTGAGGCGATCCATTCCAGCGTCGATCTTCTGGCTGCACTGATAGCGATGCTTGCGGTTAAGATCTCTGGAAAACCAGCCGATGAGGAGCATCCATTCGGGCACGGCAAGTTTGAGAACATCTCCGGCACGGTAGAGGCTCTGCTGATATTCGCAGCAGCAGCCTGGATCATCTTCGAGGCTATAAAGAGGCTGCAGAATGCGGCTCCATTGGAGGAGGCCGGATGGGGCGTTGCAGTTATGCTAATATCAGTAGCATCAAACCTCATCGTATCTAACAGGCTTTTCCGTGTGGGCAAAAAGACGGATTCTGTTGCACTGCGGGCAGATGCCTGGCATCTTCGCACCGATATCTACACATCGATCGGTGTGATGTTCGGCCTGGGGTTAATCTGGATTGGCGGGATACTGGCACCTGGGCTGGATCTGAGATGGATCGATCCAATGGTTGCAATATTGGTTGCCGTTCTTATCATAAAGGCTGCGTACCATCTGGTACTCGAATCGGCACGCGACCTTCTGGACGTGAGCCTTCCCCCGGAGGAAGAGGACATAATAAAGAGGCATATTAGGGCATTTGCCCCGACAGTTCGCGGAGTACACAGATTACGGACTCGAAAATCCGGCCCCTACAGATTTGTGGAATTCCACGTGCGTGTCGATGCCAACATGTCCATTGATGAATCTCACAGGATCGCAGATATGATGACCTGCTCCATAAAGCAGCGCTATCCAGGCACAACTGTCACCATTCATACAGAGCCCTGCAACTGCGCCCTGGCAAAAGACGATTCCTGCGGCTGCCTATTGAGCGATGAGGAGATGAAGAATCTTCAAACAAAGGGCGGTTAAGGGCGATAATATGTTGAAGAAAATAATGATTGCAACGGACGGATCTGAGGCCAGCAGAAAGGCTGCAAGGATGGGCATCGATATCGTGCGCGCATCATGCCCCGAGGTTACGGCAATCTATGTAGTGGATACCAAGAGGCTGAACAGCCTGCATGGATATACATCGCTTCCTGGCTTGAAAGATAGGCTCCTTGATATGATGCTTAGGGAAGGAAAATCTGCAACATCAGAGGTGGCTAAGATGGCATCCGACGATGGGCTCTCCTCAAACAAAATAGTTGCAGAGGGAGACCCAAGCTCCGAGCTTCTCAGGATATCCCGGGAATCAGGTATGGACCTGCTTGTCATAGGTAGCATCGGCCGAAGTGGACTGAGCAAGCTTCTCCTGGGTAGTGTGGCTGAGAAGGTTATCAGACATTCTAAGGTTCCTGTCCTGCTCCTGCCCATCGTCGAGGCATAAATCGATTATCTTGAGAGAAAATCTACACAGAAAAAATTTGAGGGCAAGAGTACATGTATAGAAAACGGCTGATTAAACTGCTGGGCCTGAATTTAGGCGTTGCCGCTGCCAACATAATTACCTTCTCGCCAGGATTGATAGGAATAGAGCTGGGAGCCAGTGCATTGGCAAAACAGCCTTTGGCAGCACAATCATCTTCTTAAGCGGCGCCGGGTTAATCTAATCTACGGCAATTATAAGCTCCTCACCGGATCGGAGAAAGCAATTCCAGCCAATAAAATCATGACGGTGGAAGAATGGAGGATAAGCTTAAGGCCTATAATGAATATATCACTTTTGTTAAAGCTGCCACTGAAGATAATGAGCAGATCCTGCTGAAGTGAGAAATCACTGGAGGATATCATTAAAGACATCAACGTGAAGACAATCACACATCCTACAGGCGAGGTCGCCGTTTTACCCTCAGAACTGAAATACTCTTTGCCTGAAATCGACAAATAAGGGAACCAGCTAAATCAGGTGATCTGGACGGTTTTATCCTGGAACACCAGACCTATGTGAATACACCAGATATCAGGTCCTATGAATTTACTCCCTTTGGATTCAGATATGATAGCCCAATGTATGCGATCGGTAACTATCGGCGGAAAAGATGAAAACCCTAAATAAATTTGTTGAGTTCTCCAGGCAGGAGAAATATCAGATCTTGGCCACTAAATATGGTTTTAACAGCTTTGATGAATATCAATCAGTTCAAGGAATTGGCCGCCAAAATCGAAGAGCAGATTCAGCAGCTTGAGAATGGCCATAAACTGGCGCTGTAGCTGAAGAAAGATGATGCCTGCAGAGCTGCTCAGGCTGAAACTTATCTATCTATTTTATTTCGACCTTTATGGGTCTGATATTTTTCTTGATCTTACTTTCAGTCTCACCTGGCATTTCGCTCATACCGTGTGTATTTTCAGCGTGCAATTTGGCATGCTGCATAACCTCTTCTTCGGTCTTTGCCTGTACCTTAAAACCGCATGTCTTATCGTTAGTTGTCTCTCTGCACATGTACTCTCTATAACTTTCCTCTGCCATAAGTATAACTCCTTCTTATAACATTAAAAATTTTTCTAAATTAATATAACGGGTAATTAAGCAAGCGGTTGGTGTGATAAGCTAATCCAAAAGGTACTCTAATAGAATAGAAATAAAAGCTACTTTTTGATTTCCTCTAACGCCCTTTTCAGCTTCTCATATGTTGCTTCCAAATGTTCCGATATAACCCGCGTATCGGAAAGAACAGGCATGAAATTGGTATCGCCGTTCCAGCGTGGAACTACATGCAGGTGGATATGATCTGCAATGCCCGCGCCTGCTACTTGGCCCATATTTATCCCCAGGTTGAAGCCATCAGGCCTCATTGCCACTTTGAGCAGGTTCACAGCCAGATCTGCGAGCTCCATTAACTCCTTTTGTTCCTCTGACGACCAGCCAGCCAGCGTAGATGTATGCCTGTAAGGAACGATCATCATATGGCCGTTGTTATAGGGAAAGGCATTCATAATTATAAAATGGTATTTTCCCCGATATAGAATCAAATTTTCTTGATCCTTATTTTCCTGAGGCTTATTGCAGAATATGCATCCTGGAGTCTTTCTGCTGAGAATATACTCGATTCTCCAGGGCGCCCACAAGTTCTCCATCCTAGTCTCACATCCCTTTATTCTCAAAAACCAACTTACGGCCAGTTATATTGGGCTTGCCTTCAATGAACATCTTTATCGCCTTAGGATAGGCCCTATATTCTGCCTTCTGTACTCTAGCCTTCAGGCTCTCGTAGGTATCGTCCTCCTTTATCCGCACCGGAACCTGATAAATTATCGGGCCATGATCCACATCCTCATCGACTATATGGATTGTAGTGCCGGTCCATTTAACCCCGTAGTTTAAAGCCTGCTGGAATGCGTTCATTCCTCGGAAGGAGGGCAAGAGGGCAGGATGTATATTTAGTATCCTATTTCTATAATGTTCAACAAAAAACGAGGACAGAATTCTCATATATCCCGTGAGGACAACCAGATCCACTCCAGAGGAGTCCAGCTGCTCTATCATTGCCTTATCATATGCTTCTCGACTTAGCCCTGTGGGGTCCAGGTAAACGGACTTTACGCCATATTCGCCCGCGATCCTCAAAGCTCCAGCATCCTTCTGATCTGTCAGCACTATCCTAACGTCCGCTGGCAGATACCCTGAGCGTGTCGCCTCGATGATGTAACGGATATTCTCACCCCGCCCAGAGGATATGATGCCTATGATAGTGGTTCCTTCTATCTTGCTCAAAACCATGGATTTTTAGGCAAGCTATAGAGCTATAACCTGCTGGGGTTCAGGCAGCAGGCTTGCCAAGGGTAATCTCTATTGCAGATACGTTGGTCTCTCCCCTATCAGTATTCAGAGTTTCAGTTGAGATCTGTATCCCTTTTACTGATACATCAGGCAGGAACCTTGATCTTGAGACCTCTGCGACATCCACTGCTCTCGAAATCGCTCGACCCCTCGCCATTATTTTGACTTCCTTTGCACCACTGTTGAATTGCGTAACCACTGCAAGCACATAGTTCATCACTGGTTTGTTGCCGACAAATACAACATCATCTTCTGCCATTGGCTTATCACCCTGAAATTAAATTTGAAATAACTACTATTTACTACATAAAGCTGGTGATATGACTAGAGATATCTGCCTCGTGCCTTGATTTCATTTACTCTATTGAACACGACATCTGCTTCTCCATACGTCTTTGCATATCCCCGTTTAAATGCCTCAATGAGCTCATCTGAGTTATCGTGAGTACTCTGAAGAGTCTGGAAGTAGACATGGACATCGACTCCCTGTGCCTCTATAGAATTCTCGTAGAATGCAAGCCCGAAATCTATCAGATAGACCCTGTTTTCATACAGAATCATATTCGATGTTGTAAGATCTCCGTGGATGATGCCCGCTTTATGAAGCCTTCCAACCGTCTCGCCAACTCTCTCAGAGAGCTCCGTATTTATGATGTCCTTAAGCCTCTGGCCATCAATATGCTGCATATCCAGCTCGAACTTATGGATATTGTATATTATGGGTGTCGGAACTCCATACTTACGCGCATCTGAGATCATCTTCGCCTCTCTCAATGTTCTCTCTTGCCTGAGAACTTTATCCAGCTGCTCCAGGCGGTAGCTTTTGGCAAGTCGATGCTTTCTTACAAGGCCGTTCTCCAAATTAATTACAGCCTCAGCACCTCGGCCTATCTCCATAGCTTATCCTTCATCTCCCATGCCTCAAGTAATCCAATGCAGCCTGTGATCATCATATCTCCGCCGGGGGCAGCAGCCACGGCGTCTGACAATACGCTGGAACTCAGGAAAGAATCTCTTCTGGGTCCCGTCACCATCGTGGATTCGATCCTTTCAGGAATTTCCCCTATATAAGCTCCGTGGCCGCCATCATCGAAAACGTCGGAGTTCTTCAAATCTCCTGAGCAGAACTTATTCAGGTAGCTCTTTAACTTTTCAGGAGATAGCTGCGTTGTGTGGTGCTCAAAGAGAGATGTGATCCTGCCGCCGTCCAGCATGGCGACAACAGTATGACCATTGCCGAAGTTGATTATAATAGCAGGCTCGATGCAGCGCGGGTCCTTGCTCGCGCCGAAGATTGCAGCAGGTCCTGTATCCATCAAAATGGCCTCGAATCCATTCTTCTCCAGATAAGCCCTTACTGCCCCCATTCTTGTCATATTCTCAGGCGGCAGGCGATATGCAAAAGCTTCGATCGTGCCGCCGGATGCTATTGCATTCGCCATATGCTCAAATCTGACAAGTCTATTCGATCTATTTGGTGAGTACCCGTGATCTTGCACTGCCACAGCAATCTCCACGGGGAGATGAATGTTGAAGAGACAAAAGGCATTACAAAGAGCTGGAATATCGATATCGCCTGTCTTGATCTCCTCTGCAGAAGCAGGAGCCTCATCCTGGATAATGATCCCGAGTTTTTCCACGCGCTCCAAATTATCGTTTATGGTTGCGGCTGCAGGTGGCGTTGCATAGACCTTCAGGCCAGCTGCCAGATGATGCTTCACAGCGGAAACAGAGGCCCCTCCGCCCATAGTCGGCCCCTGGAGAAAGATATCTTTGCCACGTCGCCTCGCATCATCAATCCTGCCCGCTACTATAACCGTTTGGCTTGGAAGGACCATCTTTGTCGAGCCCTCAAGGGATATATCCTCTCTATAGAGCAGTATATCCTGCGTTCCTGCACCGACGTCGATCGCTAAAAGGGGCATACGAGAAATTTTATCTCAAAGGTTAATAAATGCATGGTAAGAATTTTATCCTTTTACAGAGATCCCTGAAATGATGAAAATTGATGTTTTTATCGCGAGCACTTCCAGATTTAAAAGATATGGCTCTGTGGCTAAGCCTGAGGATGCCGATGATCTCTCGGGCAAGGTCATACTTGAGATGATCAAGGCTGCAGGCTACGATGCCACTTATCGTCTTCTGCCTGACGGCATAGAGCCGATCCGTGAGATGGTTCAGAAGAGCACTTCAGATGCAATAATCATCTGTGGCGGCACTGGTCTCACCCACTTAGATTTGACAATTGAGGCAGTTGAGCCACTATTTGAGAAAACGCTCCCGGGCTTCGGGGAGATATTCCGGTTAAAAAGTCTTCAGGAGGTGGGGACTAGAGCCATCCTTACACGCGCCGCGGCTGGCGTGATTCAAAACAGGCCGGTATTCTGTCTCCCTGGATCACCAAATGCTGCCAGGCTTGGCACCGATTTAATACTTGCAGAGATTGGGCATATTCTGACGCATATATTTGAATGAAGGATAATATAATATTATTCGCATTCACTTTATAAGGTCGCAGTAGCCTTTTATATCTGTAGATTCTGATAAGGTTATGGAGATATCACGGAAGTGTATAGCTATGGAGACAGAGATTCCAGTTCGGGATATAATGACCCGTCCAGTGATAACAGCCAGTGCAGATATAGACATCCATTCAGCGGCCAAAATCATGAGCAAGGCTAACGTCGGAAGCCTTGTTATAGTCTCAGGGGCCAAACCCATAGGGATACTTACAGAAAGGGATTTGGTCAAAAAGATTGTAGCTCAAGCTGTCGATCCTAGGATGGTTAAGGTAGAAGAGATAATGAAAACCCCACTGGCTACGATCTCTCCTGAAGAATCCTTACGCGATGCCGCCGCCATTATGATAAAATCCGGAGTTAAGAGGCTTCCTGTGATATCGGATGGAAAGCTCGTAGGAATAATAACAGATACAGATCTGGTCTCTGGGTCCTCTCTTGGTCTGAGCGATATTCTCAGCGATCTTCTTGATATGCACCGGGAGAGCATCCACTTCACAGAGTCCAGGGAGGTGGTGCGTGGTATATGCGAGGTTTGCGGCCAGCTCTCCGATTCCCTGGAGAGCGTGAACGGCGAGCTTCTCTGCTGGAGTTGTAGAGACGGGAACAGATAAACAGTTGCTGGACAGCAGGAAATAGGATTATGTTGGTAGAAGATATTATGTCCAGAGATCCTCTTTACGTAGAGGATTCCACTTTTCT
>JBHGAU010000086.1:0-9986 GCA_041946675.1 Methanotrichaceae archaeon | reverse complement strand
GACTGAAGATCTGAATGTCCCCGGTTCGAGTCCGGGTTTGGGCATGTATTTACCTGTAAAACTTGATATAAAAGAGCTTAAACTGATAAAATTACATTATACTATGGTCATTGATGTCTCACCAACCCACAATGGCTCAGAGTTTAAGCGAGGGCCTCAAGACTATTCGAAGAGATGCAAGACGCTTCTAAATTCGCCTGCTTTCACTGCTTCTTTTGCCAGAGACCGCCAGAGAATAACGAAGCCGGAGAATACCCAGATAAGACCCATTCGCAGAAGGTCGTAGCTCCCCTCAATGGGATCTATGAGGTCCGTGAAGCCAGGGAGAGATCTACTAAAAGGTCCGCTCAGAAATGTGATTTCATGATTTTTTGGGAAGTAGAAGAGCTATTAGGCCTGAGCCATTGCAGGAGATCACAGCTCGCGGAGATAGCTGAAGATGATTCTGGATTCATTATTGGTTGGCATCCTAGAAAGAATAATACCAAGTTAATCCGTTCAGATCATTAGTCCATTCGCCTTTTTTATTCTAGGTCTGGGATGAGACTTTGAGTATAAGGCAAAGAGCTGGGTTTAGAATTTTTCGGTTGCCAAACCCTTGCTCTTTTACTATCTCAGCCTCTGACGGGGCGATTTGTCGAACTCTTTACGGCTTGATGGGCATTGATGCGGCCGTAACCATATAAAGGCGAATGCCCGTTCACATACTGTCCATTTTCCTTATCGATCTTATCAGCGGTCTCCACAATTATTTTTTTAATCTCAACCGAAGTGAGCCCGGGGTTAATCGCAAGTATCAGACCTGCCAAACCGGACGCCATCGATGCTGATGCTGATGTGCCTTCAAATTGTAAGCTTGCGTCCGGCAAATTGCGGCTGATGCTATAACTCCCAATTGCTGTTACAATACATCTGGTTTTAGGGCCTCCGCCGGAAGGCGCACATACAGCCAGCTCAGGGCCGTAGTTGCTATAATAGGCGCGTTCATCCCTGCTATTGGATGCTCCAACCGCTATAACGCCGGGGTGGACAGCAAATCCATTTAGCCATCGTCTGCCATCTTTGGTTCCATTGAGTGGTGCATCATCATTGCCTGCAGCAAAGAATATTGCACAGCCTTTCTTGTTCTTTCTGCCGATAGAGACAACCTTCTGGATAATTGCATTAACAGCTGTGGATAACGGGAAAAAATCAGCCCTCGCTTTCCAGCTGCAGCTTATGATATCTGCATTATTATCGATAGCATACTGAAAAATGGCAACCACTAAGTCATCTGAGATAACTGCGGGAATTCTGATCGGCATAAGTGCACACGCTGGAGCCAGACCAACCGCACCTGTGCCGGTCTCTTCAGCTAGAGCAATGCCAGCGCATGCAGTGCCGTGGTTATCGTCATCCGAATATTGATCAAGGCTGAAGTTCTTCTCTACAAAATCCATTGGTGCTGCTATTTTCCCCTTGATATTGAACTCCGGGTTTAAGAGATCGAATCCATCATCCATCATACATATAATGATATCCCGAGATCCCTTTGTATAATCCCAGGCTTCCTCTGCGCCAACATCTGCCCCAGCAGCTGTGCACAGTAGATCTCCTCTATTCTTTAGATGCCACTGCAGCTCATAAATTGAGCCCGGCGGGCGGTACAAAAATTCTATCTTAAATGTGATATCAGGGTCTGCAGATTGAATCTCCTTCTTCTGCTGCAGCTTTAAGGCTGTTTTCAATGGATTATCTTTTGATGACTTGCTTGTTTTGACTGTATGGCTATTGGGGAGAAAATCCAGATCCTTTAAAACTTCCAGGCCAAACTCAGCCATAATCTTTTCCTTTTCAGCTGCAGCAACGCCCGGTTTGAACTGGAGAGTCAGTTTTCCGGTAGGTATTACCTCGCTGCCGGGATTATCATCCATTTTATAGACATGGCTGACGACATCAATCTCCGGAGAATTCCTCAGAGTATCCATGGATGCATCTAATTTCGCAGGATCGTCAACTTCAAAAATATCCATATTTGCAATTGGGAGAGATTCTACGTGATTTATCAGAACATCCAGAGGGCCACATCGCGATTTAAGTGCGTTCACAGATTGGGCCGTCCCGTACTTTAGACGCACAGAAAATTTGCTCCTGGATTTAAGAAATGTAATTTCCTTTTCGCCTCTTTTTATCTTTATCTCCTTCGCCGAGGCCTCTCCTCTTATATTATGAATGAAGTCCATCCGTTACCCTCTCAAGTTTGTATTCGTCCCTAACAGGAAATATGTTTCGCTTCCTGTGACAAGGATCAATAAGCTGCCGTAAGCAGGTTAAGCCTATAGATTCCCGCTATGCGGGGATCGCGATGCTATATCACGCTAGGATTAAAATAATCCAAAGTCCTCAGAACCTCGCATTTTTAATAATGCAGTTCACAACCCAATGGCGCAGTTCACAAAAGAGTTTATATTATTATTGCTAACATTATTCAGGTATGTTGTTATCAGGATATGAGGCAATCTTATGCATCTCTTTGCAGCACTAGTGCTACTATTGCTTATTGGACTCGCATATTCCGAAGATAATGCGACTATCGATACAGGTCAGGACATACAATTCGTCGGAACGCTTCTCAACTTGACTGAAGGCAATAAGCCCGGAGCGCCGGACTATTGGACCATAAATGTCGATGAAATGCTTCTCGGATCCCGGCCATGCAATGATACGATAAAGGTCATAATTTATCAGTCAACTCCGCCGCCATGGGGTACTGCAGATAAGGATGTGTTGCCAGGAGATAAGGTGTGGATCAGCGGAAGATATGTTCCCAGGGAATCAGGATGTGAGGTTACATTGCAGGGTTCCGATCAGTATTACCTGAGAAGATATCCTGATGAGATCAAGCTCGTGGGAACATTGTCGGGCTTCAACAACATGGCGATTCCAGGCGGCGGGCCTCGCTGGCTTGTAGATATCGATAAGGTTTTGAGCGGCCCCAAGCCCTGCAGCAATCAGCTATCAATCACCACCTTCCAGGCAATCTATCCATCGGTATGGGGAAAGATGGACCCGGATATTAAATCAGGCGATAAGGTTGAGGTCTTTGGAGCCTATCATTATCATGAGAACAACGGAGTGAACGTTTGTGCCGTTACATTATACGGATCGAGAAGTTACTATATCAAGAAGCAAAGCAGCGAAGGAAATTCGACTGATTGATGGCTTCATCGATTAGCTGCGCCGCAGCTTATGGTTTCCGCCTGCGGATTGCGGCCTCGAAAGAATATTCACCCCTCCCAGCCCCCCTCAAGGGAGAGTAGCATGCTCAGTCGCCGCACGGGCTACCCCTAACCCCTCTACGGGGGAAGGCTTTGGAAAGCGCGTGTTGTACGGTTGAAGGGAGTACGACTAACGATTCCTGCCACTGCTGTGCTGAAGCGCCGAAGACACCGGCAATCAAGATATATCTGTCTGTCAATACATTGGCTTTCTATGCACTTCGGAATCGTTGTCTCAGACCCCAATGATTGGACTGCACAAGCGCTTCACTCGGCGTTTGCTGGAAGAGGGGTTGAAGTTTCCTTCATGAACTTTTCAGACCTCGCAGCAACAATAACTGAAGGCTTTTCGCTTGCCAGTAGCGGCGTGGATCTCCTCGAGCTCGACGGCCTCATAGTTAGAGACGTAGGCAGGCAGGGTGCCGAGGATGTTGGTTTCAGGTTCGAGGCTCTATGCCATCTTGAAAGGCTGGGAATAAAGGTCATAAACCCTACAAATGCAATTGCCAGGGCTGCCAATAAATTCGCTACCTCCCTTGCTCTTAAGCAGGCAGGAGTTCCTACGCCTGCTACTGTAGTTACAACCAGCAAGGTTGCTGCATCCAGAGCCCTATCGGACTTTGGAAAGGCGGTCTCCAAGCCGCTATTCGGCTATAAAGGAAAGGGCATAATGCTCCTGAAAAAAGGCGATGAGAACAGTCTTCAGGATATCATAAAAAAGCAAGGCATGATTTACCTCCAGGAGTTCATCGAATCCGGGAGTCCAAGGGATATCAGGGCATTTGTTGTAGGCAATGAAGTTGTAGGTGCTATCTACCGGGTAGCGCCACAAGGCCAGTGGATCAGCAATCTGGCGCGAGGCGGAAGCGCAAAGCTGTGCACGGTAACTGATGAGCTTAAAGATCTGGCAACGCGGGCCAGTATGGCTGTGGGCACATTCTATAGTGGAGTCGACCTGCTGGAGACGGGAGACGGCCTGAAGGTAATCGAGGTTAATGGAACGCCGTCAGGCAAGGGCATATTCGATGCATGCGGGATCAATGCGGCTGAAATAATAGCAGATAGGGCTCTATTGCCTAAGGCATCAAAACGGTTATCTACCTAGGTGCTAGCTAAAAGGATATGTTCACAATACTCACCGGTGCACAGTTTGGAGATGAAGGCAAAGGCAAGATCGTAGATCTTCTGGCAGAGAACTACGATATAGTAGTCCGTTTCCAGGGAGGAGATAACGCAGGCCACACAGTCGTAGTTGCGGATAAGAAATACAAGCTGCATCTCGTTCCAAGCGGCGCGCTCTTTGGAAAGAGGCTCCTGATCGGCCCGGGAGTAGTCTTGAACCCTCGAGTTCTCTGGGGAGAGATCCAGGAGCTGGAATCTGATGGGATTAAGCTCAATTTGGGCATAGATGCAAAGACCAGCATCATAATGCCATATCACATAGAGCTCGATAGCCTGCGGGAAAAGCAAAGGTCACAGAAGATAGGCACCACCAACAGAGGCATAGGATTTGCCTATATGGACAAGATCGCCCGCGAAGAGGTCAGGATGGAAGACCTGGCTGATCCTGCACTTCTCGAGGCCAGGCTGAATGAAATCGGCCCCGCCAAAGAAAAGGCGATAAAAGACATGGGCGGTGACCCATCTGTAGTGAGGTATGGTCCTCTTATCGATGAATATACAGAAATAGGGAAGCGCCTCAAGGATAAAATCGCAGATGTCTCAAGAGAGATCAACATCGCGCTCACTGAGGATCAGAGCGTGCTTGCTGAGGGCGCTCAGGGAGCATTCCTTGATGTAATCCACGGCACACAGAAGTTCGTCACATCCAGCTTTACAACTGCAGGAAGCGCCTGTGCCAATCTTGGAGTCGGCCCTGTGATGGTGGATAATGTTGTGGGAGTAATAAAGGCATATATCACCCGTGTAGGGGAGGGTCCGATGCCGACGGAGCTTAAGGATAAGATTGGAGAGCATATAAGGGAGAAGGGCGGGGAATATGGAACCACGACTGGACGTCCGAGGAGATGCGGATGGCTCGACGCCGTTCTAGGCTTAAAATCAATTTATTTGAACGGCTATACTGAGCTTGCGCTGACCAAGCTGGATGTTCTTACGGGGATTGATCCGCTAAAGATCTGCATAGGCTATGATCTAAACGGTAAAGAGATAGGTTATCCGCCTGAGAGCACTGGTCTTCTGGCTCAGTGTAAGCCCATTTATGAGGAGCTGCCGGGCTGGACTGAGGATATCATAGGCATCCGAGAGTATGAGAATCTGCCCGAAAATGCCGCAGCATACGTTGAAAGGATCGAGGATCTGCTGGGCGTGGATATTTCGGCAGTCTCCACAGGACCGGGAAGAGAGCAGATGATATATAGAGAGATGTCTGAGGCAGAGGACTAAGCTCTTAAATTTATTACTTCTGGCCGCATGCAGTTGATTTTTAAATGAATACGCTTCAGTTTACAGTGTATTCATTTGAAAAAAAATAAAAACGTAGGCCCATAACTTTATTTAGTATTAAGAAGTAGTGACTTTTGGTGTTCATCATGAGGTCTGGAGGGATACTTTTAGGAGCTTTTCTAGTTATTTCGATGTGCTCCCTATCATCAGTAGCGTTGGAAACAAAGGTGTATACTCTTTGTGAACATAATCTTTCTGTAAATCTTACTCCTGACTTTCGCATTGTAGCAGATAAAGGCACAGAAAGCCCTAGTGATACTTTCATGCAAGTGTTCATGATTACCGATAGCAAATCAAGTGGGAGCGCCATGCTTCAGGTCATAGATATCTATGATGAAACAATTACTGCGCTTAATCCTTCTATGGTTTCGCAACTTTTGGCGAATTCGGTGAGTACCGTTGCCTCATACCTAAGCGTAACCGGTACAGATAGCGAAAACGTTATCGGTAATTGGTCTACGATTGATTTCCTGGGACAAAATGTTACAGTTAATACTATGAATACTAAGGGTACGCCGCTAAACGTATTCGGCAAGACGGCCGATATTGCATACTGGAATATAGGTGAGAATAAGTACGCTGGTTTAATCTCCTTCTTTGATAAAAATACCACTCAGCAGATCATCAATACCTTAGAACTGAAATAGATTATATACGATCATTATTTTATTTTTTTTACATATACTCCTGCAGCAAGCGGCGTATTGATCTTGACTGTTATGTGAGACTAATCATGCTTTCGCGCTTCAAGATCGTATATTTATTCCATCAGGCTTTTTGCCAATGACATTTTCTCTATTCGGGACCAGCTACATAAAGATTAAATTCTCGTAAATTCTTAGAGTTATATGAGACATAGTATGGAGATTTTTGTCATGAGCAAAAAAATACATGGTCCAGATCTTATGGATGAGGCGGAAGGCATTGTCAAGCCTCAGTATCCTGCGGAGATCCAGGTGGAGAATATTGGCACTTCATCAAAGGGTTCTGCCAATGCGGCAGAAGACGTGGATCAATGGCAGTTTATCTTCACAGATATAGATGGCAAGGAAATCGTAACTCTTGGGTATTCCAGGGGCAAGTTCGATAATAGTATCACGAGGGATGCTAGCCCCTGGATAACGACTGAAATAAAGGAGCTTCCAAGGCATATGACTTTGGATAAAGTAATTGCATCCCTAAGGGACGCCGGATACAAAGAGCCATTCAAATCAGTTACTCTGAGGGCACCGTTCCCTGTTGAAAAGAACGCATATTACGTCTTCCAGATGGAAAAGAAGACCGTCTATATAGATGCTCTTACAGGGAAATTAGATCGAGTGGTAGAAGAAACTTGATCTCCTTTTGATGTTATTTCTTAGTTTTCAAGATCCACTCGTTAACATACATCGAATAAGCGATAATCTAATAGTCGGAAAATTATTTATTCTTTGCAAACCAAGATCCTCATTTAAGGATAACAAGAGAAAGCATGAGGTAAGATTATGAAAAAATATATGTTGATTATGACGCTGATCATGGCGATCCTTTTTTGCAGCATTGTCCAGGGGCAGCCAGGCCAGCAAACTAATTCTCAAAATACAGTAACTATCAGCGGCTATTCATTCCAGCCGCTTATACTTACTATATCGCCGGGAACAACTGTGACATGGATAAACCAGGACAGTGTAAACCATACCGTGACTAGCGATACCAATGCATTCGATTCAGGCCAGATTGCCCCAGGAGGAAGCTATTCCCACCGCTTTACATCTCTTGGGACATTTGTATATCATTGTCGCAATCACCCAACAATGCAAGGGAGCATAGTAGTATCGTCTCCTCTTACTAATATGCTCAGCTCGATGATGCCCGGAACAGCTGCTCAAAGATCGACACAAGCCAGCAATACTCAAGCAATTTCGGGATTGACACTCATCTCAAATCAATCAGTCTCTTGGAGCGGGAAGCCGCTGAGCGGACAGGTTACCGCACAAGCAGGAACGCCACAGACTACGGCCTACCAGATGAACCTCAATCAAAGCTTAAGCCAAGGTCTCGGCCAAATCATTGGCCCGGGCATCAGCCAAAATCAGACCGCCGTTTCGCGGTATTCCGAATACTATAAGATAACACCTCAGGCTCCAAGCAAGCCTTTGACCAGCCCCACCCAATACCAGCTTACTCAGGTTCCGACCACGCTATACTTTGGAGGATCTGGATCTCAAAAGGCTGTATCATATTATCAGTATCAATCCTATGCAGCTTATACAGGCCAGAACTCGCTTTGGATACAGGGACCATCAAGCTGGACTCAGTATGCTGCTGTACCTCAAGGCGCAAGCCTATCATTGCTGGCGACGACTCCATCCGGAGGATATGGATACCTGTATGAGATATATCCGGACGGCACATTGGATAAGGAAGGCTACTACTTCTATCCTTATGATCAGATCGGCTTCTACGCAGATCAGATAGGCGAGCATCTGATGATGTTTGTCATAAATGGCCAGCCGAGCAACGCAGTGGTGATAGATGTCGTGCCTTATCAGTCACCTCTACCTGTCTATAACTATGCCGCTCTGACAGTGAGTTCAAGCTGGCTCAGAGGATATAATGTATTCGTTGATAATATCTACCAAGCTACAGAAGGAACGACAGGAGAAGCGCCTGGGGTATTATCCTTCGTTATTCCGGGAGATCAGTATCATACGATAACTATCCAGGGCAGCGGCTACACGTTCTCCGACTACAGGTACTTCAACGCAGGATGGGCGTATACTCTAGGTGTATAAGCCCAAACTTTTTCTTTCAATAAAAGTAAATTTGGTTTGCTTCTTCAGCAGGCTTTGAGATTCAGATATCGGTACCTAGCAAGGATATATCATTGGATAAGACGGAGCACAGGAGTATATGTAGAGTGGGCAAGGATATGCATATGCGCATGGATAACAGGGCGTCGGCACATATATACACTGGCAAGGATAGCAGTTGATTGGCGGGCAGGGAGAATACGGGTAATTGTAGCAGCATCCATATGGCGTTTGACATGGAAATGCAGATCTATAATCCATACCCATACTCAAGCTGCATGCAAATAACAGCAGCCCCAAGGCCAGAAGAGCTATAACCATTCTGTGAAGGCTAATTTAAATCCCTCCGAAGAAGATTGGGAACTCTATTGTATATAACGGTTGCGTCTTATGATATATATTTAAATTAAAATCTATCATTTTGAAGTAACAAATGTTGGAGAATTTTATAAAAGCTCTGATAGAATCACGGATGATTAGTCAAAAAAAGATAGAAGCTTTTTATGCTAGCAATTTTGTTATTAAATTGATCTTCTATCCACTACTGTTAGCCTGTAGTTAACGGTTGGCCTATGTCCCCATTCTGTCCCTGATCGTCGGCGAATCCCTGACCTTGATCAGCGGGCGGCATCTGTCCTTGGTCTCCAGCTAATCCCTGGTCTCCAGTCTGTCCTTGCTCTCCGACCAGTCCCTGAGCCTGGTCAGGAGTCTGCTGTCCCTGGTTATTGTTCTGTCCCTGACCTGCATTCGGTCCAACTAATGCCTGTGCAAGTCCACCTGTGGCCTGGTATGAAGTTGTGGCAGTAGCAGACTGCTGCCCTGCTGTTGCAGTTAATGTAACCTGGCGCGTTCCTGACGGTGTGCTGCTCTGTACTTGTTGTGTCATCACTGTACCTGCTTGTGCTGGCAGAGGACCAAAGTTTACTGTAGTTCCATCAGGCTTTGCTATTGTTAATGTGACTTGGGCAGGTACGGTGACCAGGAATTTAATAGTGGCAGTCTCTCCGTTACCATAATTCACAGCATCTAACCATACAAGGGCCTTCAATTGTGGTGTTCCCGTTGCTCCCAGTGCGTTGGTAACAAACAATGCACTAACTATCAACAGTGCAAATCCAGCGATCCAGATTGTTCTCATATGGACTCTCCTGACTATTATGTTTAATCCGTCTCATAGATTCCATGTCAAATTATATTATTCCGCCAACTCGATAAGGCTCCAAAGATTTGGGTGCAGCAAAAATCTAACATGGATCTCCGACAGTGTATGTATTTGTAGATTTAAATATCTGCACGAAAAAATAGTACTTAATATTGGTAATTTATAAATTTCAAAATGGAGCTATATAGGCTATCGATAGTTCCCCCTAAGATAATTACGTTCTATTATTGGACTTGTCGTGACTACTCCGCTCACTGAAGTGAGGGGCACCTAGCTTCATGCAGAGATTGTAGTCCCAATCTCAGAATA
>JBHGAU010000085.1:0-10107 GCA_041946675.1 Methanotrichaceae archaeon | reverse complement strand
TCTTAATTAGAAGTATAGCAATACCTTAGAATTTAAAACTTGCGTTAGGATGTACTAGTCCATTTTTGTCGCCTCAACAACTCTCAATGGAATAGATCCTAGAGCCTTGCCTATCATAGATTTGGCTATCCTTCCGGCATGCTCCTCGCTCTCTGCATTGAATATCTTTATCTCAAAGAGCAAGCCCACGAGAGCTGTGCCTGCAACAAGGATTACCGCATCCAGGGACTCGCCACAGCCGGGGCAATCCAGCTGGCCGACCTCCACATCAACGAAATCCATCTTATTCTGGTTCAACCGCTTGCCCGCCTCAGAAATAGCAACACCGATCGCATCATCAGCGGTTTTGACATCCCTGACCAGCCAGGCACCCTCAAGCAGGACTTTGAAATTAGGCATCCAATCTATGCTTAGAAGATGTAGAATATCTATCTTTTCAGCCGAGTTCCCGGAAAGGATTCATAGATATATCCGAAGGATAAGTTAAATCTCATACAGCAGGAACATATGCTCTATCGATAATGAAAGTAGTCTATAGCGCCAAGTTCGGAGAAAGATATCCGACGAATCCTGTGGAAAATGCCGATCGGGTTATGCTGCCGGCATTAGATCTTCAAAAGGCTGGGTGCAAGTTTATTCAGCCTTTGCCCGCCAGCCTGGAGGATATACGCCGGGTCCACGGAACTGGGCATATTGAAGCAGTGCAGCACAGAGGACTTTATGAAGCCTCCGCCCTTGCCGCAGGCGGAGCCATCTGCGCGGCAGAGCTTGCCCTGAAAGGAGAGCCCTCCTTTGCGCTTATCAGGCCGCCCGGGCACCATGCTTCAGCCAACAGAGCATGGGGAATGTGCTTCTTCAACAATATGGCAATAGCTGTCCAAAAGATACGCCCTCAAGCAAAACGCGTCCTGATCATAGACATCGATCTTCATTTTGGCGATGGAACTGTGAGCATATTCCGCGGAGATGGGAATGTAAAGATTGTCAACCCCGGGTCAGTAGATCTGGAGTTTAACTATCTGAGCCTTGATAGCAGCAGCTATATCCGGCAGGTGGAGGATGCCTTCAACGGCTTTGAATACGATATAGTGGGCGTTTCCGCAGGATTCGATACCTATATCGAAGATTGGGGTGGCCTTCTTACTACTAAGGACTATGAAAGAATAGGTCAGGCAGTCCGGGAAGGCTCTATGAAGTGTCAGGGAAAGCGATTTGCTCTGCTTGAAGGCGGATACCATCCCGATCTGAGGTATAACATTAAGAGCTTCATCAAGGGATTCGAATGAGGCTCTTATCTGAGAGCCATGGCGTTTGATTATGTGATCTGACCCCCAAATTGAAATCCTTGGCAGTTTGGGGTGCCAACGCACTTTATTTTAAAAATGAGAATCTTTAAATTTTATATTATATCGTCGATACCCCATCCCTCACTTTTTATTCGTTAAATCGGAAAAACGATAAATAAAAGGATTAAATGATAATATTAATAGATTATTTATCTATAAATTAAATATTTGGGATTTTATTTCACACAATAATTTAATTCTATTATTTGTACTATGAAAATGTAACACAATAATTTAAAAAATATTTTCTGATAACTTTTTAATAACATCTCTTCACCCATCATTATAATATCCATTGAAGATAATTCCTAAAATCTTTCAGGCATAATGGCCCAATAATAGCTAACTCGAATAGGAGATTTTAGGCTGCCCTTTATAAGGATTAGCTTCTTAGCCGCTTTTCAGGTGGTTTTTCTCTATATAATAGCCTTGTACTGATCTATTCTTATATACTATGGTAACCATGTTGATGCCTCCAAATTAAGCTAGGATTTTGTTAGCTCAGTCATTCCAAATACTATAAGAATATAGGGTTCTTGGCGCGCATACCCATCCTTAACTAGGTCAAAATGCTCCTCAAACGATATTATGACTTTAGGAGCCGAATGATTCCCTATTACTATAAGAATGTTATATAGGCGCCAGGATGGATTCTATCAATTTTATAAACACATCTCCTGTATGCAAAGTCATGACTTTCCAGTGCCAAAAGTGCCCTATAAAATTGTATAGATAATTAACATCGAGCTATTTTAGCATATAACTATATATAAGCTATCAATATAATGATTTATATCATTTTCTACTGCAAGTTTGCACATATATTTTTAGTTATGATTAGTATATCAATAAATAAGATATATTTGTATATGATCATAAAATATTAACAAAAAATTTAACAATAATTTTTAGTAGAATATGAAAATCTAATAATCAAAAAATATTTATATTGTAGATCCTTAAAATTTCCAATAATTATTTAGTATTTTGCCCAAAAGTGAGAGTTCAAGAATTAAAAATAAATAATATTACAGAAAATATGAATAGACAAAAATTAATTATCAAACAATCGCTGAAACCAAAAGTTAAAGTCCAGCGGCAGATCTCTTGATATATTTGTCCCGGCTTTAGTTCACCAATGGAATCGAGGGATCAATTACAGGAAAGTGTTCCCAAAAGAGCAATAGAGAAGCTCTCAAACCGTTTTCGCATCATTGGAGATATCGCCATCGTCTCCATTCCTCCTGAAATGAGCGAATATAAGCGGGCAATTTCAGAGGCACTAATCGACGGCAGAAGGAATATCAAGACAGTGCTCAATAAAGTATCAAAGATTGAAGGAGATAGAAGGGTTGCCAGCTTTGAGATACTTGCGGGGAGTGATACAGTTACAGTACATAAGGAGCTCGGATGCTCCTATCGCCTGGATGTGAGCAGAGTTTTCTTCAACAGCAGCCTTGCCTACGAGCGGGGAAGGATTGCTCAGATAACCAGGCCGGGAGAAAATGTGCTCGTTCCATTTTGCGGAGTCGGCCCTTTTGCCATACCTGTTGCGGCCAGAGGCGCAAAAGTCGTGGCCGTAGAGAGCAACAGTGAAGCATGCAGATGGATGGCAGAGAATACCAGACAAAACGGCGTTGAAGATAGCATTTCGATAATAAAGGGTGATGCCTTCCAAATTCCAGGGATGATTAAGCTGAGCTTCGACAGGGCAGTTATCCCGACCCCATATGGAAGAGACGATATCCTGGAGATCATAAGCCCTGCTGTAAAAAAGGGAGGGTTGATACACTTCTATACATTTAAGAAGCGCCGCCAAATAGAAGGACTCATCGAGACGTATAGAAGCATGAATCTCGATGTTCAATTTTACCGCAAATCAGGCAATGTTGCACCGGGCGTAAGCCGATGGGCCTTTGATCTTGTGAAGTTATAAGGCTTAGCCATCGTTCCTTATTCCTTCATCATTAGTGCCTTCAAGGCTAGAGATATTTTTCTCATATAAAGCAATGTTAGATCAATAGCATGAGGCTACTGTCCTCCTCCATTCGAAGCGGACTTTCGAATTTCGTCACCTAAACATGAATATGTACAAAACATAAATATCAATATCTCAAACTTCAGTAACTGGGATCATGAGTAGAAGTAAGGGAGAGATCATAGCTAATATCTTAGAGATTTGTCTAACCGTATCGAGCAAAACGGTTATAGTTAATGGGAGTCATCTGAATTTTAGAACATTAAATCCCTACCTCGATTCTCTAGTGGAACATGGATTCATTGCTGTAATAGAGGGGGATCCTCTGAAGTATGAAACCACCGATAAGGGGAAGGAGCTTCTAGCCGTGATCAGGAAGACCAATGAACTGTTCTAGCTTCTTCCCGGCAGATAGTTAATTATATTGAATTATCTTCATCGATATAGTCTCCCAATTGTGATCATTCGACGTGTTTTTATCTGCGCCAGTGCCGAAGTTGCAGTTGCCATAGCCTGCGTATCCGCTTCCCGCATAGCTTTGATATTACCTGTTCCAGGCAGTAATCTGGTATCGGAGATTCCGACCTGATCAAGGCCCGACGATATTACCTCCGCTCGCGGATACGCTATTGTCCAGGCAATCGAGCTTACAGAACCACTGCCATCCCGGGCAGAGAACGATACATCAATTGATAGAATAGCCTGGGGGAAATTTCAAGAGTAGATCTCATAGATAATCGATAAAGAGAAAGGGAAACCCTTCATCTGAAGATCGAATACTCCTACGGCATGCGGTTTCAGCGCTCTTGGCCGCTCGGTTATCCGCTCGCAACTTCATCTGAAGATCGAATACTCCTACGGCATGCGGTAGATCTCATAGATAATCAATAAAGAGAAAGGGAAAGGAAAAGGATTAAAGAGACCTCTGACTTTAGGCTATCTGCTTTCGAAGCATAAATGTAGCCATGAAGAAGGTCAGCAAGAAGAAGATCGTTAGTGCAAACACATCGGGGAAGAGGATATCGCTCAAAGTTGCTCCTTTCAGCAGCACCATCTTCAAAGCATCCGTAGAATAAGTGATGGGAAAGATGTATGATAAAGGCCTCAGCCAATCCGGCACCGATTGAAGTGGGAACCAGGCTCCCGAGAGCAATACCTGTGGAAATGATACTACTGGATTCAACTGCATAACCTGGTATTCGGAGGTTACGAAGTTGGATAGAAACGCCCCGAAGCTGAGCGAGCCGGCGCTTAGGAGCAGGACTATAACAAGAATTGCAAGCCAGCTCCCCTGAATCGGCACCCTGAACAGAACTATCAGCAGAGTGAAGGTTATTGCAGCCTGGGCAAGGGCAACGAAGCTGAATCCCAGGACATAGCCTGAGACCAGCTCTATCCTATCCAGAGGCGATACAAGAACCTTCTCCAGTGTGCCCTGAGTCCTCTCCCTGAGAAATGCAATCGCCGTGTTGAGGAATGCGAAGAAGAAGATGGAGATGCCAAGCAGAGACGCACCGAGAGCATCCTTTGCCTCAAGATCATAGCCGTAGACATAATAAATGGAAACTGTCGGAACCTGGCCAGCGATCGGCAGGCTGCTCAGTATCTGAGCTGCCCCTCCTTGCATTCCTGCGGCTACATTCCCTGTTATTGTAGACGCTACCTGAGGGCTTGTTCCATCCAGGAGCATTTTTATCTCATTTCCGCTCATGACTACAGCTCCATTGATCCGTCCTTCCATTATCAGCCTTCTAGCATCCGATTCCGAAGCAAGGTAAGTGATTGAGAACGAATCCGATGCCTGCAGATGGGCCAGAACGCTTCCCTGGATAGGTCCGTTCTGCTGATCAACAACGCCGAGGCTAATCCCGGTCAAAGTTGCAGAGAGAGAGTAACCCAGAATAATCATCAGTATTATGGGGTTGACAATCATGGTGACCATAGTGCGTCGATCTCGCTTAATCTGACGGATCACTCTCAAGCCCACTGCCCAGGTCCTGCGCAGACTTTGTGAACCACCCGTAATTTGAACCATATCCATAGCTCCCTTAAGATCAAACGGCAAGCTTGAGAAAAGCGTCCTCCAGAGTGGGCTCGACAACATTGAAGTCGATGGGCTTCACCTGGTCAAGTATATCCCTCATCTTGGAAGCATCGGCAACCTCTATAACAAGCATATCTCCGCTCTTCCCTACCTCTATGCCTTCTCCGATCAGCCTTGCCATCTCTTGCTCCGGATCTTTCACCTTCATCGAAAGCCGTTTCTTGAGACCGGCGAACTTCTTCAGCTCATCGGGGTTGCTCTCCGCCAGCATATGCCCATCACGCATGAACCCGACAAGATCACATCGTTCCGCTTCTCCCATGATATGGGTAGTGATGACGATGGTCTTGCCCTCTTTAGTAAGATCACGGAAATATCTCCAGAATGATTGCTTGGTCACAGGATCAATTCCGACAGTGGGCTCATCAAGCAGCAGCAGATCAGGACTGTGAATCAGAGTGCAGGCTAGAGAAATCCTCTGATACATTCCTCCGCTCAAGGTGCCGGTTATTCTATTTTTGGTCTCCGACAGATCCACGACCTTCAGAACCTCATCGATCCTCCGATCCCTCACCCGGCCTTGAATTCCATATAGACCGGCAAAGAACTCCAGATTTTCCTTGACTGTGATATCGGGATATAGCGGCCTCTGCTGAGGCATATACCCAAGCCGAGAGTAGACCTTGCTTATCTGGCTCAGAGGTTCATCCAGCACATAGATCTCCCCTGAGTCCAGCTTTACAAGGCCCATAATTGCTCTCATCAAAGTTGTCTTTCCGGAGCCGTTTGGTCCCAAAAGACAATAAGTAACTCCACGAGGGATTCTGACCGACATGTCCCTGAGAACGCGCAGGCCATCAAAGCTCTTGGTGACTCCCTGGCCAATCACTGCGAACTTGCCTGACTCTTGTGCCTGCGTAAGCTCGACATTCATCGCTCCTCCATAGCTATGGCTGCCATGGCATAATTTGCCGGTTTACTGGCCAGAGGCACTCCTCCTGCGCCTGATTATAGAAATCGCTGCGAGAGCGACAATAGCCAGGACGATTACCACTGCCCACCAGTACTGAAGGATGATGCCGGATAGGCTCGGCTGAACTGTCAGGTAAACATAATCGCTATCCACAAGATTCTTTCTATATGGATCCGAGTAATCGAAGAGCAACGTGAACCTGTATGACTTGCCTGCGATTGCATCCTTAGAGATATCCACTTTATAAACAAGCTCCGCCTTTTCGCCAGGCCTGAGAATAGGAATAGGCGATTCATCCATATCTACATAGACGCCTGTCTCCGGCCGGAGCCTTGCGACAATATCCTTTGCGACATCAGTTCCTTGATTCTGTATTATCACCTTCACTACATTATTCTTCGAGCCGATGTCTAGTGCTCCGGGAGATGCGCTCAGAGCCTTTAAATCGATAAGGCTCAGCTTCTGAACATTCAAAGTTATTGGAATGGTCTGGCTGGCGGTGTTATACAGGTAATAAATATCGGGATTCTGCGGGCTGTCGCTGTGAGGCTTAACAGCTACATCCTGCTGATATGTATAATTTGCTACAGCATAAAGCGTATAGTCTCCGGGCACAGTATTTTCGTAAACTTCAATTGGATAAACCAAGGGCTGTGATACCTGGCCCTCTCGCAGAGATCCTGCATATGCCACCTCACGCTTCAGGTCCATTGCGCTTTTGTTCACGGCAACAAGCTTGACAGATATATCCTGCGCTGTAGACCTGAGGGCCTCAAGCTGCAGCTCTTGTTGGGCTGCGAAGACCTCATCTTGACGGGTTGGATTGGGCTGTGTTACTACCTTAAAGGATGTGACGCGGCCGTTGTTTGTTACCGTCAGATAAAGAGAAGTATTCTGATTACGGTATATGCTGGAGCGTGCCAGCGTAATCTGCAGATTCGGTCCGCCTTCGACCGAATACCAATCGCCTGAAAAATCGGCAGGTATGGATGGAGGTCCCTGCATATATGGAGGCGGTATCGTTGGCCCCTGAGACGTTTGAACTGGAAGGGACTGGCATGATACAGGGAACGCTAAGGCAATCGCCACTACTGCCAGAAGGATTATAGGTGCAAATGATTGCTTAAAACCGGCATACCAATGATTCTCACGGTATAACAAATCTCTCTCATATGGCATATGCTGAATTATTTCATCCCTCATCTTATCCCAGCCGAAGATTCTGAAGCTATCAATACTGCCAACTCCATAATTAATTAGATTGTGCTTGTCATATAAGGCATTTATATCGCTGAAGCTGAGAGAAGGTTGGCTGAAAAATAAGGATCAGTAAGGCTGCGACCATCGAGCGCGTTAGGAGTATAATCATGTTCATATCTTCCCGGCCAGCCGCAAAGCATAATGCCAGATCTATCCAATCCCACTTAGTGTTATGGCTCAAATTTGCGGCAGTATTTTAAAGTAGTAGGAAAACATTACTAATATTAGTCAAAAGATCAAGAGCATCCGGAGGAAGACCTGCCGATAATATGGGCGAAGTTGGAAATTGCTATGCCTCTCGGCTCTGTGCCGTTTAGCATTAATTCAGGGGCATTCTCTGTTCAGAATGCTGTATCTTGACCCTCATTTCTCCGGTCTCGGGCTTAGGAGCTGAAAGATAATGGCCAGGAAGACTCGAAAAGACACAGACGAATCCGAAAAACCCAAAACATCAAGAAGCGTGAGATCCAGGAAAGAAAAGGAGATGAAGGCTGAAGATATCGGGCCTAAGGAGATAATAGCGATAAAAGAAGAGGAGACCAGAATCGAGATAAAGCCCGAAAAAGCAGCCGAAGACAGAATAAAAGGAACTCCAAAAAGAAAGGGTGTCGCAGAAAAGACCGCTATCCAAGGACCCTTTATCGGAGTTCCTTCAATGATCTGGAGCACCTATGGAAACAGAGGCAACTTCGAAGTTGTCGTGCCTCTGGCAAGCGGCGGAATGGCCCATTACTGGCGCGATAATGATAATGAGAATCTTCCCTGGCAGGGGCCTGAAGTATTCGGCCGTGAGGCAGGCATGATCTCTGGAGTCTCCATAATTCAGAGCAACTTCGGCGAGCAGGGAAATCTCGAGCTGGTGGCGGTTGATGTCGGTGGCAAAAATCTGATGCACTTCTGGCGCGACTCAGGCCCGAGCTTTGACTGGCATGAACCCAATAAGATCTCAAGGGATTCTCTTGTCCCTCTGTTTTCAGGCAACCCCGCCTTTATACAGAGCAGGTCGGGGCACAGGGGCAACTTCGAAGTTGTTGTGCCCAGAGCTGAAGGGGGATTCTCTTATTACTGGCGTGACAACGATGATCCTGAGCTGTCCTGGCATGGGCCATCCGATTTTGCCACAGATGCAGGGATATTCGGTGCAGTAACGTTGATTCAGAGCAACTTTGAAGATCACATGGAGATGGCAGCACGCTCAGGAGACCAGCTGTTCTTCTTCTGGCGCGGCTCCGATGCTGAATCGCAATGGAACGGCACTGAACTTATCACAACAGGCATAGCTGGAACGCCCTCGATGATACAGAGCAGCAATGAGGGGAAGGGCAACTTCGAGCTTGTGACGCCGCTCCGATCCGGCGGCCTGGGATATTACTGGCGTGATAACGATGATCCCCATTTGCATTGGTATGGACCGTTCATGTTCGCCATGAATACGGGCAAGGTTGACGCTGTAAGCCTTATTCAAAGCGATTTCGGAGAGAAAGGCAACCTCGAGCTTGTTGCGCAGATCGATAACCAGCTTGCCTTCTTCTGGCGCGATTCAGGAATAGACCGCAGATGGAATGGGCCTCAGTACTTATTTTTAACGAATATTTCCTAAAGATGTTCGTTAAAAATAAAGAGATCATTTTTATATCTTGGACCTGAGTTAGATCCTCGGATGTACAGGATACTTATCACAAATGATGACGGCATTTATGCATCTGGCCTCAGAGCTGCTGCCAGAAGCGTCGAAGGATTAGGCGAAGTTACAGTTGTAGCGCCATCAGGGCAGAAGAGCGGTGTCGGAAGGTCCGTATCCGTCTTCGAGCCTCTGCGTTTTGCTTCTGTGAACATGGATGGCCATAGGGCCTACGCAGTCACGGGAACTCCGACCGATTCCGTAGTCATGGGCATCTTCGCCATCATGAAATGTCTGCCTGATCTTGTTGTATCCGGCATCAATGTAGGAGAAAACATCAGCACCGACACCGTAACAACCAGCGGGACTATAGGCGCTGCACTTGAGGCTGCAAGCTATGGAGTCCCCGCAATAGCAGCATCTATCCAGGTGGTTGATCAGGGTGACAAGTTTGACACCGATCATGGAACAAAATACAACTTCGATATTGCGACTGCACTTGTCAGAAGATTGGCATTCAAAGTGCTCGAGCACGGCCTGC
The DNA here is from genome assembly GCA_041946675.1 of Methanotrichaceae archaeon. Taxonomy (GTDB): domain Archaea; phylum Halobacteriota; class Methanosarcinia; order Methanotrichales; family Methanotrichaceae; genus CAWBKV01. The sequence goes on along the minus strand of JBHGAU010000085.1, from coordinate 344 downwards.
CTAAAGGTGTGGATGTGCTTAACCTAAATGTGCCTGCTGATGCAACAGAGGATACTGAGGTTGTGGTGACCAGGCTTGCCCGCAAGATCTTCAAAACATCTGTCCAGGAGAGGTTTGATCCGAGGGGCAGGCCGTATTACTGGATAGATGGCGAGCTGATATATTCCGATGCCGAAGGAACCGATGTCCAGGCCGTTTATCAGGAAAAAAAGGTCTCAATAACTCCGCTAACTCTGGACTCAACATCAAGGATAGATCCAAAAGAGCTTGCTCCACTTCTGAATCATATTTAGGAAGAAATCAGGGCTAATCCCCGCCATTTCAATGGCGGGATACAGCCCGTA
>JBHGAU010000084.1:0-10764 GCA_041946675.1 Methanotrichaceae archaeon | reverse complement strand
GAGATTGTCTTTGCGAACTACTACGGCAAACCCCTGGCACGCCTAATTCCGGCCAGCCTTGGCGGCACAGTCAAAACCAGGCGTGAACAGTATCACGCCTATGATGATCATCGGGGCTCTGACCTTGCAAAATCGTTCATCCACGGCAAGCTCAGGAACCAGGCATCGCTCCTGAAAAGCTTTGCCAAGAAGTGGAAGGGCGAGCGCACGGAGCTATGGCAGGAGTTCAGGAATGCGGCAGAGACGATTGAAGCCATAATCCCTGAGCTCAGCAAGATCAAGGGCGACCTTGAGAATTGCAGAGAAAGAATCATGGGCGTGGAGGGCATGGGCGCCGATACCTACTGGCGCACCTGGCATAAGCTGATACCCGATGAATGGAAATTTCCCGGCCGCGAATATCCGGCTGCAAAAGATCCCATCAACTCACTTCTCAACTTCGGCTACTATGTCCTGGAGCAGGAGGTCTGGGCAGCCGCACTTTATGCCGGACTTGATCCTTATGCCGGGTTCCTGCACGCCGATCGATCCGGCCAGGAGAAGCTGGTCTATGATATGATGGAGGAGTTCAGGCCAATCGTCGTGGATAGGGTGGTCGTGTCGCTGGCACGTGTGATGTTGCCGGGCCACTTCCAGGAGGATTGCCGCATGACCAAGGAAGGCATAAAGATAGCATCATCGGCATTCTACGGCCGCCTGGATGAGCGCATAACTTACAGAGAGAAGAGCCAGCTTATCAGGAATATCATCCGTTCTCAGGCATCGGCTGTGGCTACATTCCTCAGGGGCGAACGAGCAGCTTACGAGCCATTTATGCCGAGATGGTGATTATGGATACTATTATCATCTACGATATAACCGATAACAGCCTGAGAACCAGGATAGCCAAGACATTGCTGGGCTACGGCTGCATAAGAATCCAGAAGAGCGCCTTCTATGGTTTCATGAACCACAATATGCGGGAGAAATTGAGGCTCAGGCTCGAAAAAATGATGCATAACAAGGAAGGGAACATCCAGTTCTATCCCTTATGCACCAAATGCTTCTCAATGAAGGAGAGCATCGGCGAGATCTATGAGATCAAAGATAAGGATGTAGAGGTGTACTGAAGGGGGCGTATTCAAGGCCATGATCACAGTCAGCGATGTCAAACAGTATCTCTACTGCCCTAAAATAATTTATTTCGACCACGTGCTTCATGTTCCCAAGCCTCCGGACCAGAAGCTTGAGACTGGAAAGGAGAAGCATGATGATATCACTGCCAAGGAGCGCCGAAGGAAGGGAGCGCTATTCTATGATTCTGAGCTTGACCGTGCAGAGAAGCTCTTCCGTGTTGCTCTTGAAAGCAGTGCCCTGGGCCTGAAGGGCATTCTGGATTACCTTATAAAGACCGACCGAGAGTACATACCAATCGATTACAAATTCGGTTACTCCCATTCCGGCAGCATCCATCTGAACCATAAATACCAGCTGGCAGCCTATGCTCTATTGGTCGAGGATAACTACAAGACTATAGTTCGCAGGGGCTATGTTCACTACAGCCGCGACAGGATTAATGCCCAAATTGATTTCACTGATGAGATCCGCAGGCGCACTCTAAAAATGATCGGGGAGATCCAACAAATTATACAGGATGATAGAGAGACTGAATGTACCCGCAATCCTGGAAAATGCATCGATTGCGAGTACAGAAGATATTGTGAGGGAGCTTGATGATTGGAGCTTAATAGCTTTTAAGGTTGAAGGTTTATAGTGCTTAAAGGATTATAGCGATTGAAGAATTATAGCGCTTAATGGATAAATGGCTTATTGGCCCAATAGATCGATAGCATCTATGTAAAATCGAGTGGTGTGAGGGGGATTCTTGTATTTCTTTTCTGAGGAAGAGAGGAAGTTTCTCTTGAAGAAGCTGATACCCAAAGCAAGGGAAAAAGGCATTGCAGATGAGCTGAGAGGCTGGAACTGGCATTCGACAGATCTTTCTCCGCCTCATGATATCTTGCTTCCTGTCTGGGAGATTGGAGACAGATACTGCGAGACTGGCCGCGACGTCTATCTGAGGCATGTGGAGAAGGTAAGCGTGCCTCCAAGCGATGAGATGGTATCCGGTCGGATTTACCATGAAGCCATTGCAGAGCTGTATCCCATGGCCAAGAGGTTGATCTATACGAATGGCCTGGCCATTTGCACCAATCTCGCAGAGGTGCTGATGGAGAGGCTGCCTGAGGCAACTGTGGAGGCTGAAGAACAGCTCGCATCTGTCATGGATTCGGGTGATGCTGCGAAGGAGATCGGGGAAAATCTCAAGAAGCTCTGGTCCTTTGAGGTCAGCAGGATAGTTTCTGCTATCTATGCTTATCTGGGAAAATACAGATACCTGAGCGAAGACTCCCTGATCAACCATGCTCTGCCTTTTGTTGTGGAGCATAAGCTGGATGGACAATATCTAGGCCTGAGCAGCAATCTGAGTGCAGATGCCATAAACATGGGCGGAATGCTTATCTGCGACCTCAAAACTGGCCACAAGAGGGACTTCCACAGGCTTTCAGCTACCGGCTATGCCCTGGTGTACGAAAGCCTCTATGAGGTGCCGATAAATATAGGCTGCACAGTCTATCTCAGCTTTCCGAAGAATCATCCCACTCCACATATCGAGAGGGATTTCTTCTTGATCACAGATGAGGTGAGGCAGTGGTTTATCGAAGAGCGAGATCAAAAGCAGGATATGATCTTCTACGAAAAGGATCCGGGTAAATGCCAGAGTCCTGGGAACTGCAGATATAGAGAGCACTGCCGTTAAGTTATTACAGTTCCCTTTGAAAGAATCTTGCGATAATAGCTCTTCGGCAGGCCGCTACTATCTATAACTTTTCAGTCCCCTGCTCTTAGGGATCAGCATTGTTAGCTTCTGGATATCCTATCTTTCAGGAATTTCAGGACTATATATCATGAAGGGCTTGCCTTCTCAGCAACAGTTCCAAGCATCAAAACAGTTATCAGATAGAAGTGGCGATAGTCCATCGTAGAATAGAATAATAAATAAAAATATATTAGGGCGGTTATCTGTGAGAGAATATCTCCTGGGAAATATGGCTATTGCAAAGGGCATTCTCGAGGCGGGAGCTGGTCTTGTGGCCGGCTACCCTGGAACACCCTCCTCAGAGATCATAGAAAGCATCGTCGGACTCAAAGGCAATCTTCCGATGCATGTTGAATGGTCTGTAAATGAGAAGGTCGCCCTTGAGGTGGCAATTGGGGCCTCATGGAGCGGCACAAGATCTGTGGCAACCATGAAGCACGTGGGCCTGAACGTGGCTGCAGATCCGTTCATGACACTGGCATATCTCGGCGCCGGAGCGGGGCTGGTCATAGTATCTGCAGATGACCCATATTGCCATTCCTCCCAGAATGAGCAGGATTCAAGGCGCTATGCGAGCTTCGCATCCATACCGTGTCTGGACCCGGCCGATCCTCAGGAGGCAAAGGATATGACGGTCTTCAGCTTTGATCTGTCTGAGCGGTTCAATATCCCGGTAATGCTGAGACCAACTACGCGCGTCTCGCATGCCAGAGCAGATGTCGAGATCGCTGAGCGCAAAGTTGAATGCAATCTGCCGGGCAGCTGCGGGCATTTTATCAAGGACCCATCACGACGCGTGGCCTTGCCCGTCCATGCAAGACCTCTTCATACGGATCTCTTGAAGAAGCAGCCTGAGATTGAGAGGGCTCTTAATGATGCGCCCTGGAACAGGCTGGCCTTAAAGGGCGATCATGGAATCATCGCCTCAGGCATATCCGCACTCTATGCCGAGGAGGTAATACAGGATCTTGATCTGGATGTATCATTCCTGAAGATCGGGACGTTCCCTGCGCCATATGCCATGATAGAAGAGCTGCTGAAGAATGTCAGCAAGGTCATGGTGGTCGAGGAGCTTGAGCCTGTAATAGAGGAGCAGGTGGAAAGGATCGCGAGGAAAGTCAATCCCGATGTTGAGATTTTTGGGAAGGGCGGCCACATACCAAGGGAAGGCGAGCTCGACCTGCTGCCCGTCAGAAATGCCATTGCAAGGATGGAAGGCATCCCTCCGCAGCCTGCCTTGAAGATTGATGCAGCGAAAATCGTTCCGCCAAGACCTCCTGCACTGTGTCCGGGCTGCAGCCACAGAGCAACCTATTATGCAATGCGCAAGGCATTCGGCAAGAATGCAATTTATCCGAGCGATATCGGATGCTACACAATGGCGGTAAACATGGGAACTGTCGATACCTGCCTCTGTATGGGTGCAAGCATCACTTTGGCAAGCGGCATAAGGTTCGGAGGCGAGACGAACGAGATCTGCGCTAGCATTGGCGACTCGACATTTCTGCACGGAGGGCTTACTGGCCTCTTGAATGCCGCATACAACAATGCAAAAATAACAGTGACTGTTCTTGATAACTCAACAACCGCCATGACAGGCCACCAGCCTCATCCGGGCACTGGAGTTACTGCCACTGGAGGGCGGACGAACCAGGTATCGATTGAGGTGATAGCAAAGGCACTGGGAGCCGGCCTGGTGAAAGTCGTCGATCCATATGATGTGGGAAAAGCAGTGGAAGCATTCCGCAGAGCGAAGGATTATCCGGGGCTGTCCGTCATCGTTGCAAGGCAGGCATGCGTCATAAATGCACGGAGATCAGGAGCCAAACGAAGAGCCTTCACTGTTGGCGAAGACTGTGCAGGCTGCAGGATCTGCATCGAGTTCGGCTGTCCGGCTATAGAGTTCGATAATGAGTTGGAGAAGGCAAAGATCACATCATTATGTACAGGCTGCAGCGTCTGCGCTCAGATATGCCCGAGCTCTGCAATAGAGGAGGTGAGGAAATGAGAACGTCGGAATGCGATATAGTAATAGTAGGTGTGGGTGGGCAGGGAGTCATACTTATCTCAGATGTCCTCGGGAGGGCGGCTGTAAAAGCCGGGAAGGATGTTCGCGGAGCAGAGACTCACGGTATGGCACAGCGCGGTGGCAGCGTCATAAACCATACGCGCATAGGCTGCAGATTCAGCCCAATGATCTCTTCAGGCAGCGCTGATGTGCTTCTGGCGCTGGAGCCGGCAGAGGCGCTGCGTTTTGCTCATTACCTGTCACCGGATGGTGTCGCCCTTGTGAATACCCGGCCGGTGCTGCCAATAACTGTGACTACTGGCAAGGCAAGCTACCCGCCAGTGGACGAGATTCTGAAGCATCTCCACGGCATTTGTAAAGAGATTAAATCAATGGATGCGACATCTCTTGCGAAGACTGCCGGAACGCCGCAGGCGATGAACGTCGTCATGCTCGGCGCGCTTTCGAAGTACATTCCCCTTGATGAGAAGCATCTCCTTGATGCGCTCTGCGATGTTGTGCCAGCAAAGTATCTGGATATCAACAAACATGCCTTCCGCTTAGGAAAAGCTGAAGTAGAATAGGCATCTAATTGTGAATTATGGAAGAGGAAAAGAAGTTGGAAGAGCAGAAGGAAGAAGATAAAAGACCTGAAGCAGAGAAGCCAATAGTGACGCGATCGATGACGGAGGAGGCATCATGCGCTACATGCGGAGTTGGAGACGAGACGGCGATACCTGCAAACCTCCCCGATCCAGACTGGCCTACTGAAAAGCTCGTGGAGGCCCTAAAGGATAAGCATATGCTTGTTCGTTCGAATGCGGTTATGCTTCTCTCAAAGAGGCCGCTTCAAGAGTCGGCTGAACCATTGGTAGAGGCTCTAAAGGATAAGGACTATCTTGTCAAGAGCAATGCAATGGTTGCGCTGTCCTCCTTCGGCCGCCAGATCTTCGATAGAATGATTACAGCTTTGAGCGATCCTGACCCCGACGTGCGTGCTGGTGCCGCATGGATTTTGGGAGAGCTAAAGGATCCAAGGGCAATAGATGCCCTGCAGAAGGTCGCAAATGATGATTATCCGCTTGCGCGGATACAGGCAAAAGCCTCGCTGATGGCTATGGGGGTAATAAAGCCCAAGAAGACCGAGAAGAAGGCTGAGCCTGCAGAGAAGCCTGAAGAGACAAGCGTGAAGGCGGAAGAAAGAGGCGAGAAGGCAGAAGCGAAGAAAGATTGAGTGATAACTCCCTTCTGAGCTGAAGTTTCCGGAAGGGATTCTTTGTTTTATTTACTTCAAGAGTATTGTTGCTATTGCTTAGTGATATATATCATGCCTCAGCCAGTTCTTGCTGAACGTCTGAAGATACAGTTTCTCAAGCCTTGACTGCCAGCTGTATTTGTCCTTCCGGCCAAGATCATGAGACCGCATTATATTTGCTCTGACAAAGCATCTTATCAACTCAATGTCTTTTTCGTTGGGCAGGAGGCCCATTTCCCTGCAGTATCTGTTCAGGAACATATCATAAAACGTATCGACATCCCACAGGTTCATTCCTAGGATCTTTGCAGGAGGATACTGCTTTATAAGCTCCAGGCCGAACCTGAACCTTCCGATGTCCAGGTGAGGCGTGAAGATATAATTCGTCTTTGGAAAATCGATCAAGTAAAGCTTTGAGCCTGCATCTCCATCCATAATGATATTCCACGAGGAGAAGTCGAAGAAAGGCTTCACCATGAAGTTGAGGCTGCATTCCTGAAGAATTCCGACGTTCTCTTTTATACAGCAGTTGATATCATCCTCCCTCACGGTTTTATCAATGGAAGGCCCGGCACCCTGCTGCATAAAGATCGAATGGTATTTTGCAAGAGCCACTGCTGAAAGCTCTGCAGCCATATTCAGATAATCTTTGTCAGCATGCTTGATATGGTGTAGGAAATACGATAAATTGGTGCCTTTGACATAGCTCATTATGAAAAAACCTCTCTCTGGATCGGCATAAAGTGGTTTGGGGGCAGAGATTCGGAGATCTCTGCACTCCCTTTTAAAACGCGAGAGATTCTCAAATTCATTTAAGACGTGCGATGGATTATGGGAGCTAAATGCCTTCGCTACGATCTTGCGATGGCTCTTTCCGAGCAGGTCTATGGTAAATATCTTTGAGTTTCTATAGTGATGTACCTTGCAGCGCTTAGCTTGAGATCCAGGAAACAGATCCTCAGAAACCCTCGATATCTCGCTTTGATCCATTGGATCTCTGTAGGCTAATAAATTATATCAATCTAAAGATACACTAAATTACTAAGGAGTACAATGGCAGGAAGCGTATATAATACAATAGAGCTCGTAGGATCATCCCAGAACAGCTGGGAGGAGGCTGCCCAAAATGCAATCGCTGCCGCCTCGAAGAAGCTTACGAACGTCAGAATTGCGAGGATTGCAGAGCTTGATGCAAAGCTGGATGGCGGAAAGATCGTAGAATACAGGGCAAATATAAGATTATCATTCAAGGTTGAAATTGAGCCTGAAACGCTTTGATTAAATTTGCCTATGACCTTATGGCGATTTACTGAAATAACCTACTTTGCGAGTCATAAAGCCAGGGATTATTTCATAACTCTATTTCAGAAACTTAGAAGCGGCATAGCCAAAAGGCCAGGGAAGATATTTGATTCGCCTGAGTTTTCCTCAGGCTTATTTCCTATATTCTGAAATATCATATTGCTTTGGCTAACCTTCCATATTTGACCCATCTCGTCTCCTAGCCTCTGCCAGCATATTATCAAGCTCGTAGAAATCATCTGCTTCTGCCTGGGCAATATCCTGAAGAGTCAGCTCTTTATTTGTCAGAGCGGCCTTATTATCGGAATCGAGCCTAAGAGCTTTGTTGAAACAATCCAGAGCTTCCTGATATTTCCTCTGATCCCTAAGAACAACACCCTTGTCGTTCCAGCCTTTTGGATCTAGTGGGTTTATATTTATGGCCCTATCGAAACTTGCAAGGGCTTCATCAGACCTGCCTGTATTGGATAGAGTCATGCCTCTGATTATCAATGCATCGAAATTATTGGGATTAAGCTCCAGGGACTTATCCAGGCATGTAAGGCCTTCATTATATTTTCCCAGACCTAGAGATAGAACAGTGCCTTTATGGTACCATGCCTCCGAATTAGATGGGTCCAGCGAAATGGCCTTATCGAAGCTATCGATGGCATCGCTGTATCTGCCGAGATTTGCAAGGGCAATCCCTTTGCTTGCCAATATAGTGGAATTGTTCGGATCCAGGTCCAAGGCTCTATCATAGCTTGAAACAGCCGTATCGTAAGCGCCGCTGAGGGAGAGCTGATCGCCTCTTGCTGCCCACTCACTTGCAGCGCGCTGCCCGATAGAGGGCGATGTACATAATGCGATTAACATCAGGATAGTAATAGCGAGCTTCATAGAAGCCCTTATTATTCTAAGTGATAATATATCTCTATCCCTCCGAATATTCTTATCAGACTGAAAGTATAGCTGGCTGTAATGTAATTCTTAAATCAGTCTTAAATTGTCCTAAAACAAGTCTTCAGAACCAGCGCCGATGTCGCCCCAGTATGATCGCTATTATGGCCAGGACGATGAAGAGAATAACCAGCCATATTGAGGGTATTCCCAGGAAGCTTACCCCAAATATCCCCAGGATAAGGGCGATTATTAAGAAAATTATAGCCCAGTTAAGTAATTTTGCCATTTATGTATACTCCTAAATATTCAGATTAATTCTATATTGTGCTCTTAACCATTTATAAATTTTTTGTAAGATCTATTAAATCTCGCAGATTGGGACGCCGCCAATTGGATAATCGGTAGAAGAATTACCGCATTAGGTTATATTCGAGTTCTAATGGGGCGGGGATTGGGAGTCGAACCCAATTCTCGCGGTCTGCTGTCGCGCACTTAACCGGTCAGTCGCCCCGGCGCACCTTGTAGCATTCGAATAAGCTGATCTGATACTTTGTATAGCGGCAATGATCATCAACCGCCGAAATCTGGGATTTAAGGAGAAAAGAAAAGGCAAAAGAGGCCAGAAGATGGCTATTTAGCCGTCACCCCCTCGCTGAGCCCATTCAAGGCATTAACGGAAAAGGCAATGGCAGTCAAATCCACCACCTCTCTGTTGGATCGATCTTCCCCTGATCGACCCTCTTCTTTCTTGTTGGAGGAAGTGGCTGGAACTTATCTGTCTCCTCCAACCTGGAGAGACTTTCCGGTTTCACCACTTTAACGGCAGATTTCCTATGCTTCAGCCTGGCAGACGGAAGGAGATCTTCCGCATTCAAGTTGGGCGATTCAAGTTCTTGTTTGGCAAAGTAGATCCCTCATTTGTTGCTCACCAACAGTACCTCACCTTACTGTTCAATAAATGTTCATATACAGGCAATATTTGCGTATTCCTATCGCAATTCTTTGATATAAAGGCAATATCTTTTTGATTACTTGTTCGCTTCCTTGGCGGTTTCTTATTTCTAAGTGTATTTCAACTCAAATTGGGATCTATATAGAAGTATTATTTCCAAAATATGTGGAGATCTTCTCATTTTATGAGTTGGCATTTGCCTGAACACGAATCGCCATAAGGTAGAATAATGCATAACAATTGTGAACTGCGAGATATCGCAGCCAAACAGATGGAGTGTGGAAGCACTTGATTGAAGAGATAAATGGATATATAGATGGGCTGGGGCCTCATCCCGATAAATTCGCGGCTCCAAAATTTGAGTTGAAGAATTCCGCCAGATCAACAGGGTCTGGTTTACCAAAGATAGGAACTCCGATTTGGATTTTTATCGTTTTGATTCTTGCCTCAATAATAACATGCGCAAACGCCACGAATAATATTGCTGCCAGCAACGATGCATCGAAGGATTCGGCAGATATCTTGGTTCAACCCTCCAGTGTTGTGAGCTCGGATGTCGTATTGAATGTGGATGCCCGCGCTCAGAAATATATAAAAGGTGCAATCCATATCGATTACAGAGAATTCTCGGACGAATCTGGCCGGCCCAGGGCAGTATCAGAATTGGCCAAAATTTTAGGCGATGCCGGAATCAGCAGAAGCGATTCTGTTGTGGTATATAGCGTGAACCCATCAGTAGCATCCTATATCTGTCTTATTCTAAGCTATCTCGGGCAGGAGAGGGTAAAGCTGCTTGATGGCGGCATTGATAGCTGGGCTACCGCCGGGAAACCGGTTGATAAATCTCCGGAATTAAAGCCAGGGGCTACCTATACACCCTTGCCGAAGAATGATCTTATTGTGCCTTATAGCTACCTGAAAGGAAAGAGCATTCAGGTAGTAGATGCAAGGCCTGCTCAGGAGTTCGCGATAGGATCGATAACAGGATCAACAAATGTGCCTTACGGCGCAGTTATAGATGGTGGAAGAATCAAAGGTGCCGTGGCACTCGGTGATATCTTCTCAGGACTAAGCAAGGATAAACCGGTTGCTGTGTATTCGGACCCCGGCATTGATGCAACCGTTGTCTGGTTTGCCCTGGAGCAGGAAGGATACGACGCCCATTTTTATGCAGGTGATGATTGGTCTGCGGGTCTTCTTAAGAACAAGCCTTCTACGAAGAGCACAGGAACACCGGCTGCATCTGGAGGGTCGGCAGATTCGAGGCCTCCATGCTGCCGTGTATGATGGATTGCTGTCATAGATTTAATAGGAATGTGGTGAAAAGGAATGAAATTCCAGAAATTAATGAATGTATTGATCATTCTCAGCCTGGCTTTTATCGTCATGCAGGCTGTCCAGGCCAAGGATGGCCCTCCCGAGCTAAAAAACAAGGTAGTCCTCATTCAGGATATAATCAAAGATAAAAACTCTTACTTTGGAAAGCTGGTTGTTATCCAGGGAAA
>JBHGAU010000083.1:0-10861 GCA_041946675.1 Methanotrichaceae archaeon | reverse complement strand
ATAACCTCAAGATTTGTCTTTATCAGGAATACAATATTCGGGTCTATGCTGTTCCTGATAGCTTCTCTGAGCCCATCCGCCTGGTGGAGTTGCCCACGCGGATGAAGGGTCCTTCTTGCAAGCGGTGAGGACGATGATAGCAGGGCTTATGATCGTAGGAAGCCTCTGGGATCTCTACGGGGCTACTACCGTCCTGCCCTCGATACCTTCTAGATAAATCTTCAAAGCTAGGCTCAGGCGGAGATGGCATGTTTACAATATCTAGCGGCACAGGATAACGGCCTTTCCATAGGGTGTAATTGCTGATAACCTTCAGATGCCCAATCTCAGTGCTGCTTACTTGGAAGCCAAGATCTTTTGCTCTATATAAGTCATCTAGGTTGTGCGTTTTAACGGAAATGCGAATTCAGATAGCCAAATACAAGTTGCCAGCTTTGATTCTAATCAGATAGGTAATGGAGAAGCGTCAGGAGTTGCTGGATACTATTGAGCAATTCCATCAGGCAATCCTCATTTTACTGGCCTGACTCCGATCCCAGGATATTCCCTAATTGCATCATGGCCGACTTTCTCCCACGATCAACTGCAGGGACATAGCATCGAAAGTTCCGACGACGTAATCCGCGATGTTCAGGTGATATAGATGAGATTCGCAGCTTTTTTCTCTTATCTTAATATCTCTGATTTCTGTGACCAGCGCCATCTCCTGGTCCAACGCAGTGGGCACCAACACCAACTCCTGGTCAATCTCCCGCCAGAGCGAGAGCTTAATCTTCAACTACTCCCAGCTGGCCCAGGGGACGATATCGCCTGTTGATTATCATAGCAGAATACTAAGCCCCTATTGTTCTGGCTACCAAGATATCAAAATGAATGAAGTTCAGCAGCGAGACAGGACCTCAGCCTTACAGGGCAGCTATAATTATGAGGAGCAAACGACTCTGCGGTCGGATACATACGATCCGGTCTACGTCAATATCACCAAGCCTGCGGGGAGTCCAGTCTATACTATCCAGTATTTCGAGCAATGGCCCGTGATCCTCAGATCAAGCAAAGCTTTAAAATATTCAGGAAAAGAAATAAATGATTGCGAACTTGAAGGCAATAACCTTGATGTTACAGCCAGCAATTTCCTGTATAATAGAGAGCTTTCAAAGGATACCAGAGTGGGGTTGCTGATCAAGGGTATGAACGCCACAGTCCTGGCCACCGATAGCTCAATTCTCTCGGCTCAGTTCATGCCTCTAAAAGAAATGGATTATAGAATCACGGCTCAAACAACAGGCATTGCTGACCTGATCTACAGGCAGACAGGCCCGGACTATGACTTAAAACATGGAATCTATAAAGTGATAAACGAGGGCGAAGAGAGGTACGTTGGATTATACAATATCTCCAGGCACATCCATATGAACTCCGACTTCAGGAATATCACTACGGATTACGATTGGCTGTCATGCCGCTATGGCGGCTGTGATACGATGAGCTATTACGATAAGAATGGCTTTGGAGAAAGCACAAAAGGAGTATTTGATTGCACCTGCTACAAGGTGCCTTCCATTGCTCAATATTCTAATAGATTTCACGTAAGGACTAAATTGCTTCAGTCGTGAATTTCTGATTATTATGGAAATCAGGAAATACTCAACCTGGCAGACCAGCGATATTTAAATCCCTGCCGCACGTATAGGATCATCAATGTTTGCTGAATACATCCAGGCCGCTCTGGAGCGAGCGCAGTATAAGGTAATCGATAATCCTGAACCTATATTCGGAGAGGTTCCAGGACTTGAAGGCGTGTGGGCCACAGGCAAAACTGTGGAAGAGTGCCGCAGAGAACTAATCTCGGTGATTGAGGGCTGGATCGCCTTACGGCTGCGTATGGGGGACTCAATCCCACCAATCGGTAATTATACCATCAACGTCTCGACGGAGCCGATGGCCGTTGTCTAGGCTAGTCCCTGTCTCCAGAAGTGAACTGATTAGAAGACTCAAAGGGCTAGGTTTTGAAGGTCCTTATCCCGGATCAGGCCATGCGTATATGATCCGAGAACTATCCGGGAACAGGTTTTATGTAAAAATCCCTAATCCCCATCGTGGCGAGGATATAGGTGCCGGCCTCTTGGCTGAGATATTGAGGAAGGCCGAGATTAGCCGTGAGGAATGGTTTTCAGTAGCTTAACCAAAACCTCTTTCGCCTGATCCCCCGTCCCCGATAATTCGAAGGATTCATCACGAAAAAATTCATAATTCGCCTCTCCTAATGCTATTATTTCCCTTCTCCAGCCGCCAGGATATCAAAATGAACGATGTTTAGCAGCAAGATAGAACCTCAGCGCTTCAGGGCAGCTACAGATATAAGGAGCTATTACGACAAGAATGGCTTTGGAGCAAGCACAAAAGGAGTATTCGATTGTACCTGTTACAAGGTGCCAACAAAAGCATTGATCTCAGTGTGAGGCTTTTCTATATAAGGGAAAAGGCTCTTTTTATTTTTGAATGAACCCGATATCTTAATCTTCTTCCTCGAGTTATGTCGCAAACGTGAATGGCCTTTTAATCACGCTCGAAGGTATTGATGGATCTGGAAAGACTACAGCCTTAAAGATGCTCCAAGACAGGCTCGCGCAATCAGTGCCTCAGAGGCGCTTCGTCTTTACTGCCGAGCCGACGAATAATGAGGCGGGGCAGATACTGAGGGCGCGTCTATCGGCAAATATACAAGACATAAGTACACAAGACATAGGCACTCAAGAATATGATGCTCTTCTCATGGCCAGGAAGATGGAAGAGCTTTTTCTTTTCATGGCGGATCATTCAAACCAGCTCGCCAGTGTAATTATACCATCGCTAAATGCCGGGAATATAGTGATATCCGACAGATATACAGATTCAACGGCTGCATATCAGGGCGTAACCCTTCAAGGAGTCGTCCAGGACCCTGTAAACTGGATCATAAATCTCTGCAAACCCTGGGATATTAAGCCGAATATTACGCTTCTATTTGCAATCGATCCTGCTCTTGCCCTGGAGAGGATAAGATCCAGGCGGAACAGGGAAAAGTTCGAGCGGCTCGAGTTTCTCAGGGAAGTGGATAGCAACTTCAGGCGTATAGCGGCGCTTGAGCAGAATAGGTTCATTATTATCGATGCTGGCCGGGATATTGAGGATGTAGCGGGAGAGGCCTTATCCGCCATACTTGGCGTCGTATGCAGATATCAGCATTGATCTTCGTATAGTGCAATCTTGATCAGCCGCTTTGCCCATGAAAGCTTTTTCCTTTTTCTTGGAGTCACACTTTCATCATGAAAATCAAACCCCGCCAGCCTGATTTTGGCTGCGCCAAGAGCTTTCGCAAGAAAGACGCATCTATCGCCGTCTGTGAAGCCTCCGAAGTTGTATACATTTTTCAACGGCCTTGATTGAGTAGTCCCGATTACATTTTTCAGCTGCGGCACAGCTTTTTGAAGGGCATCCACATTGTCCCCATGTGCGTGAACAACTATTATAGATCCCAGTCTATTTGCATGGAGTATCGCATCAAATGGACCATCGAGATCGGTTACTACTATCTGAGGAATTATTCCCTTACTCACCAGAACCGCTGTCGCGCCATCTGCTGCAATAAATTTATGGTCTTCCTTTGATAATGCATCGGAGAGAGATGGCCCGTTTCCACAGACTGTCATAGTATGGCCGCATACAAGCCGGAAAGCATCTTTTAAGCTTCGTTCTGGCTCGCGCAGCAGCCCTGACAGAAGCTCAGCAGCCTCCTCGTCGTGCCTTCGCGAGAACCCGAAATCATCAAGGATCTGCTTATAGATCGGCTCCCATGATTCAAAGCGCATGATGAAGGGGTAAGGCAACTCTTAAGATTAAGGCTTTTCATAAATGCTGAGAAAAAGAGAGATTAAGGGGTCATAACCCCTTTGCCCTTTTGGCCCTTTAACCCTTCAATCCTTCTTACCAGGCTTTTGCTTCTGCGGGCTCTGGGAACTGTGCTATCTTTTGTGTCTTATAGCATGTGCAGTCAAATACGCCCTTTGTACTCTTTCCAAAGTACTTCTGGTCGTAGTAGTTCATGGAATCCCAGCCGCCGAAGCAGCATGGCAGCCAATCCTCTGATGTTATGATGTTCTTGTAGGGTACCTCAAGGGTTATATTCTTCTCCAGATGGTATGTTCCCCAATAATCCTCATCGATCTCTATGGCAGGATTTCTCCAGGCTTCGCCTCTGAGGCCCCTTGCTCCTACACTTGGATCGACAAAGTTGCCAACGCTGATTGGCTTGCTGATATCACCGGCAAGAGCTACGTTAGTGTTGCTTCCCTGCAGCACGCCGAGGTGAATCTTACCATCGGTTACGTCCTCATTGATCTTCATCTGCGTCACTGCCACACCTATGAGCTGCGGATCATAGATATGAGTGAAATTCTCCTTGGCAACTACATCCAGCTGCTTGGTTATGGCATGGGCATACTCGATCTCATGGTGTATTGAGCTTGCAGCTGCATAATTCTTTACATATGTCTTCTCCTTGAGTAGAGAGCTGTAATCGATCGGATTTGCTGCATAGTATCCATTCCCGACTGCAATTCTCATTGGAGAATAGACCATGTTGTTATCCTCTTTGAACTGGATGCAATTTGTTACAAGGTCAGTCCAATCGCCGTCGCCTGGATGTAGATTCTTGCTCAAATTCTGCGTAGTTAATATTGCCGAGTTATCTATTGAGCCGCTTCCATGAGCGTAGTTCTTGAACGCGAGATTACCTACTTTGGCGTACATATAATTCATGAAGTAGCCGTTGCCCTGGACGCTTTGCTCAAAGTTGAACGTAGTATTGCTCTCTATAGTTTGCGGCTTGGCAGCCACAGATAAACCTATAAAAGCAACTATGACCAGTACCGCTAGTATAACCTTCTTCAGATCAATCCCTCCGTCTAAGCGAATAACTATTCTATTTATTGATCCTTTTTCCTTTAGTGCTACTCACCTATTTTAATCTGTTGGAAGTGGTAGGTCAGCTACCGTCTATTCTGCCCCAAAAATAGTTCGCATAACCAAAAGATTAATACGTTATGGGAATCTGCATATCTTCCAGCATGCCTACACTTATCGATCTTATGAGATGGTTATCTTTTAGTAACAATAATGTCTCGACACAAGCAGTTTTATTGCTACGGTGCCGGGAATAAGCATAGATAAGTACAGATCATCAGATCGGTGGTTGAGTATGTAATCCCACCAAATGTAGTGCCAATAATTAGCACTTCGCCAAAGGGCGGGGCATTTCCGTAAACCGGAATAGCTCGAAACCACCAGCAGTGTGCTGGAACAGGAGGACAACCGGGGGATGCTGGCAGAACTGGAAGACAAAAAGGCCAAATTAAGGCAGGAGTCCCTTGCATTTAAGGATAGACGAAGCCAACTTAATGCTGAGGCGAGCAAATGGGCCGCAAAGAGAAATGAGCTGAATAAAACCACCAAAGAGCTTATTGATAAGGCTCAGGAACTTAAAAAGCTGCGGGACGAGAACAATAAGAACGTAGCCGAGGCAAAGAAGCTGCGTGATGAATTTAACGAGAAAACGAACGAGCTTTACGCGAGGATCGATGAGATCCGCAAGAAGTATAACCTCACTGGTGAAAGATCGATAAAGGATCTGCGAAGGGAGATCGATCACCTGGAATTCAGGCAGCAGACTGAAGTTCTCAGTCCAGACAAAGAGAAGCAGCTCGTGGATAAGATCGCCGCACTTCATGCTGAGTTCAGAACACGAAAAGAGCAGCTTGAGAAGAACGAGGAGCTTAGAAAGCTCCTGGACGAGGCTCAAGGGTTGAGAGATCAGGCCTCCAAGCATCACGATGAGGTCACAAAATATGCTGAGCTTGCCCAGGAGTACCATGATAAAATGATCGCCACCTTCAAGGATGCTGATCAAACACGCGCAGAGGCGGATGCAGCCCACAAGGAGTTTGTGAAGGCTCAAGAGTCTGCCGATGAACAGCATAAAGAGTTCATAAGGACGCAGAGGGAAATCCGCGACTTCGAGAAGGTAATTGTCGGCCTGAAGAAGAAGAACCGTGACATCAAAGAGGATAAGGCTAAAGAGGTAGCCAAGCGGGAAGCAGAGGAGATCCTCACTCACTTCAGGCAGGGCGAGAAGCTGGATACAGCCGCGCTACTTCGGCTCCAGCGTGCAGGTATGGTTTGAAAATAGCAATAGGGCAGAGTTAATGTGCTGCCCCTTCTCAGATTTTAGATCTCTTTCATCTTAAAATTAAGATTAAGAACCGCAAAGTTTTAAGCTTCATCATCAGATCTTCAATAATGAACGGCATACGCCTCCTCTTCGGAAGGCCAATCATCAGAGATAAAGGCGAGTTCGTTTCAGCCTTGCGTAAGCTCCAGGGCAAGACAGGCTGTACAATCCAGGCAATTGATGCTGATAACATAGTAAGTGAGAGACATCTCACTTTTGCAGCAGAGAAAGCATTGAGCGCTTTCTCTGAGGGAAGAAATATTGCCAAGGATTTGGGAGTGGAGATACTGCGTTATGCGTCGGGAGAGCGACAGATCGAAAGAGCGCTCGCTATTGGGCTTTCCGATTTCACTGAAAGAATAGGACTCATCATTGTGCCGGGACAGGGCAAGCTCATGCCTGAAGATTCCGAGCTATCGAGCGTTATAGAGATCGATCGCAAAGGATGCATCTATAAGGCTGAAGCAGTGAAGAAAGTATTTAATATATCTGAGGAGGAACTTTGGGCTGCAGGAGAGGCAAGAATCTCTGATCTTGTGCTGGAGAGAGTAGCCCTCGTAGATACATATCGGTGATATTACAATGAAGGGCATGAAAGAAGAATTTTATACTGAGAAACGGTGGCTTAACTGGCTAAACAAAGTGAAGGAGAGCAACTTCAAGCTCACGCAATCCGATGACAAGAACGCTGGAGCAGTCTTCGTTTACATCATGGATGATGTAGTCCTGGCGTGTCTGAAGATCATCGCGCGGTGTGAGCGTGAAGTGATATCGCCAGAGGAGGCTTTGCTCGAGATAAATGGCATCAAGGAGATCATCTTTAAGGAGCATGAGCCTCTTGGTGAGGATGCTGACCTGATGCTCGAATCTCTCAAGACATCGCTGGCTGCAGTTTTCATCTCAAGCCAGAGATATATTGCCGGAGACTTTGATCGTGAAACATCCCTCAAGGATCTTATAGACAGGGCAGCAGCGGAGGAGCAGCAGGAGAACTTTGATGGGACCTTCGATATCCTCAGCCAGGTTGGCGCAAGGGTGATCGGTGGCGAGAATTTGCCTCCAGAGGCTTCGGAGCTGCCTTACAGCATGACGGCAGAGCTTATGGATGGAATAGATGCGATCTCGGCAGCCATGCTGGGAGATACCAGCTATAAGGAAGACGATGGCACTGAGGATATCAGCGAGGAATTCTGAAATTTTATAGGAAAGCAGGCTGAAAGCTCCAGTCAACAGGGCGGGAGATGAAAGCTGTACGCTTCTCAGATTACTTTCGCTTTGCTTGGATTAGCTATATAAGTTCATCAATTCTTCTGTGATGTGTTAAAACTGCGATGGAGGCTTCAAGTGCTACTTCGCAGATTGCTTCGCTTCTGTTCTCAAGGAAAGAGTTCGGATGTTTCAGCCCGAACAGCGAGGAGGAAGTCACCTATTGAACCCTTGTTATCTTGTTATGACCTCACAGCCATCCTCGGTGACTATGACCGTATGTTCAGCCTGTGAGACGAGAGCGCCTTCAATCTCCCATAGCACAGGATACCTATGCACAACTCCAGATCTGATGAGTTGCATTAATGCATATTCTGCCCTATCTCCCGTGAGCCACCTGCGAGCAAAGGGCAGTGTTTTGTAATCCTCTTCAATATTCTTCATTAGATCCCTGGCCTCGGGGGATCTTATCGGCCTTCTGGCCAAAAATCCGTATATCTCGGTTATGGGTGCCTCAGATATTCTGCCGGAACCATCTGTTGCAAATGGCTCTATGGCAATTGCATCGCCTTCCTTCAGTATGGTGCCTTTTCCAACCGCTTTATTTGGCACTACGGGCTCGGAGTGCGCATCGTATCTCTCAAGTCCATGGCCAGTTAGATTTGAAACGGGTTTGTAGCCGTAGCCTATTATCGTCTGCTCGATGGCAGAGCCAATATCGGAAGTATTAGCGCCAGGCCTGACGAGCTCTATCGCAGCTTCCAATGCTGCCCTGGACGCGTTCGCCAGATGGGCGTGGCCGCTCAGGTCAACCGTTATGGCAGCATCGGCTATATAGCCGTCGACGTGCACGCCTATGTCCAGCTTGACCATATTCTCTTTGAAGGTGATCTCATCCTTCGGCTTGGGGGTATAATGGGCTGCAGCTCTATCCAGTGAGATGTTGCAAGGGAATGCAGGCTCTGCGCCCTTCGATCTTATCGATCCCTCAACAAATTCTGCAATCTCGATAAGCGGTACATCTACGTTTATTTTAGGCCCGGCTTCCTTCATCACCTCTGCCAGAATTCTTCCAGCCTTCCTATATTTTTCAAGCACATCTTGTTCCATGGTTTGCCTCTGATGATATTGGTGATGCTATATGAAATTCTATACGAATTAATGATAATACTGCCAATACTATTATTTAATGTTATCAAACGATAAGCTGCCTATTGAAATGGGTTAAATTATTGCAGGCCAGCTCAGTCACTACAACCAGATCCTCAAGCCTTATACCGCCGATCTCGGGATAATATAATCCGGGCTCTACTGTAACTACATTATTTGTCTCAAGGATCTCGCCGGCCTCGCTCAGAGACGGTCTCTCATGAACATCGAGGCCCACTCCATGTCCTGTGGAATGCGTAAATCCTTTGCCCTCTCTTTCAGAATAGCCGCGCTCATCAAAGGCCTGACACACTCGCATGTGAACATCCTTGCCGGATGCGCCCGAATGAATGGCCTGAAGTCCCCTCAGTTGTGCCGCAAGGACTGCATCATACATTTCTTTTACCTCTCGCGATGCCTCTCCTCGCAGCACAGTTCTCGTCATATCAGCGAAGTACCTGGTGCTTTTGGACCGCGGAAAAATATCTATTACAATAGGAGCATTCGCCGGGAGCGGCCCAACCCCGCGTGCATGAGGGTCTGCGGCCATAAGACCGCCTGCAACTATAGTATCAACGGCATCGCATCCTCTTTCAAGCAGCAAAACCTCTATTGCCCCTCTTACTCGCTCCGATGTCAGAGTCTCTCCATTCAGAATAAGCTTCTCTCCGGAGGGCTCCGATCTCGATATTAGATCTACAGCAAGTCGCATTGCAGCCTCACAGGAGCTTTGCACAGATTTTATTGCCTCTATCTCCCATTCGCTTTTGACGGCCCGCCACTGTAAAACAGGGCTTTCCAGTATAGATACCTCAAAGATCTCGGATAAACGCCTGTAAAGCTGGCATGGGAACCTGAAAGGAATTCCAAGCCTCTTTATGCCGCGATCTCTTAAGAAATCCCTGAGAACCCCTAAATATGCCTCATCGGGCTTCCCAAGAGATTTCAGCCTATCCATTATATTGTAGTCCGAAGTGCTGACAACCTCATCGACACAGGATTCCTTCCAGGCCCGCCCCAGTTCCATACCGGAAACGAGCAATGAGGTCTTACCTGCGGCCAGAAGGGTGAATCGGTCCGTCGCGAAGAAGTGAGAGAGATAATACATATCAGTGCTGCAAAGGCTATCTCCGACGAATAGGAAACCGTCGAGGCCGTTCTCATCAAGAAAAGATTTCATGCTCATGATTGCCTATGTATCGATTCTGTCACATCGGATACAAATGTCGTCACGTTATCGCTAAGCTCGATTGCAGTGCCTGTGACGATCATATCGGCGCCTGCTTTCACAAGCTCTGCTGCAGCGGCGCCGCTTCTGATTCCGCCGCCCACGATAAGGGAAACTTCTCCGAGCGCCTTCTTAACTGCTTCAACCATACGAGCCGGAACTGGCGAATCTGCGCCCGATCCTGCTTCAAGGTAGATAAGCCTCATGCCCATATATTTTGCAGCCAGCGCATAAGCGGCAGCCAGTTCAGGCTTTCTGCGCGGGATTGCGCGTGCATCTCCCACCCAGCCGACGGTGCCGCCCGGCTCGATTATGATATAGGCCATGGGTATGGGCTCAAGTCTATAGCGCAGAATTAAAGGGGCCCCAAGGGCCTGATTTTCAATTATATAGCTCGTAGACCTCGAATTTAGAAGGCTCATGAAGAAAACTGCATCCGCATTCTCACAGAGCCCTGCTACGCTGCTCGGAAAGAGAACGACTGGAAGATCCGTCTTCTGCTTTATCTTCTCAACAGTGTCATATAGCAGCAGCCCTGCGGAGCCAACAGACCCACCAACCATGATGGCATCTGTTTCTCCAAGCGCTGCAGCTTCCGCTATTCGGGCTGCCTCTGTAGGGCTCTGAGAATCGGGGTCTATTAACGTTAAATGTGCAGCGCCACGATTTCTTACGGCATTATTGAGCCATTCCTCAACTCTGCCTGCGGCAATCATACTTATGCGGACTTGCTCTCCTTGGACTTCATCCTCAAGCCGTGATAGCCGCACTTACGGCATCTTGTGGCTCTAATTGGGTTTCTCGCATTGCAGCGCATGCAAATCTTGATATTCAAAATCCTGTTTTCTGCCTCTGGAAATCTGGCCATAATAATCAGTTCTTCTCCTTACCTCTAATATTTTCCGTGAATACCAGCGCCGGGGTTGGGATTTTCATAGCAGGTCTATTAAGTTCGGCCTGCCAATTTGAACCCAAGCGTCCCTGAAAGGGACAACAGGTCTCGAGCCTGCCGC
>JBHGAU010000082.1:0-10868 GCA_041946675.1 Methanotrichaceae archaeon | reverse complement strand
CACTCTGCATCCCAATCAATCTCTTTTGTCGTTTCCTTTTGGGATTTCAATGGCACTAGAATTGCCATAGGCTTGCCCTCTGGGCCAATCAAAGTGGCCGTCTCGCCTGGAGAGAGCTTCGCTAAGATACCTTCAAGATTCTCTTTTGCGGCATCTATGGAAACCTCTACTGACATGATTGTCCCAATCTCAATGATAGTATAATCTGGTCATTCGTGTTTTAAGGATTTTCTCGGTCTACCCTTAATAAGTACCATTATAATTTTTGTGGCATTTTCTAGGATATCGTCAAATATAGGGTCTCCTTTCCTTTTAGCGCTAAAGCTAGTTGTTTTCCCAGCGCGCTCAATCGCCGCGCAGGCTACCCCTAGCCCCTCTCCGGGGGAAGGCTCCTGATAACGATAGGTTACATGGCTGAAGGTTTTATGCAACATCAATATATATCAAGCACACAAGAAGCTATCTTCTGTAAATCAGATTGTATTACGTAACAGAGGGAATTATGTTCATAGGCGAAACCTCGGCTTTGCCGCCTTCCGAGATTAAGAAGAGGCCTGCCTCAGAAAAAGTGCATGTTGAAGAGACCATCAACGGAGAGGTACAAGAGTACGACATTGCTGTTCGTATCCCTCCAAAGAGAAGGTATTCAGTTGAACTGGATATAAAAAGGATCAGAAAAGCAGAGCCTAATATCGTAGAGCCCGAGTCCATCTAGCCATAAGCAATATGATAAGTTATCCCTGGTATGATATTGTAGACGGTAGCAACCCCCTTACACAGGGCGATTTTATTAACTCTTGTCCAGTTCTAGTTCCTTTTTCATCGACTGAGGAACCCAAAATCTCGGCTGAGGTTATCGAGTACGACGTGGTTGTCCTGAGCCAATCATGTGATCTTGCCCATAGGAAATTAGATCTGGTTTTAGTCAGCCCTATTTGGCCTATCAGTGAGTTGGAAAGCAGAAGCGATTTCTTTAAAAGCCGCAAAGGCAAGGATTCTTTAAGGCAAGGAAATATCCCTGGATACCAACTTTTGAATAGATGTGAACTCGATGGTTTTGAAAGTGATTATTTAGTAGTGGATTTTAGGAATGTTTACGGCGTTCCATTGGATTTTATTATCGATCTCGTAAAGAGACGCGAAAAAAGACTGCGCTTGCTTCCGCCTTATAGGGAGCACTTATCACAGGCGTTTGCTAGGTTCTTCATGAGAGTTGGCTTGCCTATCGATATACCGCAGTTTAAATAAGGCGATATTTGCTCGCGAACTTCTACGTATGGCTTGTAGCAGATCCAATTTTAATCTGGCCATGTAGCGGTAACCTTGAGGTTAAATGTGATTTACAACAATTTATTATCCTTTAAAGTCCACATGGATATAAAGCCATGAAGGTAGGTTTAGATGAGTTAAGGAGCTGAGCCCTTAAGCTTTCAAGATTTGATTGATGCAGTCGAGTCTTTGCCGCTCAATGATCAATCTATGTTGGTGGAGATCATTAGCAAATGTATTATAGAGAAGCGCCGAGCTGAGCTTGTAGCCGAGGTGGAGGAAGCCCAGGAAGCATTCGCGCGTGGAGAAGTTAAGCGAGGAACAGTAAAGGATCTAATAAAGGATCTGGAAGATTGAAAACGCTTATCTGGACATCGAGTTTCAAGCGATCTTACCATCTGACCTTAAGCCAAGTTTTAGCTAGCTTTACACTGCTCCAAATTCAGGGGCGCGCCCGCGAGTCGCTTCGCTCCCGCGCTATCAGTTACGGGGCTGTCGCGAGAGTAGCCGCGACGGGCTAACGCCCTCCGGGACGGTTCACCGAGGAGAAGTGGCAGGTTGATCGATTGCCTATCTCCTCGTTTTATCCTCTTGACTGTACCGGTCAACAGCACTCAAAATACGACTGGTTTACTTCAGGGCGATCATTTCGTCCTTTGGCAGTGATTCATTCCTCTTGTTCTCATCAACCTTATTGACTATCGTTTTCCAAAGCCTTCCCCCGAAGAGGGGTTAGGGGTAGCCCGTCCGGCGACTGAGGACGCTAGAAAGGCCGCTAGTGTTAGCCCCAGAAGAAGCGCAGCTAATGCTAATTTGCTTCTTCAATGCATAATTTAATTATTGCTGCCAATAACGTAAAAGTACGCATAAGAATATCTTCTATTTAGCTGGACACTTTAAATAAGAGATTCTCATTCAAGCCTTGTCTTCTCATTTATTGTTTGAAGCAGGTATATCACATCAAAATCAATCGTCTCTTTGTTCTCATCCTTCTTCTCATCCGAAGTATTAGCGGTCATTTGAATGTGGTGGTATTGGCGATCATTTAGATGCCTAAGGATATTATGAGCGCTCATATCCACCAAACTAATCTACTAAGTGACCGAATGTAATATATCAAGGTTATAGGGCTAGGACATGCCAAATTGTTCCACCTTACTCTCATGTAAGTCATTAAACTCATCTTTGTCCGAATTGAATTTGCCGAAAAGACTTTTGCATAAAATAGCCCCTATTATCCGGAAGATAGGCTAGATACCCTCTACATGAGTTCCATCTATAAAAAATGCTTTAATAAAATCGCCTCGAACGTAAACTCTGTGAGGTTGGGATATGCCTAAGATTGATGATTACTCAGCCATTGTCGGACAGGATACCATAAATGAACTCTACTCGCTAGCTGAAGGATCCCGGGGAAAAATACTGCAGAATATAAACTCGACATATGTGGGAGGAGGCGTAGCCGAGATACTCTCCAGGATGCTGCCGTTATTCAAGCAGCTTGGAGTCAATATTACATGGGATGTCATAAAAGGCGATGATAGGTTCTTCGGAATCACCAAGAAGTTCCATAATTCGCTGCAGGGCTATGATACCGATATTACAGATGAAGATCTGGCATATTTCATGGAGGTCGGCAGGAGAAACACCGAGGCGACAGATATCTATGGAGATATCGTACTCGTCCATGACCCCCAGCCTATTACTCTGATCGATAAAAGGGAAAATGATGGGAGAACCTGGCTCTGGAGATGCCACATCGATCTGTCTGAGCCCCAGATGAGACCATTGAATTTCTTGAACAATTATATTAAGAGATACGATTATGCCATAATCTCGGCTCAGAAGTATGCACAGAGAAACCTGGGCGCTGAGCAGATAATTATCCCGCCATCAATTGATCCGCTAAGCGATAAGAACAAAGAGCTATCTGAGGGCTTCATCTCCTCAACCCTCGATCGCTTTGGAATTGATCAGGAGCGGCCAATAGTAACTCAGGTCTCCCGCTTCGATAAGCTGAAGAACCCAATCGGCGTGATAGAGGCTTATAAGAAGGTTAAATCGGATATCGACTGCCAGCTTGTACTTGCAGGCGGAAGCGCCACTGACGATCCCGAGGGCCCTGCCGTTCTTGAGAAGGTCCTATGCTCTTCCAGGGAAGATCCAGATATTCATGTCCTCGATCTTCCGCCTTCGAGCCACCTGGAGATCAATGCACTTCAGAGAGCATCTACAGTGGTGCTTCAAAACTCGCTTCGAGAAGGATTCGGTCTAACTGTCACAGAGGCATTGTGGAAGGCAAAGCCCGTAATAGCCTCTGCAGTAGGCGGAATTCCGCTACAGATCAATCATGGCACCTCAGGCATACTTACAACCTCATTTGACGAAACCGTATGCTATCTAAAGAAGCTCCTGCTGAAGCCGGAATATGCAAAAATGATCGGAATAAACGGCAAAGAGCATGTCAGAAATAATTTCCTCATAACCAGACACATCAAAGATTACCTCCTGCTTCTGCTATCCCTGTCCGATATGAAGGGACAGAGTACCAAAGAGTCGAAGGGGATTGCAGGAAGGCAAGAGATCAAACTGGCGATACCTGCAGTGGCAAGCTGCGAGATATCCTGATCCTGAGGGTCCAGCTATCAGGATACTCTCGCCATATTATTTTTCTGGGCTTGGATGCTTGAATTATCACCACATCTCCTGATCCCTTTAGCGCCTTTATGCATTTCTCTCTTCCATCCGCTTTATAGACTATATAACATACAAAAGTTATTAATACATTAGATGCCTTCCTGTAAGGGGGTAGCAATGGAAGAGAGCGATCGCGAGTTTCTCCGGGCGCTCCATGAGGAGAAGATAAGGACGCAGAACGAAAGAGCAGATTATGTCACAAGAAAGCTGGCCTTCGTCACAGTCCTCTTCGGCATAAGCTCGGTAAACTTTGGAGTTAAGATTGCTGACATATATTGGCTTCTTTATTTTATACCATTGGTGGCTATTAGCTATGATCTATACATTATGTCTGCAGATTCCAGGATCAAAAGGATCGGCATCTTCCTGGGCAAGCACCCTGCATCTCGCGCAGGAGCAGCCGAAAGGGAGTGGGAGCACTTCTGTACGGAATATCGGGACGGCATCGCTCCTTCGGCAAATATCTTCTTCTCCATAATAGTAACCCTGGCAGCAGCGATGTTCATTCGCACGCAGCAGCCGATACTCAGCGGATATCTAAAGCTGGGATTTGCAGCATGGTTTGCATTCTCTCTGGCAGCGATTATTGGACTATGGATTAGACACCAAGACCTGATAAAGAAGATTGGCGAATATGAGCCGTTGCTGAGACAGGCATAGATTGATTTGCGGATTTTATTGCTGCAATCCTTGATGACAAAGAAAAATTAATTAAAGCCTAGAATCAACATTGAAAGATACGATTAGAGGATAATTAAAGTTAAAAAATAAGTCATATTAAATAGGGGTATTATTATGATGAAAGAGCGTGAGATCAAGAGGGCGGTGAGAGAGGGATACGCCCGTATAGCAAAAAGGGCTACATCCCACTATGACTCTAAAAGCTGCTGCGGATATACAGATCTTCCCGAAGAGATCAGCAAAAGACTAGGCTATACCGATGAGGAGATTCAGGCTGCTCCCCCGGGATCCAACCTTGGGCTTGGCTGCGGCAATCCAGTTGCTCTGGCATCGATAAAAGAAGGCGAAATCGTCCTCGATATGGGCTCTGGGGCAGGCTTCGATTGCTTCCTCGCATTAAACCAGGTAGGCCAGAGTGGCAAGGTCATAGGAGTCGATATGACATCAGAGATGGTTGAGAAGGCAAGGGCGAATGCACGGAAGGGAAGATACTCGAATATAGACTTCCGTCAGGGCGATCTGGAGAATATGCCGGTAGCCGATAATTATGTAGATGTGGTCATATCCAACTGTGTCATAAATTTAGTCCCTAATAAAGATAGAGCTTTCAAGGAGGCATTTCGTGTTTTAAAGCCTGGAGGAAGGCTCGCAGTTTCTGATATAGTCCTTCTGAGAGATCTGCCTGAATTCGTAAAAAGATCTACTGATGCTTATATTGGCTGTCTGGCAGGTGCAATCATGAAGGAGGATTATCTGAATATCATCAGATCCGCAGGCTTTACAAACATCAGGGTTATGGATGAGGCTGCCTTTCCAATTGAGTCTTTAGTCTCTGAATCTGCCGGATCTCCCATCCAGGATATGCCAAAGCTCACGCAGGAGCAGCTCAGGGATGTATCGGACTCAATATCAAGCATAAAGGTCAGCGCAACAAAGCCATGACAGTTCTCCGGATTTTGGCTTAATCGGCAAAAACAGCAGAAAAAACAAGATTCGACACCGTTTGGCTATAAATATTTGCAGGCTGAGAATAACCTTCAATCTCTTTTTAATCTCAGAGGGAACCAATTTATCTTTAGCCATAGATTCGAAATATTTAAATAGTAATCATCCTAATAGTAAAATTAACTTCCGCAGTTAGAGCGAAACCCAGGGATAGCGGTTGAAAGAAAAAGGAGGATATATTCAATATTAACAGGGAATATATCTTAGCTCATAATGTATTAATAACTTAGGGGAGGGTTTATGGTAGATACAGTTGAGGCAGTACCGGCTACGCATCATGAGACAATGGCATATCAGGGCGTAGGAGTGAGGTTCGTTGCATTGCTGATAGATAGCATTATTCTGGGAATAATAGGCTGGGTATTGGGTATTCTGTTCGGTGTTTATACAACAGGCTTCACTGTGAATCCGCAAGGAGCACTATCTGGATGGGGAATTGTCACGTTCATAATATACATCGCCTATTATACTTACCTTGAGGGAACCAGAGGGCAGACGATAGGTAAAATGGCTATGAAAATTAAAGTGGTTAAGGAAGATGGAAGCCGCATAGATATAGGGACTGCATTCGTAAGAAATATACTGAGAATAATCGACGGCCTCATCTTTTACCTAATTGGTGCAATTCTTATCTGGACATCACACAAAAAGCAGAGGCTAGGAGATAGGGCAGCGAAGACTGTTGTAATTAAAGCCTGAAGCCTTAATCGATCGACATTCCTTCGATATGCCTTCATTCTATCCTGACCTTATGAATCCCTTTATCTTTATTCAAAATATCTCCCAGAGAAGGTGCCATTTCAATAAGCTGATCAATGGTGAAGTCCTTACCTGTAAAAGAGAGCACATATTCCTTATTTTGCTCACAAACTAACACGGCCAGAGGATTAGCCCATCCCCCGAGGATACTTCCATCATCAGTCTTCAAGATGGTGATTCTGGATAAAAAACGGAGTACACGATCGCCTATTCTCATGGGTTCACCGATCTTTATATCAGTCTCGATTCTGGGGATTTTTCCGGCGTCAATCTTCAAGAGACTCCACCCCTTATAAGTTCAAATATTAGCTTCCTCGTCTTCTCCTCTTCAAGCGCCCTCACAGCAGCTACCGCAAACCACAGCATTTTTGCCTCAACTATAGCCAATATCGATCCATCGAGCTGAGCGCCGTCAAATCGGGGCTTTATGGAAATATCAGTTCTATAGAGGCCGGTTGCGGCGACTATTGACCAGAGATAGCCGTTCATCACAGCTGTATCTACGGGATCATCCAGTCCGAAGGATATTTCACAGAAAAATCTCCTTATATTCATGGATTTTATGAGATCGACGAGTATCTGGGTGATCTGAGGAAAGGCATCGATAATGAGCCTTGTTTCTGTCTGAGAAGGTATCTTTTTCGGCTTTCGATCGGCTCCTATATCGGCATCCTCATAAGCTCTATCATCAGATACTTTATCGGAGGCATCAATCTTCTTGGATGCTATAGCTTCCTGATGCTCCTGATCTCCCACAATCTCCTTAGCAGCAGTGGATTGTATTGAAGGAATCACACCCTTCGTTAGCGTAAAGCCTAAAAAGCTGAGTTCATAAAAACTCTGCAAATATATATCGTCCTTGGAGAGGCTAAAGTATAGACGGAAGGGGCCCAGCAGAAAGACTATTAAAAGAGCTATCAAAACCAGAATTATTGCGGTTGCTAATATATTCATCTTCAGATACCTACTTTATCTCGACCTTAGCCTTGAGGTTACCGCCGAAGCGATATGACTTAGGGATTCGGTAAGTTCAACTTGAACGGATGGCCTGGTCAGAGGAAGAATCCTAATGCCCTCAGGCCCTCGAATGCTTTTGGAAATGACAACCACGGCCACGGGGAATATGCCGCCGCATCCGCCTGCCCCGCCTTCGGCACAGCTATCCTGATGTCCGGAAGAAAGACCAGTGCTGACTACGATCCCCATCTTGGTAACAGGCAGGATTATCTTGTCCCCGGTTTCTATAGGCTCGCCAATAATGCTATCCATAGATAGTGATTTATAAAGTTCATCTATTGCAGCCTTTACAGCACAATTGGTGGCCATTTATATCTCCTTAAATAACTATTATTCCGATGTATATACAGTTTTCCGCTTGGTGATTCATAGATTTATCGTCCCTTAATCAACTTAATGTATTATGTCTCTCGCAGACAAATACTCAATTATCCATTATTTGCGCCAGTCCGGAAAAGCAATCCGGCAGCTCTGAGACCAGGCAGGATAGTTGAGCAACAAGTTTAAGCTTCCAAAAATCCTAAGATAAGTAGAGGCATCATGAAGGTTCTGATAGTCCATTATACATTATTCGGACATACCCATTTTCTGGCAGAGGCTATAGAAGATGGAGCCGGAGAAGTCGCAGGAACGGTTGTAGAGATGAGACGGGTCCCTGAGACGATGAGCTGGGAAGAGATAGAGCATAGTGGCGCAGTAAAGTTTCAAAAATCCTTTACAACCATTCCAATATGTAAGGTTGACGATCTCAGAGGAGCAGATGCAATCTTCTTTGGTGCTCCGGCATATTTGGGCACCATGTGCGCCCAGATGCAGCAGTTCCTGAGCTCTCTTGGTGAGCTTTGGAAAGATGGCTCTTTGGTCGGCAAAGTGGGAAGTGCATTCACAACCTCGGCATCGCAGCATGGGGGCCAGGAGGCAGCTTTGCTCAGCATGTGCACTGCTATGCTTCATCTTGGGATGATCGTAGTAGGACTGCCATATACATTCCAGGGTCAAATGAGGATCGATGAGGTATCGGGAGGCACACCTTATGGATCTACTGCCATAACTGGCCAGCATGGAGAGCGCAAGCCCAGCGAAAACGAGCTTGCTGCCGCGAGGTTCCAGGGCAAACATGTGGCAGCCATAGCCTCAAAGCTGGCAAAAGGGTGATTTTTCGAGCATTATTCTCACTTGACAGTAGTAACCCTTAATTAGCAATCATGGATTAATCTTTAAAGAAGAGGCAGATGATATGTGCAGAACTGACGGGCCTATGGGCATGAAGGAAGGAATGGGGCATATGAGACATATGGGCATGTTGCATCACATGATGGGCGGAGAGGCATCCGGTTTTCCCTTGATTGGGGACAAGTTCCCGCAGATGGAAGTGAAGACCACACAAGGAACTCTCAAGCTGCCTGATCATTTTGCAGGCAAGTGGTTTGTGCTCTTCAGCCATCCGGCGGACTTCACGCCTGTATGTACGACAGAGTTCGTGGGATTTGAGAAAAGAAGGCCGGAGTTTAAGAAGCTGAACTGCGAGCTCATAGGTCTCTCTATCGACCAGGTGTTCTCTCATATGAAGTGGACACAGTGGATCAGGGAGAATTTGGGCGTAGATATCAAGTTCCCAATCATTGCAGATGATCAGGGGAAGATAGCCGCAAAGATGGGGATGATCCATCCCGGAAAAGGGACGAATACAGTAAGGGCTGTATTTATCGTCGATCCGGAGGGAACTGTTAGACTGATACTCTTCTATCCTCAGGAGGTAGGTAGAAACATGGATGAAATCCTGAGAGCAGTGAATGCGCTTCAAACCACTGATAAGTATAAGGTGGCTGCCCCTGCCAATTGGCCGAAAAATGAGCTTATAGGCGAGGATGTCATCATTCCGCCGCCTGCGGATGAAGAGACTGCGAAGACACGTGTTACAGGCGGGGAGATGGCCTGCTATGATTGGTGGTTCTGCCATAAAAGGCTGAAAATTTAGCTCTGGAACCCGAAAACCTATTTTTATACATTATATTGATTGAGCACAACTTCTGCGAGTTTAAAGTTGAAGAAAAGCAGTTGGATCTTCACATAGATCTCGATAGAGGCTGAAAGTTACCCTATATTAGAGTTTACAAACCAAAAGCTTTAAATCAAATAAATTTGTTTTTATCCAAAATTACTTTAATTAATACGGTGAGTTGTGAAGCTTAGACAGAGGTGTTCTGAGGCTATGTCGCAATCGTGTTCTGAATACTTTTTTGATTCAAAAAAATCAAAAGACGAAGTGGTTTGACTATATGGAAATAATGTGGCAAATCTTTTAATGCGCAGGAGGAAAGAGTTTTGGTGAACATAACAATCAAGGGCCTGACCTTTGGCTACAACGGCACCAATATCCTGGACGGTATTGATCTGGTGGTCGATGATTCAGAGATCCTGGGATTGGTCGGGCCCAATGGGTCAGGCAAGACAACTCTGATTAAATGCATAGATAGAATACTCAAGCCTAAGGGGAGCATACTGCTGAATGGCAAAGACGTGGAAGCCATGAGCAGAACAGAGATGGCAAAGCGTCTTGGATATGTCCCTCAGTCCAGCTCTACGCCAATGGCCACGACTGTCTTTGATACAATTCTGATGGGAAGGAGACCCCATATGGGCTGGCGTATTTCTCCTAATCATCTGGATAAGGTAGAGGAGATCGTGAACCTTCTCCATCTGAATAAGTTTGCCATGAAGGATTTCAGCGAGCTCTCCGGAGGCCAGAGACAGAAGGTCCTGATCGCCAGGGCCCTATGCCAGGAGCCTGAAGTCTTGCTGCTTGACGAGCCTACCTCCAATCTGGATATGAAACATCAGATCGAGGTAATGGAACTAATAAGCTCCCTAGTTGCAGAGAAGAGAATCTCAGCAGTAATGGCTCTCCATGACCTGAACCTGGCAGCGAGGTTTGTGGATAAGCTGGCCATACTAAAGGGCGGCAGGATCTATGCAGCAGGAGAGCCCCAAGAGCTTCTAAATGCTGAGAATATTCGTGCTGTCTATGGTGTCGAGGCCAAGGTGATGAACGACCTCGACCGGCCGTATATAATTCCGCTCAGGTCTCTAGGTGAAGAGATCGCCTGAGATTGAATTCAGTTTAGAAGATATTCCCATCCTGGAAGAATTGTCTCCCTGATGCCAATAGCCCCTGAGCTGTTTTGCATCTTAGACTGCATTGATAGGGGAGTTAGGCCGTGACGACCACTCCAATTTTCCGCCTGGCCTCATTGATAAACCTGTAGTTGGGAGCAACATCAGAAAGACTATCAGCGCCGGGAGGGTGCTGGACCTCGACTCAGATGTGGTGAGTCTGCAGGCGCTCCTGTGGTCGGCAGCGGGACCGGTTGTGAGCTTGATGAAAAATAATAGGCCGCATCCCTGCCTTTTCAAAGGCAGGTTAGGCCGTACCTGGAACC
>JBHGAU010000081.1:0-11059 GCA_041946675.1 Methanotrichaceae archaeon | reverse complement strand
GGGACTACAATCTCTGCATGAAGCTAGATGCCCCTCACTTCAGTGAGGGGAGTAGTCACAAGAGATTGTATCCTTTTACTAGCATGTTCCAGGCAACATCTGAGATAGATTTTGCTAGGCTATGGTTTTGGAGCATATTCTTGATATCAAGATCCTCAAAGGCAATTACGCCAAATTTATCCGCAAGTTGGCGGCTGACCTTGTTGGCGAAATCGTTTCGTCTATTAGCTATCCTTTCAGGAATGGGTATCCAATTGGACATGAAGGTTTCACTTAAAAATGAAGAGCATGAAAGCGGCTTACATGCGCCCGAGAATGGCGATCTTTCAAGGTGGAACTTCGCGGCTTCGTGCCTTCGCGTGAAATAGAAAGCGCTCACGCGAAACCGCGAAGGAAGAAGCGGAATAAGTCAACTCAATTTGGTAAACCGCCCGCATTATTGCTGTGATAACAAAAAGGTTATATCAGCTTTCCCAGAGATAAAGTGCCCGATGGATCGCAAGCTTTTGATGAAGGGCAAGGTAAAAGAGGCATATGATCTTGGAGATCGCCTCGAGTTCAGGTTCACGGATAGCATCTCGGTCTTCGACAAGGTCATTCCAAACTTGATACCTTATAAGGGTGAGACTCTTTGCCGGGAGGGCATGTACTGGTTCGAGCGCGCGAGCCGGATGGGGATAAAAACACATTTCCTGGAGTATATCCCTCCCAATGGAATGCTTGTGAAGAAAGTAGATATCATTCAGCCTGAAAATATCACTGGACAATCGAAAAGCTACCTTATACCTCTGGAGTTCATATGCCGCTGGTATGTAGCGGGCTCCCTTTATGACCGCATAAAGGATGGTAAAGTATCGGCAACATCGTTGGGCTTCCCATCGGGGCATAAGATCATTTATGGCGAGCCTCTGCCGGAACCCTTCATAGAGGTATCGACCAAGCTCGAGAAGACTGACAGGTTACTGGATAAAGCTGAAGCGCTTCAAATCTCAGGGCTTTCAACAGAAGAATTCGGTGCTGCAAGGGAGATAGTCCTCAGGATTGATGAAGATATAAACAGAAGCGTTGAAAGCCGCGGTCTGATTCACGTTGATGGCAAAAAGGAGCTTGCTTTCGACGAGGACAGGAATATCATGGTCGTGGATGTCTACGGCACCGCTGATGAGGATCGCTTCTGGGATAGGGCGAAATACGATAATGGCGAGTTCGTGGATCTGAGTAAGGAGTTCGTTCGCCAATATTACCGCAAGACCGGCTATAAAGATCAGCTTTATAACGCGAGGGATTCGGGCTCAGAGGAGCCTACAATACCGGGTTTACCTCAAGAGATCATTGATAAGACAAGCATGATCTACCTGAAGCTATTCGAGATGATCACGGGAGAAAAATTCAAGCCTGCGACGTAACCTGCGCATAAATGGCCATTTGCCCAACCGGTTATCGCAAATGACCAATTCAGGATTTGAATCATATGCCAATATCTTCAGCCAGGATGCTATTGCTCATATTTGGGCAGCCATGACATTTAGGAAAAATAGCATGGCACCCTAGCCAAATCCTGCTCAGACTGACAGAATCGCCGTATCCCTTTTAATCAGTTCGCGAAAGGGCTCCTGCTCCTAATAAAGAACCTTATTATAGAGCTTTGGTGCGGGCAACAATATGCTTATCAGAAATTATGTCGGAGATGCAGGGTAATTTCAATATGCGAGTGATCGCAGTCCGGCTTGTCGATGCCCGGGATACTATTGAGGGGCTTTACTAAAACGCCCGACAAAATCTTCATAAAGGGCGGACACAACCTACTTGAGCAAGAATAACCCAGAAAATCACCTATTCAAAATTATGATCCGGAGAAGATATAATGAAGAGACTATTGCTAGTTCTGGCGCTTATTGTGGTTGTATCCCTTTCAGGCTGCCTGCAGAATCAGGGGCAAGGGGGGCAACCGAACGAGAGCACGATTAAGACATCGATGTTGAGAGCAGCTGATAATTTAAGCTCGTATAATTTTACAGTTACTCATAATCAAACCGATATTATCAATGAACTCGGCAACAATAATGTAGCAAATATGACGATACGTTCTGCTATCTCCAGCGTCTCAGCCTCAATCGATCTTGCAAATCATAGGGCAAGGGCTGATTTAATGACAGCGACTTCTTTGAAGACGCCTGGTGAAGCAGCAAGGGTATCATCCTCCAGTGGCACTCAATACAACATAGGCAATATAACCTATACAAAAATGGGCGAAGAGAACTGGACTCAGCTCAAAGACCTGACAGACGCGAATGTTATGTGGGCATCCGGCCGCTATAATGCCCTTAAGTCCAGGGCGGAATCCATCGACGAATCCCAGATCAATATTCTTGGCTCTGAGGTTGTGGATGGAAAGGATTGCTATAAGCTGAATATTGCCACTAATGATACAGTCTATAACCAGACATTGCGCAATGCCGTGGAATCAGTCATATTCCCATTTGTCGCCAACGTGAACATGACCGATCTCAGAAAGAACAGTCAGATCGATGCCAATGCCTGGATAGAAAAGGACAACAATCTCGTAAGGAGATACGAGTACAATCTAAGGCTCAGTGTGATTCCAGAACTCGTGGGAGCAGTTAACCTCAGCACAGGCCAGATAATGATGTTCAACCAATCCTTAAGAGAATCCATAAGGCCTGTTGCGGTATCCATAGAAACCAATAACCTGGAGCATTACTATGACTTCGACCAGCCGATGAATATAGCCCCTCCCAAAGAGGCGCTGGACACAGTTCCGATAGTTCCAGTCAGCATACAGAATAATTCCGGACTTACATAGGTCAAATAT
Source organism: Methanotrichaceae archaeon (assembly GCA_041946675.1). Taxonomy (GTDB): domain Archaea; phylum Halobacteriota; class Methanosarcinia; order Methanotrichales; family Methanotrichaceae; genus CAWBKV01. Next base: position 8,226 of record JBHGAU010000081.1, on the reverse strand, counting down.
GGAGGGATCAGTGGAGCGCCTTCTCCTTCGTGAGAAGCCTTCGAGAGCCATCTTGGCAATTGGGGAGATGGATCGGGCTTATGCCGCCATGGTGGCTAAGCAGATCGACTCCACCTTCCCACATACCTCCTCGATTCTTTCCCAGCTCGAGGAGTGCGGCCTCATAAAATCAAGGCCAGAAGGAAGGATTAGATATCTTGAGCTGACCGATAGGGGCAAAAAGGTGGCCTATACCCTCAGAAATCTGATTGAGCTCCTAAATGAGCCGGGAGCGCAATGGAGGCATGTAGATGCGATCAGGCAAGCCATAAACTTGGGTCACGGCCAGGATTCTGCACTAAAGCTCGGGCCACTGCGAAGAGATCTTGCAAAATTCAAGTTCTCAGGGGATGCAGGACTTGTCACGGTTGCTGAGGAGCTTGATAGGCAAATCATCTCTGCCATCAAGAGGTAGATAGTACCATTTTTAACTTAAATTATTCTTAAACCTCAGGAAAATCTGCATACCTCAAAAGCCGCTTGATCGCTTCATACTTCTCTTTTCTATCAAGCTCAGCGCCTTCAAGCGCCTCCTTGAGCATACGGATAGAATGATCGTAAGTCTCACGATCAACAGGGAATGGAGTTCCATCCTTTCCGCCATGCGCAAAGCTAAATTTTGCAGGATCACGCCAGCTTGGACTTGCGCCGTAAACCAGCTCCGAAATCAGTGACAGAGCTCTGATCTTACTGGGGCCGATGCCTTTCAGTGCGACTAGATCCTCGTAGCTTGAAGGCTGAAGTTCGTAGGCCATCTGCAGGGCTTTTCTTCCCTCCTTGCTAATATCGAGCGTTGCTAGAAGCTCGTGGCGTCGAGGCATGGAGAACTCCGCCGGAATATTAGGCTTTGAGGCACCGAAATCGAGAAGGCTGCGCTGTCTTCCCAGGTGGGACGGACCATCCCTGATGAGATCAAGTGTTACCTTCCTGTTCTCATTGCTTTCGTGGGCAGTCAGGTCCAGGGCAGACTGCTCACGCCTCTGGGAGCATATAGCCGAGTGCGGCTCCTCAACGAAGCTCCGTACGTTGTCGGAAAGCCAGTGATATCGCCGGGCATAGCTTTCATTCATGCCCTGCTGTACAACTGCCCACTCTCCTTTTTCAGTAAAAAAGAAGACATGGTGATATATCTGGTAGCCGTCCTGGACCAATACGCTGTCCACCTTTGCAGACATCCTGCTGGCACGGATAAGCTCATCCACTTTCCTCGAAGTTATTGAAAAAGCATCGCCAAGTCTCTGAATATCCTCAGGCGATTTGCCGGAAGTTCTGCCCTTGCCCCCTGCCACACCTATCCCATGCCGCTGCGGTGAAAGAGCCTGCTTAAGGGCACCTGTTGTGACAGTGGTTGTTCCCGATGAGTGCCAATCAAAGCCGAGCACACAGGCAAACGCCTGGAACCAGTAGGGATCCGAGATGCGGTGCAGGAACTCTTCAGGACCGTATTCATACACAAGCATCTCTACCAATTCGCCTGCAAGACGGCGCATCCTCTTGAAGAGCCATGGTGGTGCAGAACCGGTATGAAGCGGCAGATCTGTGGCGCCAGTTCTCATCACATACAACATTTACGGAAAGGATATAAAGACTAGCCGCGGGACGAAAGTATAGGAATCCTTTTCTTATTTTAACGCACAGGTTATATTATGAAGTTCAGACGGGATACGAAGTCTGCAACCGCTGATACCCTAGTACCTGTAACCGATATAGATCTCAAGGCTCTAGCAGAAGTCCAGGATGATACGGACACAGTTCTTTCGGTGTATACGACTGCCAATAAAAGGGATATATCCTTCGTAAATTCCAGGCTCAAATTGATCGGCAAAGCTCTCCCGGAAAGCCTTTTGGAGCCATTTGCTGAAGCTCTGAAGCTGGCGGAATCAGCACTTTCTGACGGGGCTGTAAAAGGCGAAAAGGGAAGAGCTATTTTCGCCTCGGCTTCACAGGACTTTCTGCAAATGTACAGGCTTGGCTTGGATGTCGAGCCTCTGGTTGTATGGGATCGATCGCCTTTTCTGCTTCCTCTAGCGAAGCTCAGCAACGATTATGCAGATTACTGGCTATTGCTTGTTGATTCTCAGGAGGCCAGATTATTCCTGGTGAGATCGAATATAATTGTTGAGACTGGAAAGGCGTCGATCGACCTTATGAATAAACATAAAAAGGGCGGATGGAGTCAGATGCGATTCAACCGTCTGAGGAAAGGAGCGATAAAATCATTCCTCAAAGAGGTTGTGGGCGATCTTCAGGGCCTTGTGGATACGGCAATGATTAGAGGCATCGTAATCGCAGGCCCGGGCTATGCTAAAGATCAGCTTATTCAGATGCTTCCGCCATCGCTGAATAGCAAGCTTCTCGGAACCCTTGATCTGTCGATGAGTACACTTCCGTCTGAGCTTGTTGGGTTGGGAGGCAACATGGCTCAGCAGGACAGCAGCGGAAAGGCTGTAGCAGCTGAGCTAAAGGCCGCAATCCTCAAAGGTATGCCCGTAGCATATGGATCTGAAGAAGTAAGGATGGCCCTTGAACAAGGAAGGGTGAAGACGCTTGTGTTGAACAACTTCCAGATTCCGGGCATGGTATGTCAAAGCTGCAGGCTCATTCCGGAGATCCAGCAGTCGAGCTGCCCAAGCTGTGGAGGGCATATGTCGGAGGAGAATATTGCAGCGCATTTTTATGAGCTTGCACAGAGGACTGGCGCTCACGTGGCACTTGTGAAGGATGACGCCTTTCTTGAATCAATCGGCGGGATGGGGGCGATGCTCAGATACTGATGGCCTAACTAATGGTTCGGCCCCATACAACTAAACGTTTGAGGAAAAAGGATTTTCTACTTAGGCGAATTTAAGTCATATATTAACCCAAGAGATCAATAGAGGCAAAAGCTTGCAGATCACCAAAAATATTCACGCATTGAAGATTCCTTTCCATCTGATCGACCCGTCGGGCAGAAGAATCGATCGCTTTGTGTACATCTACCTTATTTATGGCAAGAATGTCTACCTCATCGATAGCGGTGTTTCCTCTGGAGAGAAGGTTATCTTCGATTATCTTAGAAGGACAGGAAGAAGCCCCGAAGAGATATCCCTGCTCATACTCACACATTCCCATCCCGATCATATTGGTGCAGCGCATGCCATCAAAGCTGCATCGGGCTGCGAAGTAGCGAGCCATGCAGCTGAAAGGTCATGGATTGAGGATGTGGATTTACAGCTGAAGGAGCGGCCTGTTCCCGACTTCAAATCTCTTGTCGGAGGATCTGTTAAGGTAGATCACATACTTCAGGATGGGGAGACCATAGATCTGGACGACGAGATTAGCGCAAAGGTACTGCATACACCAGGCCATTCTAAGGGTTCGATCTCCATCTTTCTTCCGGACTTAGGTGCTCTCTTTTCGGGAGATGCAATTCCTATCCCCGGAGACCTCCCAATTTATGAGGATGCGGTTGAATCAATGAGATCCATCAAGAAATTGAGGGCTAGTGAAGGCATTAATCACTTGTTTGCCGCCTGGGATGATCCTCAGAAGTATGAAATGGTGTACCGGCGAATGGATAGCGGTCTAGAGTATCTTGAGCGCATTCATGAGGCGGTAATTAATGTGCACAGCAGCCATCCAACAGCAGAGCCTATGGAATTATGCCGGTTTGTTTTGAGGGAACTGGGCATTCCGGAGATGGCTGCAAATCCTCTTATTGCCAAATCCTTCGAATCCAATCTAAAGGTAATAGATCATCTGGATCTGCTTGGGATCAGCACTGAGTGATGGTTCGTAAGTTTTATTAAATTACGTATCATTAAATGCTCTTTCTGTGGCCTGACTCTGGATAGTACTAAAAATTTAAGCCTCAGCCTCACCCATCAGCCTATCCACAAGCCACTCCGGCTCGAACTTCACCAGATCAGGATATGTCTGGCCAACGCCCAGGAATAGAACAGGCTTTCCTGTAATGTAGGCTATTGATATCGCTGAGCCGCCTTTCGCATCGGCATCGGTTTTAGTCAAGATAGAGCCGTTAATCGGCACAGACTCATTAAATAATCTCGCACGTTCAACCGCATCGTTGCCTGCAATCGCCTCATCGACAAATATGAGCAGATCGGGAGATGTCACCCTCACTATCTTCTTCATCTGGTCCATGAGGTTTATGTTCGTATGTAGCCTTCCAGCCGTATCTGCCAGGACTACATCCTTGTTATGCGCCTTTGCATATTCGATTGCATCGAAGATTACTGCTGCAGGGTCTCCGCCGGTCTTATGTTTGACGACCTTCAGGCCGAGCTTTTCGCCATGTACCTCAAGCTGCTCTATCGCACCTGCCCTGAATGTATCGCCCGCAGCCAGAACGACGGAGTATCCATGATCCATCAGATATTTGGCAACCTTAGCGATGGATGTGGTCTTTCCTGTTCCATTCACGCCCACGAACAGGATTTTGGCAGGCTTCGCAGAGTTTTTGATAAATTCATCAAAATCAAGGTAATTCGCAGACAGCAGTTTCATTAGAGCGGACCTCAGCGATTCCTCGGCTATTGCGCTTGTATCTGCTCCTATCTTCTTTTTATGGCCGACAAGCTCCGACTTAACCGATCTCACGATCTCATCAGCCACCGGCAGGGCAACATCGCTTTCAAGGAGAGCCATCTCCAAAGCCCACATCGGCTCATCGAGGTCCTTCTCGTCGAGGATGACCTCCTGCTCGAACACCAGGGATTTTGCCTTCTCAAACAGGGAGAATCCTTTCTTGGGCTTAGCAGGCTCTTCCGGCGCCTCTTTAGCTTCAGATGCCTGAGCAGCAGCACTCTTCTCCACTTGCTCAACGCCTGGTTCAGCCTGAGCAGGAACCTCTACCTCAGCGGTCTCCACAGCCTCCGCCTGCTCCTTCGTCGTCTTCTCCTGGATCTTGGAAGCTAGGGATTCCTTAAAGCTTGCAAGCTTTTCCTTAAACTTATTAAACAACCCTCTGTCCGCTCCCTTGGGCTTCCTGCTCGTATCTAGCCAGTATCGCCTGTATCTTCTGCATCTCCTGGTCGATTCTGGTCAGCATCTCGCTCAGCTTCTTTGAACCCTCTGAGACCTCGGTCTGCCTGACCTTCAAGGACTCTTTGGCTTCGGCAGCCGTCTTCTCGATGCTTACACCGGCACCGACATTCAAGACGACTTTATCCTTCGAGACCAGCTTCGCATAAACAAAAGAGCCTGATCCTATGGGCACAAGCATTTCCTGTCCTTCGTTGGCTGTACCAAGTGCTTCGACTGCTTTGGAAGCCCTATCCAGGCCTTCAGCAGTTAGCTGAGTTAGGCTGATCTGACGTACTATCGCATCTGCCTGGTTCTGATACTGCTGGTATGCCGCAACTAGCCTCCTTATATCTTCCTCGCTAATGGCTTCTCCAATACCTGAAGAATCGCCACTTGTTGGATCACCGCTCAAGAGGACACCTCATTTACCCCATCGATCTTGATGAGGTTTCTCTTCAGCCCATGCTCGCTTCCAAGCAGTGAATAGACCATCTCCTTTGCAGTATTTTCGTTCTGGCTCTCCACTACTTTAGAAAACGGCCGCCAATTCTTGCCGATACGTTCTGTTCTGAATCTTCCATTGATTATAAATTCGCTCATAATCAAACCTCTATCTTCTATTCGAGGAAACCCAGTGCGTCCTCAATACGGCCAAGCTCAGGCCCTGTGGTCTCATCTCCGGCGAAATACCCATTGCTATTTGTCAGGATGCCGGACCCTACAAGCGGCGATCCGAAGTTGACAGTGCCTACATCCACAGGGAGCTGGAATAAATCCTCCAGCACCGCTATCTCAGCCTCGGATGCGCGCGGATGAACAAGAATGCCCTTATTATTTATTGCTGCAGCCATGCCGACTGTTTTCAGACCGCCGATAGTTCCCTGGGCAACATCGACGCCCAAAGATTTTGAGATAGCATCGCAGGCCCTTTTAGATAGACCCGGGTGAACTATGGCAGCTTTATCGTTGGCCAGGATAACATTCCCGGCTGCATTGATTTTGCCCGGCAGCTTTGCTACGCTTCCAAAGTCCGATAACTTCTTTAAATCGTCTTTATGCGCCTGTGAGGTCAGCACAAAGCCGTTTGAGTTGCCGCAAATGAGAGCGCCAAGGACGGAGCTTCCTGCTACCGTAATACTGAGCGAAGTTACCTTCAGCACCTCCTCTAGTGCCGCAGTGGCATCCTCCCCGGTCTCGGGCGGCACAAGAACGACTTTATTTGTGCACCTTGCAAAGACTCCGAGCAGTGAGCTGCCCGCTATCTTTAGCCTTTTACTGCTCGCCTGCAAACTCAGCCTCAACCCCGCCATCGTCGAACTTGACAGCGCGAACTCTGATCTTTTGCGGCGGCTTTTCATCGCCCCTGGCCCAAAGCGCCTCGTTCAAGCTTTTATCGATCTTTACGTTCTCTGCCGGGGTCTTCATGTGCTTGGATAGGTAGTCCCTGACCTCGCTCATCGCACGATTGGTTCTTCTCCACCTTGGAACGCTCTTGACGACCCTAAGGGGAATTGTGTAAACATGTTCAATCTCTGCCATATCATGCCTCTAAGTTATGCCTCTAAAGTGCTTCTTCTCCAGTGTCGCCTCTTGGGGTGGTTGACCACACGTCTCATGGTCTTGATAATAACCCAGGAAGGCACCCTACGATTCTGATTGAATGCCTTGGCAAGCCTGATCTTCTTGCCTTTCAACTTCTTGGACAAATCTCTTCCTCCGAATGACTCTTGTATGTGTATGGTTTTTGGGAAATATCCTATCGACCTCATTCTGATTGCACTTTGCCGTCAGAGCACATCTAAGCCCAATCTCAAAGTCCGAGGCAGGGTACTTCTCTGATGGCTCTTCGATGAATTCGAGATAACATGTTGCCATAGCTTTTATCGTCCTGATGCCGAGACCTGCCAGAGGCCTGAGATAGTTCATATGCATGCGGTCCTCGAGGCTGCGTACCGCGCTTGCGTCCAATTTGGGCGCGCGATCATCTCTTCTTGTGCCGTCGGCTACGAACTTGCATTCTCCAGCTAAGGTTTCTACTGCAATCGAATGAACATAGTTAAGGGCATCATTGGGGTATCCAGTGGCTGTGAGGATCTCTAGAGCTCTATCCATAATCCCTTCTTCGAAGACGCGTCTACTATGAGGATGGCCCAGCTCCTCTGCGGCCACACAAGCCGCCTTCCAGGAATCGTCCTGGCCGAAGCTGAAGGTCACCAGCTCGATCTCATCAAAGAAAGGTTCGAGCATGAGTGTTGCGAGACCACTATCCTTTCCGCCGCTGAATAAAATCATCGCCTTCATAGAGCGATCATTACTTTCTAGTGATAGTGATATCCCTTTTCTTGGGCTGAGCCTGCTTAAGAATAGCTTTGAGCTGCTCATCAGTGATTGCGCCCTTGAGTCTGCCGCTTTGTGCAAGCATAATCAGCTGGGCCTCGATCTGGGCAATGAACTCCGGCTTGGTAATACGAAGGGTATTCAGCCGTTCTCTTGCTTCAGGGGTCATAATAGCCCTCATTATGGCCGACTTCTTGGCCTCAAGCTCAGCCTGAGCCTGTTCCTGCTGAGCGGCATACATCTGGGATTCCATCTGCTGTCTTTGAAGCTGCTCCAGCTTTTTGCGTCTTAATTCTGCAAGCTCATCATCAACCATTCTCTAATACCTCATCTACTCTGTCTGCTCTGCTGCCGCTGGTGCGGCCTGCTCAGGCTCCGATGGCTGTGTCGGTGCCCTGATCTTATGGGCCATATCGTCCATGAAGGCTTGCCCTTGGGCCGTTATCTGGCGTCCTCTTCTATTGGCCTTCTTGACGTATCCTGCCTTCTCAAGCTGCTGTAATGCTTCTCTTACAATTGAGCCGCTTCCCTTAGAGAAACGTGGCGTTGCTACAGGCTGGCGATGTTTTCCGCCGTAATAGCTTCTGAGCCTGGAGACGCCGACAGGTCCATCTATATAGATTCTGCGTAAGACTGATGCACATCGCACATACCACCAGTCAGGATTAGTTGGCGGCATCTCCTTATTCACTCCCGTCTTCACGTAGGCAGCCCACTCGGGAGGCTGAACCGTACCTCCAGCCTTCAGCTCCTGGGCCACTGCCGCTATCAGATCATTGGGAGGCACATCATAAACAGTTGTCAAATCCTTCAATCCTCCAAGAT
>JBHGAU010000080.1:0-11068 GCA_041946675.1 Methanotrichaceae archaeon | reverse complement strand
GTACGGGCTGTATCCCGCCATTGAAATGGCGGGGATTAGCCCTGATTTCTTCCTAAAAATCGATATATTCCAAAATTTTCAAAGATGTCGATCCTCAGGCAGTCCATCAAGAATATTGGTGTCAAGAAACAACGCATTTTCATACATCCATACATCCGTATTCTATCCGGTCGCCACCAGCAGTGCCACCAACACGATCAGCCTGACAAACACGCTTATGCCTGTGGAAATCACCACCAGTGAAAGACCCAATCTCATGCCGAATACAGATGTATAATTGGGCATCAATGACCTTATGGAATAGACCGGGAGCATGAATAAGCTGCCAAGCATCAGTACTATGAGGGCCTTGGCCTCAGTTATACTTCCGTTTTGAATCATAGGCCCAAGAAGGGTGATGCCTGCCTTTGGGCTTGCTATATAGATGGTCAAGGGCACTACTGTCTCAGGAGGCACGCCGAAAAGATGAGACAGGGGAAGTGTGTTCAGAGACTGCAGGATTCCTTCCTCATTCATGTAGAGAACAAGGAAGGTCATGAAAAAGTACAGAGCCGCGATACGAAGAAATAGCTTGCTCTGTCCCTTCAGCGATTTCACTGCTGCTTGCACAATATCCTTTTTAGGTTGAGGCGGCTGGATCTTCAAAGACGCAACCGGATCACCGGATAGATACGCCCTGCCCAGGATCATGACCAAAAGGAGCTTTATAATTCCCGTGGATACAGCCACAATAGCATAGACTCCGCCTACGAATAATCCCAAAACCGGCACAACAAATGCCAGCTGGTAGGTAAATAGCTCCCTGAAATATACAGGGACGCTGTTCATAATGGCGCAGAGGAATGTCTGGCGCTCGCTCAAATGACCTTCCTCTCTCATTCTTGCAATCATTGTGTTCGCGGCTAGAGCAGAGCCCAGGCTGACAACAAAGGTGGAGGCTGATACCTCAGGCAGCCGCGAGACTGAGGCAATGGGTCTGGCCAAATGCGAAATGCTTTCGAACACCCCCATCTCTGTCATGATGCCCGTAATGAATAGCATCAGGAACACGGTCGCTATAGTTGAGATGGTAGAGTCGAGTGTCTCCACTAGTAGATCGAGCATTTCTTTACACTATTCTGGCATACATATTTATGATCTCGTTTATGGCTGCTACTGCTATAGGAGTTCCACCGCGAGTTCCAACAGTTGAAATTGATGGCACGTCCAGCTCTCTCAGTAGTTCCTTGCTTTTATCAGCATTCACGAACCCTACAGGAGTGCCTATAACAAGCGCAGGCTCAGATATTCCCGACTTGATCAACTCGCAGAGAGACATCAGGGCAGAAGGTGCATTTCCTATGACAACGATTGCATCTGAGAGCTCATTCTGAAAGGCTAGAACTCCGGCCGACGTCCTAGTTATGCCCTTCTCCAGGGCCAGATCATCGCCTGTTCCAAGCAGGGTCATAACAGCGCTATGATGTCCCTTTTTCACAATTCCGGTCTCGACCATCTTTATATCCGTGAAGATTCTTGTACCGTTTTCCAGAGCCTTTAGACCTGCTTGCACAGGATCGTGGCAGAACTTTAAGATCTCACTCACACTTGGGTCTCCTGCGGCGATTACACATCTCTGCCGGATTCTATCCTCGGTAGTCGAGTCCCCTATCAGGTCCGAGATGATCAGCCTGCTTTTTCTGCTTATCTCCAGGGCCTCTTGTGTAGTGGCCCCTATATCGGTATAGCTTTCACTCATCAGATCCCTCTTCGCATTCTATTGGTACATAGCTTAACGAATATTCAGCTATCAACCTTTAACTAAAATTGATTTTAATTAAACCAAATTTTGTTTACATAAATAACTCTTGTGGTAGCTTAAGATCCTTAAAAAAAATGGGAATTCTACCAGAACTCCTTCCTGCGTTTCATGAACAGGTAGACGAAGAAGGGCACTCCGAGGAAGGAGGTCATTATCCCTACAGGAAGTATCACCGGCGCTAGAATTGTCCTGGCCAATGAATCCGCTCCCAGGAGGAGCAGTGCGCCCACGAGGGATGAGGCAGGGAGCAAGAATCTGTTATCTCCTCCTATCACCATCCTGGTAATATGAGGTGAGACCAGGCCGATAAACCCGATTGTTCCTGTGAAGCAGATGATGCTTGCTGTTATGAAGGAGACGAGCATCATGCAGATGACTCTGGTCTTTTCCACATTTACTCCAAGGCTTTTAGCTGTCTCATCGCCAGCGTTCATGGCGTTTATGTCCCAGGATTTAATTAGAAGGTAGGGTGCACAGATGGCGATCACTAATGTAGTTAGAAATACCTTGTCCCAGGAGGACCTCCCCAATGAGCCCATCATCCAATAGACCACCTCCTGGACCTGCTCTGATCTCCCGACGTACTGAAGGAAGGATGTCATGGATTGGAATAGGTACATGATGGCAATTCCGGCCAATATCATGGTCTCCGAGGATATGCCTTTGTATTTTGCCAGACCGTAGACGGTTAAGGAGGCCAATATAGTGAATATGAATGCATTTCCTATGATCAGCCACTCACCACCAGCAAAGCCTGCGCCCATTATGATTGCAAGAGCTGCTCCGAAGCTTGCTGCAGATGATATGCCCAGAGTAAACGGGCTTGCCAGAGGGTTCTTGAGGATGCCCTGCATCACCACACCTGCAATGGCGAGCCCGATTCCTCCCACGACTGCCATAAGGATCCGGTGAAGACGTAGGTCCCAGACTATGGTATTCATAAACCAGGTGGTCTGGAAATGGTTTGGCAGAAATCTGGCCAGGATAGCAGTGTAGACATCACCGACACTTAAATCGGCCGAACCTAGAGTTGCGGCAATTGCTGCCAGGGCAATCACTGCCACTATTAGGGCCATAAGAAAAAGTAATTTTCTGCCTACGAACTTAGAGTATTCTTCCTTAAGATCCTGTTTCAGACCGATAGCATCAGGCGTTCTCAAAATGGCTCATCCTCCCAATCATTGTATGATAATCTTTCAGAAAAAGAAGGGGCATCTTTAGGGATAACCCATCACCAAGCCTTCTGGATAGGGAACTCCCAGGAACTGCTCACAATATTCCTTGTATATCTTATTTGGATCGATATCTAAATCCGGATAAAGCCATTTGGCATAAAAAGCATCGCCGATGATGGCATCCGGTCCCCAGACGATCTCAGTGCTGATCAGATGAGCTCTGTTGTTCTTGACCGCAGTGAGGTTGCTCCAACCCGGCCGGCCATCAATATAGCTCTTGAGAATCGATGCTACATATGCAGTGCTGTTCCAGCCGGGACTTCCTGAAGGCGGAGCCAGGGATTTTATTATTACGTCTGGATTCTCCTTTAACACCCACTCGCCGTCCACCTTAGGGTACTCAGGAAGACCTGCACAGATATTAGTTCCACCAGTGACGTTGCAGACGGCGTCCCCGCTGCTTCCCTTGCCGTAGCTTGAGATTGTGGATACTGTGTTTGCCGTTCCCCATTCCATGAAAAGCCTTGGCTTATTTTTTATCTTTCCGACGAAATCTTTGATCTTTCGCTCATACCGATCTCGCCACTGCAAATATCTGTCTGCCTCATCATTCTTGTCCAATATGAACCCCAGAGTCTTTATCTCAGATCGGACGATGTTCTCTCGATAGAAGTCGAGGCCGAGAACGGCAATGCCTGCGGGCCGCAGGCTCTTTTCCAGCTGTGTGGCCCGATCAAGGTTGGCAGAAGTTATCACGAGATCAGGGTGAAGTTTGACGATAGCCTCGATGTCTGGGGTGCTCCAGGTACCTACCGATGGTTTATCAACCAGCTCAGGATAATAGTACTTCAGGCTATTAATGTCCGATGAGACTCCAACCATCATATCCTGAGCCTTCAGGATCTTTGGTGCCTCGTTCCTGTAGCTTCCGAGAGCAATGAATCCTTTAACTGGCATCTTTATGGTCACATTTCTGCCAATGGAGTCTGCAACAGTAAACTCCTTCTCATCGCCTTTTATGATTTGGTTTATCCGGTCTATGTCCGAAGAATCAATCTTGCCATCATAATTGGCGTCGGCCAGTCTGGAGGGATTGTTCCTGCCATCAATTATGTCCTGTACATAGGCAACATCAGCGCTATTGATCTTGCCATCCATGTTGGCATTGCCAAAGACGCTTAAAAGGTCGTTGGTAGTTGACTCTGCTGCCGCAACCGAGAGCAGAAATAGAGCGATGAGCATCAATACGGAAGATGCAACTTTTATATCACTCATATTCAATGTCATGATTCATCACAATTGCAGAGAGATACATACTAGATAATAAATATTTCCATATTAGTAACATTAAATGGGCTTAAATTTGAGAAATATTATGAATAACTGAAACCCGAACTGCCGGAAAATAATTAAATCGGTCTCAATTCGACTCAGATTTCGGGATAAACAAAGACGCCCTTGTTTATAACATCTATATCCGCACCCCAGAACTTTTTCAAGTATTCCTGATAGGTTGCTCTCGGATTATAGTCCTTGAATATTGAGGGAACTAGCCATTTTCCAATATAACCAAGCCCAAGATAGAACTTCGCTCCTCCTTTTGTGCAGTCCCAAGTATAGACATAGACCTTGCTGTTCTTCACTGCCTGCACCCCCTTCAGCTCAGTCCTGTGAGCGTTCCATCTCGTACATTCTCGAGAGATGCTGTGTCATTCAAAGCCTTATCAATTCCTGGCGCATTCTTCAGGTATTTATATATAATAATCTCTGGATTGCTCATGGCGACCGATTCAGGATCGACCTTTAGTAAGCTCCTTCGCATTTATTTTGACTGCTCTCATCAATGTTTTATCTTTTCGTTTCTGATAACTCTTCTGTCCAAGACTCACCAGGACCTGGCTACGTTCAGCAGTCTTATCCTATTGCCGATGACATTCCTGGGAGGCACCTTCTTTTCTCTGAGCCAGATTCCGGCCGCTTTAAAGTGGGCCCTTTATACGCTCCCGTTAACTCACTCAAGCGTCTGTTTAAGAGCGGCTGCAATGGATCAGCCCGTTCCTTTGGGGTCTCTATTTGCAATCATCTGTTTCCTAATAGCATTCCCCTCAGGGTGCATGGTCGTTCTAAAAAGGATTAGCATCTAAAACAAATGGAGGATCAGAGATTTTTAGAATCCGAGCAAGATAGGGCAATAATTAAATTTCATTGGACTTTACGCAAGCAAACTTTATATAATACCATGCTTATTCCCGCTTGGTGCTATTATGCATATAATGGAAGGTTTCTTGCCCTTGTACTGGTGCGTGGTTTGGTATGTAATCGCGCTGCCAATTGTGGCTTACGGAGCTTACAAGATGAATATGGTGATCAAAGAGAATCGAGAGCTTCTGCCTTTGCTTGCCGTCTCCGGCGCCTTTATCTTTGTTCTATCATCCCTGAAGATGCCTTCTGTTACAGGAAGCTGCTCTCATCCTACGGGTACCGGCATCGGTGCAATACTCTTCGGGCCGGCGGTTACTTCAGTTCTATCAATCATAGTTCTGATTTTTCAGGCCATCTTCCTCGCGCATGGCGGCCTGACTACACTGGGGGCCAACACAGTCTCCATGGGCATAGTCGGACCAACCGTGGGCTATCTGGTCTATAAAGCATGCAAGAAACAGAATGTGAACTTGTACCTCACCGTATTTCTGGCAGCATTGTTCGCGGACTGGTTCACATATATTGTCACATCCATCCAGCTTGCTCTGGCCTTCCCGGCCGCCTCCGGAGGGGTGCTGACATCGTTCGAGGCATTCCTCAGCGTCTTTGCTATAACACAGGTCCCGCTGGCCATTGTCGAGGGAGCTGTAAGTGCGCTCATGTTCAAGTACATCGTCCAGCTCAGGGGCGATGTCTTATTAAAGTTAAATGTGGCATCTCCAGAGACTATTAAGAAGCTGCAGGAGGCTTCATTATGAAGCTGGAGTACATAGTTCTTGGGATTATTGTAATATTCGTCGCAGCCTTTGCATATACCAGCTCAACCGGAAACCATGAGTGGGGAGGAGCAGATGATCAGCCGGAGAACGTCATCAACGACCTGACCCATGGATCGTATCATCCCTGGGCTCAGAGTGTATGGGAGCCGCCCAGCGGTGAGATAGAGAGCCTGCTCTTCGCCCTGCAGGCTGCCTTTGGCGCCATCATCATCGGCTATTTCCTGGGATACTACCGCGGACTGGCGAAGTCTAAAGCAGCTACACTGCCAGAGGAGAAAAAAGAAGGAAGTTCGAATGCATGACCTGCTGGATGATTATGCCCATTCCAACGCTCTGAGGAACACAAGCCCGAGGCTGAAGCTTCTCCTAGGCCTCGGAGCCATGCTACTTTGCATTTCTTCAACCGCTCCGATAGCTCCTTTATTCGTGGCCGTAACCATGAGCCTCATAACTGTGGGATTGGCCAAAATTCCAAAGCGATTTTACTCTGCACTGCTGATGCTACCGCTATCCTTCGCTCTGCTGAGTGCAGCAGTTGTGGCATTTATGCATGGCGGGGGCGATCAATTAATTGCCTTTAATGTCCTGGGCATCACCTTGAGCATTCAAGAAGGGGGAGCGAACCTGGCCCTGCTTCTGATCGCCAGGACCTTTGGGGGCATGTGCTCCCTATTTTTCATAGCCATGACTACACCGATGATCGAGATCTTCTCAGTGCTGAAGTCTCTGGGAGTGCCAGATTTCCTGGTCGATCTTGCCATGCTGATGTACAGGTACATATTCGTCTTCATAGACCAGGCGGCCCTCATCCACAGTGCCCAAGTGATGCGGTTGGGAGATGCAGGGTTCAAAAACACCCTGAACTCCCATACCTTGCTCTCAAGTGTGCTGTTTATAAGAGCATGGGAGCAAGGAGAGAGACTCATAGTGGCCATGGATGCCCGATGCTATGACGGCAAGCTCAGCCTTATGGAGCATGTCAGCAAGGCGGAGCCGAGAGCTATCTTTGCCGTGACGGGATATATGGCCGTAGTTGCGGCCCTCGCTTTTCTGACCAAAGACATGCAGCTGCTGTGAGGATACATGACGTCCATCATTGAAACAAGAAATGTTAGCTATTCGTATGGGGAGAGAATAGCTGCCTTAAAAGACGTAAGCATATCGCTCGATGAGGGCCGAAAGATTGCACTGGTGGGGCCGAACGGCGCGGGCAAATCAACTCTGATGTCGATGTTCAACGGCATCCTGCGCCCAAACGCAGGAGAGATTCTCTTCCACGGCATGCCCTTGCGGTATGATTCCGCCTCTCTCAGGGAAATAAGGCGTAAAGTGGGCATGGTCTTCCAGAACTCAGACGACCAGATCTTTGCCCCTACCGTCTACCAGGATGTGGCCTTCGGACCCGTGAACCTTGGCTTACCCGTTGATCAGGTGAAAAAGCGCGTAGATTATGCCCTGCAGTATGTCGGTCTTTCAGGCTATGAACGCCGTCCACCTCACCATCTAAGCGGCGGCGAGAAGAAGAGAGTAGCTATAGCAGGCATCCTGGCCATGGAGCCCGAAGTGATAATACTGGATGAACCCACCTCCAACCTTGACCCTGCCAGCTCCGAGGAGATCATGGATATGCTGGACGAGTTGAACTACAGCGGCAAGACCATAATTATCTCCACCCATGACGTGGAGATGGCTTACCGCTGGGCGGATGAGGTCGTCCTGATGGAAAAGGGAGGATTGCTCCGCAGGGGAACAGTGCAGGAGGTATTTGGGGACGTAGAGCTCATCAGAAGAGCAAGGCTAAAGCTGCCGATCGTGGTGGATCTTTACAAGGAGCTGATCGGTCGGGGTTTGCTCAATGACAATGGCAATGGAACCAATCCACCCAAGAGCATCCTGGAGCTGACAGATCTCGTGGAGTCCAGAAACCGAGAGACGATATCCAGAGTAGCCGGAGCCACGATCCATATCTGTGATGTGGACAACGCTAGCCCTGAAGATATTACGAAGATCCTGGAGAATTCAAACGCAAGTTATACTGGCGCCATGGGGACGAAGGCCAAGATTTTGGCGGAGCAAGCAAAGATACCTCTGGACTTCACCTACGGCGTCATAGATAAGTGCATCCTCAAGTCTTTGATGGGTAAACCCTCGCTGATAATGACCGCAGGCGGAATGGTGGACCACTCCGTTAAAAGGATTCAGGCCTACTGCGATGAATCCGGAGCTAAGATAGATGTTGCAGTCAAGCCATCTCTTGGAAAATCTGGCAGGAGCTCGGACAGGAAGGAGATAATGAGACAAGAAGATTCCACAAAACCGACTGAGGCGGCTCAATGATGGCCCATGAAGAACATGTGCATGACAAGGAACATTTACATGATGAACATATGCATAATCACGAGAGCCATTGCGGCCATGGCCATGTTCACGGGGTCGTTGATCCCTCTCTCCTGGCTACCAGAAAAGGTATCACGACCGTCAAATGGTCAGTAGCTGTGCTGCTGGCAACCGCTCTGATCCAGATGGTAGTAACTTCATACTCTGGAAGCGTCGCTCTTCTTGCAGAAACGATCCATAATTTCGGCCATGTCGCTACTGCTATTCCTCTTTGGATCGCCTTTTCTCTGGCCAATCGCAGGTCGAGCAAGCAGTTCACCTACGGCTATGGCCGGGTAGAAGATCTGGCTGGTTTGGCCATCGTGCTGATCATCCTAATAAGTGTCATCATCACCGGCTATGAATCCATTGATAGGCTATTTCACCCTCAGGCGGTGAGCCACCTGTTTGAAGTGGCTCTGGCAGCTCTGATCGGCTTTATAGGTAACGAAGCAATGGCCGTCTATCGCTGCCGTGTTGGGAATGAGATCAACAGTGCCGCTCTGGTGGCCGATGGCTGCCATGCCCGAGTTGACGGCCTGGCCAGCCTGGCGGTTTTCCTCGGTACAATCGGAGTCTGGATGGGCTATTCCTGGATGGACCCTTTCATCGGCATCATCATCACTGGAGTCATCCTATACATTGTCTGGAACTCTGCAAAGGTGGTATTCTGTCGCCTCATCGATGGAGTAGAACCAGAAGTGGTCGATGAAATCAAGGAGGCCGCAAGCCGCGTTGAAGGTGTGAAGGAGATCACCAATGTTCGGGTGAGGTGGCTAGGGCATCAGCTTCATGCCGAGATTAACCTGGCTGTGTCCGATGAGCTTTCGGTGAAGGATGGGCATGAGATCGCCAAAGAGGTACGGCACCAGCTTATGCACCGCCTCTGCGGCCTTTCTGGAGCTACTATCCATGTCGATCCACAGAGAGCTTCGGGTGAGGAGCACCACATTATAGGTGAGCACTCACATGGAGACTTGCCTCTCCACATACATCTTTGAATTTTGCCCTGCTATGGCCAACAGCGTGATAGCATTTATATTTCAATCCAAAAACTGTATAAATTTCATTATTTTATAGTCAATTATAATAATTATTAAGACTTATTCCAAAAGTGCAGATCTTCGCGCAGGGTCTTTTGCCTGTCGAATGAAGGGCATTTAATTTCTGGATCCGGTTTTAACTTAATTAATATTATGGTTGTAAAGGATATTCTCTGATATATTTGGCTTGATGATCTTGATTTTTGCTTTGAATAGGAATATTAATAATAATTGAGAAGCGGAAATATTTCCCACATAATGCCTTAAGCCTAATTATCCCCTAAATATGTCCCACCAAAAAATATAAGTATAGCTAATGCTAACATACGCTTATATTATAGGATGTATGAGGTGAGAAATATGCAGAAAATAGGAATAGTGATCGTGTTGGCCGCGGCATTGTTCGCTGTGCCCGCTCTTGCACAGACAATATCCGGAGGCAATGGCGTGGATATTCTCGCACAGGGAATATTTGAGACAGAAGGCAGCGCGCTTCAGCTCCCTGCCAATGCATCTGCAAATCTTGACGGCGTAATAGTAGGGAACGATAAAGCCTTGGCCTTTGGATCCCCATGGATAACTCCCGGCCCCAAGCCTGTTGCGTCGAACGATCTTGAGATCAAGAAGAATCAGCAGTTAGATGCTACTGCTCGTGGAACAGCAGTCCTTATAGATGCTAACGGCAACGCAATGCCTTTCATAAATGCTGAGCAGATAAAGGTTGGAAGCAGAGAGGCACTTGCCTTCGGCACAGGAACTGCGACAAACCACGTCAAGATAGTAACTAATCAGATGGCCGGACCTTAAGCAGTAAAAGATACACATCAAACATAGTTCTTAAGGCCTGAGTGACGCAAAATGAACACTACGCTAAAGCCCACCAGAGTCATGCTGGTGGGTGCAGCCTTTCTTTTAATATTTATCTCCATCTCAATAGGGGTGGCACTGCCTTCGAGCCCAAGCAGCCCTGAATCGCTCGATAAGGTAAAAGAGTTTCATGCCAATTTTGTGGATAACGAGATTCATGACAAACAGAATTCCGACATGGGCCAGCTAAAGCTTCCTGGAGATACGATCCTCTTTCCATGGGCACCCCAGCAACAGGCCCCGAGGCTTAATTCGCATACAGGATTTAAATCCACTGAGCCGCAGAGAGAGAAGATAACCATGAGCGGCCCTCAACCGAAAGCGAATGTTCAGGATCTCAAGGCAGTTAATGCCGTTAAACAAAGAGATATAAAATATGATGAATCCCAAATAAGCAAAAAGTCTGCCGATTTATCCAATTTTATGGATGTTCGTGTACATGGGAGCCCGAGAAAGGAAGAACAGCATTATAACGGCTTGGATAGCTTAGCAAATAAAGATCCAGAGACGCTTGTGGATACTGCGCTGAGCTCTGACGGCCAGTGCAATGCTGGCGCAAAACATAACCTTGGAAATTACATGAGCATAGACGTTAGTGGCATAACAGTTAGCGCAATAAATACTGTTGAGGGTGGAAGCGCAGTTGCGACCTCTAACATAGTCATAACACCTGTACAGGTCATAGAGAATCCTTCCCAGGCCAGTGAAAAAGTTGGGCCTTAGAGATTCTATAAAATATTTATCAAAGTTTTCCTTATTTCAACTGGTGACTACTCCCCTCACTGAAGTGAGGGGCACCTAGCTTCATGCAGAGATTGTAGTCCC
>JBHGAU010000079.1:0-11373 GCA_041946675.1 Methanotrichaceae archaeon | reverse complement strand
ACTACAATCTCTGCATGAAGCTAGATGCCCCTCACTTCAGTGAGGGGAGTAGTCACGTCTTATTCTTAGCTTTGCGATTTAGCGATAATCCTACGAACACAGCCCCCACAACAAGATTGACAAAGTAAGTTATGAGCCTCCATAACGCCACGAGAACACCTATAAGATAGCTCGGAACGAACATCGAATAGATGTAGCTCATGCTGAACTCCACTACACCGCTGCTTCCGGGAGTGAGCGGTGCCAGAGTTATTATTACCAATATTATCTGGGCTGTGATGGAATAAAGAAAATCAGGACTTTGGCTTAAACTCACAAGAAGCACGGAGGGAACAAGAAACTCGCACATCCATAGTATTATCGTAACCATTACCATCACAGGTATCTGCCTCTGCGACTCATGAGCGAGTCTGATGCTGGCCTCTCTGAAGAGCCAGAGCTCTTCCTCTATTCTATCAACAATTTTTCTTCCTCCGGCTTTTTTCCTGATCCAGCCCATCAATCGCTCTATCCTGTCAGGCTGCTTGATAAGCTCCCAGAGAAATACCATTTCCAGGACGAGCAATGCCAGGAACACCCCGCCAATCTTCAGCCCAAAGCCTGTAATGAAATCGGATAGAAATAGACACACAGCAAGCGCCGCTACAAAGAAGAGGCTGTCCAGGAGCCGCTCCACAATGACCACCGCCGTTGCGCTTCCATAGCTCATGCCGTCATCTGCGAGCATCTTGATCCTCAAAGGCTCGCCTCCTGCGGATGATGGCGTCATTGCAGCCAGAAAGTTGGATGCTAAGGTCGTCCTAAAAGCAAGGTTAAAGGTTATTTTATGTCCTGCGAGCGCGGCAAGAATCTGAATCCTCAAAGACCAGAAGACCCAAGAGAAAACATGCAAGAATAGGGCAAGAAGCACATACCTGATATCCGCCTTTGATAGCGCTTGATAAGTTATGCTTGTATTGGTGAACTTCAGTATTACAATGATAGCAGCTATACTTATTATTACAGCGAGAAGCACCTGCCTGACCCTGTCGTCCTTGAGATTCAATATCAAATGGCCTCCTACCAGATGCTGAAGTTGCAAGTATCCAGCGAGTTTGGGTATCTAACGGAGGCATAATCAATCAATCTTTCGGAGGGCCAGAAGAGATAGCTAAGAAAAATAGATTAGATGAGCACAAAACCCAACGTTAACGAAGTACAGTTTTATGTAACCTCTCTATAGATCGATTCAATCTTATCCAGCACACTACCCCACGAGTATTTTGCCTCAACAGCCGCTCTCCCGCTCTGCCCGAGCGATCTCCTCAGTGGTCTATTTGAATGAAGCTCAATAATCTTCTCAGCAAGCTCATCGGTGCTGGAATATACCATTCCGCCATCCATGGCAACCTCATTGACGCCAGGAGTATCGTAGGCCAATACCGGCGTCTTACATGCCATCGCCTCAAGAAGCACTATGCCGAATGCCTCCAGGCGATTAGTTGTGGGAAGCACCAATACCTCGGCCCTGGATATGAGATCTATGAATCTGTTATGAAGCACCCTTCCAGTGAACTCGGCTATTACGCCCATCTTTGCTGCCATTCTCTCAAGACGGTCTTTATCATAGCCATCTCCAATCAATATGAGACGTAAATCCTCTTTTGCCTGAACGATCTTCATGGCATCAAGCAGCGTTTCAACTCCCTTATAGCTGACAAGCCTTCCTGCGTAGACGATATAGTTCTCCTTTTCATCAGTTGGTGGATAGAGCGATACATCTATGGCATTAGGAACAATCCTCGTCTTGTGAAGATAATTTTTAAGCACTGATGAGGTCTCTGCGTAGCTTTTGGTGGTTGCAATTATGATTTCAGCCTCATCCAGCACGGGCTTGATAATCTTGCCGTTAAGCCATTCCATTGATTTGCCCAAGTGCGTTGGGTAGCGAAAACCATTCAACCTCATTGGAAAGATAACATCATTGTGATATGTTACCACATGAGGAGCAGCCTTCCTGAGCATGAAGGCAAATATTGGGCTTGGAACATGGCTGTGATATATATCGGCTTTGCATTTCGGAAACTTTTTCAGCGGAAGGGGGGCATAGCATAGATCGATGCTTGGAATGTGCACAAAATCGCTGTATCTTCCGCAGGATGAGGCTACTCCCACATTATAGCCTCTTTTGATCAAACCATCCGCCAAGCCTTTGACATGGTACTCTACGCCTCCCACATGCGGGGGAAAATAAGGGGTAACTTGTAAGATCTTCATGAATCTTATAAATGTTGTAGGCTTTTAACACATTTAAATTTATTGCCTTTATATCCTCAATTGTTAATTATTCACTCGAAAAAGATTGAGATCCTATCCTATATCAGCTCTAGATCTATCAGCATAAGGATATATTTCTCAATCTGCACAACTAATCCTTCTTAAGGTAATCGATTTATAAATGGTAGTTATACTCCTGTATGATTACATATGAGCCGAAGATTGAAGGATTTTAGCTTGAAGGATTTCGAGAAGCTGCCGATGATCAATGATGATCATTTCTGTATAGGCGAAGAACGGATTTACCTGCATCTCTGGAATCATAAGAAGATGCACTGGTACCTTGCAGAGTACGGACCCATAAATAAGAGGTTCTTCGGGTTCTTTGAGAATAAAAGCGATGGAATTGCCTCGGGCCTATGTACTCTCGATGAGCTTCTAAGCTTTGGGAAGCGCGGCGAAGCCTGGGAGATTTTGGTTGATGAGGACTGGAAGCCAACAGTGGCAAAGGAGATTGCACAGCTGAAAGGATATATCAATATGATGAGATGTCCACCTGATAATTTGTAAACTATTAAAATCGATATCATGATAAGCTTCAAATAGTCTCGATCATTCGATCAATTTGAATATCATCATAATAATATGATAGGCAAATACACTAAGGGCTAACTCTGCGAGTATCCCAAAATTTTTAAATATGTTGTAAATATAGACCAATTCCTAAGAAAACTCCGAACCCAAAAGACGGATTAAAATTGGTGGGTGGGTTAGGGAGCATACAATTGAGTTTGGAGGTCGGAAAGTTGAGGTCAAATTCAAAGAAGGCAGTAAAGGATAACCCGCACAACGATTCAGCTATTAAGACTGAAAGCTTCAGGCAGGATGCGAGCGGCATGGACTATGGTGGAGGACGTCCATATAATCCCAAAGATGAATGGCTACTGAAATATGAAGTAAACGACAAGGGCGTAGGAAGACTCCTTTTGCCGCCAAGCCTCTCGATTCTGCTGCAATCCGATAGGGTATCAATTAGGCCTTCTGCCGGTGGACTGTTCATCCGATCGGTGTAGACTTTTAATTGGGATGATTTATTCATCCCTTTTATTTTCAATTGAATACCTGCAGCCAGCTGTGGGTATTCAATTAAAGATAAATACTTTCAAAGGACTCTAATAACTAAACTTAATCTTACCAGCGAAGGAGATGAACATACTATGGGACTGCTCAATCGCATGAGCACAGTGGTAGGCGCCAAGATGAACAAGATTATGAATAGATTCGAGGATCCCAGAGAGACTCTCGACTATTCTTATGAAAAGCAGCTTGATCTATTGCAGAACGTTAAGCGCGGCGTTGCAGAGGTCGCAACCTCCAAGAAGCGGCTGGAGCTACAAAAGGCAAGGCTTGCTGAGAACATAAACAACCTTGATGCACAGGCAAAGGAGGCAGTCAACTCCAACAGGGACGATCTCGCCAGGATGGCCCTGGAGCGGAAGGTAAGCCTACAAGCGCAGGCTGCAAGCCTTGATCAGCAGATTGCAGATCTGAATAATGAGCAACAGAAGCTTATGGCTGCAGAGAGCCGCCTTGCTACAAAAGTTGAATCATTCAGGGCAAAGAAGGAGACAATCAAGGCCCAATATTCGGCTGCTGAGGCACAGGTCAAAGTTACTGAATCAGTCACTGGAATAAGCGAGGAGATGGCAGATGTCGGCCTTGCCGTTCAGAGAGCAGAGGATAAGACCGATCAGATGAAAGCCAGATCTGCAGCTCTGGATGAGCTTCTTGAATCTGGAACTCTCGAAGACTATTCGGGAGGAGACCAGATCGAGAAGGAGCTTGCCAAGACTAAAGCCAAAGGAACCGTAGATGAAGAGCTGGCAAGGCTCAAGCGGGAGGCCGGAAAATGATCATCAGAATAATGGGAGAGGGTCAATACGAGGTGGATAGCTGCCTGCTGGACCAACTCAATGCCATTGATAACCGCATAGTAGATCATGTGAGCCAGGGAAGGCAGAAAGAGTACAAAGAGGATCTCACAAAGCTGATATCAGCCGTAAAAGAGAACGGAAAGCCTCTGGACCCCAAAGAGATAGTCAAATCAGATATCATAGTTCCGCCAAAGGACCTGACTTTTGAGGAAGCAAAAGGCGTTTTCAAAGGATATGGGCTGATTGAAGATTAGGAAGACTTCTCTGTTATCCATTTTTCGGCTATTTGCTGTTTGGCGTTGGCAGGGCAGTTATCTATGACTTCACCACAGGGAAACAGCGGAAAAATAATAATATTAAAATCCCTTGGCATCTATGTGGTGAACGTGCTCTAAACTCCACTAGAATTTAAATCGATATTCAGGCCCAATTATCTATCACGTTATCTTTATATAATACTTGCCCTTGAAATCTATCGCGAGAAGATGGATGACTATCTTGCCGGTCTCGCATTTGTGGCTGCTCTGGTTGCCGCCTCTACCATCATCCAGCTCAAAAACAGTCGCTTCAGACAGCTTCAGGTGGAGCACCAAAGGATACTGGCAAGCCTGCAGGCAGTGCAGAACCGTCTCAGAGAAAGGGAAAATGATCTTGATAAGCTGCAGAGGAGCACTGCAAAACTTCTTAAGTGGAGAGATCGCGCCTATGGCTTGGAAGAAGAGCTTAAAGCAACTAAGAGCACCCGAGAATATGCATCAGCGAAAAGGCTTGAATACCTCGAAGGCTTTATTGATTCTATAGCCAAAGAAAAACCGGATGCCCTTTTTCTTACGACATTCATGCCAAAAGGCAGGCGCACATTCGAGGACAAGCTGGATCAGATGCTTGAATCAGCAAAGTTCGAGGTAGTAATAGTATCCCCGTGGATCAAAAGACAGATGTGGGACAGGATCAGGGCCTCAATTGAGAGGTTTGTCCGTGAAGGGGGCTCTCTTAAGGTATTCATGAGGGGGACTGAATCAGATTTTTCCCTTGGCCTGAGCGATGATGTTGGGGAAGAGATAGGACGCCTCGGAGGAGAGATTATTTTCATCAACCAGCTTCATGCCAAGCTGTATCTGGTCGATAGAAGTGAGGCGATAGTTGCCTCTGCTAACCTCACCAAAGGTGGAATAGAAAGCAATTACGAAGCAGGCGTCTGGTTAAATAACCCAAAAATTATAAAAGACATATGCGAGTTTACAGATGATCTATACAACTTAAGATAATTGAGAGTTGAGGAGATATTGCAGAAAAGATTTGAGGAAACTTACGAGCCTGCGGAAGATACAATGCTGCTGCTCAAAGCTACCTTAGATGAAGCTATGCCGGAGGATAAGGCGATTGAGATCGGCTGTGGACGCGGTCTCATATCGCGGGAGCTGGCCAGAAGAGTGCAAAGCATTGTTGCTACAGATATAAATCCTAGTGCCGTTAGACTCGCAAAAAGCTATGGACTTGATGCTGTCAGGACAGATCTTTTCGGGGGCATTAAGGCCGAATTCGATTTAATAATATTTAATCCGCCCTATCTGCCCACAAAAGAGGATGAAAGAATTAGCGGATGGATCAATTATGCCCTGGATGGCGGAGAGAGCGGCAGAGATACTATTAACAGATTTATTGAGGGATTGAAAGATCACCTCAACAAAAAAGGCCGGTGTTTATTGCTATTATCAAGCCTGAGCGGTCTCACAGAGGTGAAGGAAAAGGCACAAGTCGAGGGATTCAGGGTCAGGGAGGTCGCGAACGAGAGATGCTTTTTCGAGCAACTTTACGTACTCAAACTGGAACGATGAGTAAGAGCAGGATAGATTTGAGAGATATATACAAAAACGATAATAGATAGCTGGCCTTATAGTGCACTTGATCCAAATAATTATTTCTGATTTTGTGATATGAGAGAATATCTGTCAGCCATCCGTGAAAGCGGATATTAATGATATGATTCAAAGATAATCCTGCCCGGCAAGCGTATTTCAATTGAGTAAAACACATATCCCAGAGCCGGAAAACAATTATATAATTATAAATGAATCGATAACCTTGGAACTTTAATCCTTAAAACAGATAAGGCACAAGCCAAATCTATTGCTCAATTCGAGCAAAATTGCTCCAAAACAATAAACTTATATCCAAGAAGCTACAAGCCGACTTTGGAGACTGTAATACTATCTATAGGTTGATGTAACTTGATGCTTAGGGTAGTGAGTTCAAAAGGTGAGATAGAAGAACTGAACAGGAATGAGCAGATAGTGCATCTAGCATTCAGAGCATCAAACACGGATATCTTCAAATTACTTCAGAACTGTCCCAGGCTAAGAGTAATTCAGGTGCCGGCCTCATACCGCAGGACTCTATCAAGGGCAAGCGAGATGTTCCTTGTAATGCAAGGTATAGAGCTGATAGAAGGCGATGTTTGGGGCCATAGGAAGGATATCAGCGAATATTATATGATCGATGAACATATCTTCGATAGGATAAGCCAGCTGCGTGCCAACGGCGCCGATGCAAACGATATTATATTCACAATTTCCAAGGAGATGAAGATATCTCCCGAACTGGTACGGTATGTAATCAGGCAGAATTCTTAGTTTGAAGCATGGATATCAGCATTTCCAAAATTTCAGGAACCCCGGCACCTGTCAGAGTAGACATTCTTGGAATATCCTCGTAGGAAGACAGATCAGATTTATTGGCAACGACCAGAATAGGAAGCTTAACCCATCCCTTTAAATCCTCTGCAAGTCTGAGCTGGGATTCGAGAGGATATCCGGAATGCTCGCTCGGATCGATTATTAAGAGCACAACGCCCTGAAGGTGATGCAGGACTGCAATTGCCTGGCGCTCTATCTCATTACGCTCAGATAATGGTCTATCCATGAGGCCAGGAGTATCCACAACCTGGTACTTCTGATCGTCTCTAGTGAAGTGGCCGACATAAACTCCTCGTGTAGTAAAAGGATAGCTTGCTATCTCGGGCCTCGCATCTGTTACACTCGCAATAAAGCTTGATTTGCCGACGTTCGGATAACCGGCTATCAATATCGTAGGAAGGCTCGGATCTATCGTCGGCATCCTTCGAAGCTTATCTCGGGCATCATTTAGGAAGAGCAAATCTTTCTCAATTGATTTGATTATAGACGACATGCGGCCGAATGCTGCTCTTCTGATAGCGGGATCTGCTCTCTCTCTATCTCGCTTTATCCTGGCGGTGTAATCTTTTGTGATATCCTTTATTTGCTTTGATGCCCAGCGCAGCCTAGAGAGGCTGATGCGGATGGCATCGATGCCGACTATGATATCAGCCATCTCTCTATAGAACGGCGGAAGGTTTTCAAATGATGGAAATTTTCTTATCAAATTCGACAAGTTATCCGATAGGATATTGCCTGCAGTCCTTATCTTGGCTTCATCCGTTTCTGAACGGACTGATGCACGCCTGAATGCTTTATCCAATAATTCCTGTGATTTGGGTACCGTCGGAAGTCGCTCAAACATCCTCAACTACTAGCCAGCGAGAGCAGATAAACCTTTAGGAGGGGCGGAAGCAGTAGTTTAATAAAACGTTTTCGATAGGTTTAAATATAACCTATAGCACTATATAGATGAGGTGACCAGTTGAAAAGGTTGGGCACCGCGCTTCATGTGGTACAAAAGAGACTGATTGTGCGTGGCGAGCTGTTGGAAGGAAGCGAAGCTAGAGCTCCGAGAGTTAATTCTTTGGTAGTTGATCAGAAGAAGACCAAGATCGGGAGAGTTTTTGATATATTCGGCCCTGTGAGACATCCGTACATTATCGTCAGACCAAACAAAGGAATTGACGCTGCAGCCCACGTCGGGAAAAAGCTCTACGTTGAGGAGACGTCGGGGAGAGATGATAAGTGGAAGAGATAGAGAAGATTCGTGAGATTGAGAGGACTGAGCAGGAGAAGATCCGGGAAAAAACCCGGCTGAAGCGAGAGAAGGAGAAGGTAGACGAGTTCGAGAAGTTCACAGTAGAATGTCCCGAGTGCAAGAGCCATACCCTTGTACGCGATTATGAGAGGGCGGAACTTGTCTGTGCAGAATGCGGCCTGGTCATAGACGAGAATTTCATAGATCAGGGGCCTGAATGGAGAGCCTTCGACCATGATCAGCGGATGAAGAGATCGAGGGTTGGAGCGCCCATGACCTACACCATTCACGATAAGGGCCTCTCGACCATGATAGATTGGAGGAATAGAGACTCCTATGGAAAGACAATATCCTCCAAAAACAGAGCACAGCTTTATAGACTTAGGAAGTGGCAAAGACGCATCAGAGTCAGCAATGCCACTGAGAGAAACCTGGCATTTGCTCTGTCTGAGCTGGATAGAATGGCATCTGCCTTGGGTCTCTCCAGGAATGTTCGAGAAACTGCAGCAGTAGTTTATAGAAAGGCTGTTGATAAGAACTTGATCCGCGGAAGATCCATTGAAGGCGTCGCAGCAGCTGCCCTTTATGCAGCCTGCAGACAGTGCAATGTTCCACGAACACTGGATGAGATAGCTGAGGTCTCAAGAGTCTCCAGAAAAGAGATCGGAAGAACTTACAGATTCGTATCTCGTGAGCTCGCGCTCAAGCTAATGCCCACAAGCCCCATAGATTATATTCCCAGGTTCTGCTCAGGTCTGAACCTCAAGGGTGAGGTACAAGCAAAGGGAATTGAGATCCTAAGGCAGGCTGCAGAGAAGGAGCTGACCTCCGGCCGAGGTCCAACTGGAGTTGCAGCAGCAGCAATTTACATTGCATCCATCCTCTGTGGAGATCGCAGGACTCAGCGGGAAGTGGCAGATGTCGCAGGTGTGACAGAGGTCACGATAAGGAACAGATACAAAGAGCTTGCTGAAGAGCTGGATATAGAGATAATCCTGTAAGTCTCTATTTCTACTCTATTCTATTTTAATAAAAGCATTCAGAAGAAAATGCGAAAATTAACCGGAACCAAAAGCCAGGGGCATAGCCAGGGGCATAAGCCCTGTGCTTTTGGCCGACTGTTTATTTATTCTTTGTATATAGATCTTTACCAAACGTAAATCCACAGCACGTTGCTCCACCCTGACTGACTTCCCCAGACGGCGATCTCATGCCATCCGGATGCATCTCCCAGGAATATCCTGTTATAATATCCAGGATATAAGTAGCCCCAGTTGTGCCAATCCTCGTATCCATTGGGATAACGCTCATAAGACCAGAGGTATTGACCTTGATCGTTATCGACAAGTATGTTCATCCTTCCGTAGTAATTTACAGCCGTTGGGTCCTTAGTCCACTGCCCGTTGTAGTAGGCCCACTGCTCAAGTCCAGTAACAATAAGGTATGCCTTGGCTTGTTCTCCTGTTCCTGCTCCAGAGCTCTGGGGCGCACCACCGAGCTGTGATAATTGCTGGTTGGTTACAGGCTGCCCTTCGCCAAGATTCTCTGCCACCGCGCCTGTTGAAGCAGACGGTGTATATTGCGGCTGCTGACCTAATACCGGTCCAGAAGAAGGATGGTCGGCAGAAGCTCCCTGATTATTTCCCTGGTTGCCCTGTCCCTGTTGATTCCCTTGTCCAGAAGGATATTGCCCCTGCTGACCAGGCGGGCTGGGCGGATATGGCTGATTTCCGGAGCCCGAATATCCAGGCGGGTAAGACGGATATTGTGAGCCGTCAGGCAAGGGTGGATTCGAATAGCCTCCGTCCGGCGGTAGCGGTGCTGCAATACAAACTGCCACGGATGTTATGATGACGACTATCGTCATCGCAATCAAAAGCATCTTCCTTTTCATTCTACCTCAATCCTCCATTCGCCCAGATGTGGCCGGGAATATAATTTCTAAGAGGCCAAAGTATTTCAGATACTTAATTGGAATAAAATGCCATCTAGGCGAGTATTAGGATATTCATCTTTTGATAATATAAACTTATTCCATAAGTCAAGCGGCGACAGAATATCCTGCTGCTATAGCTCAGCAGCAAGCAGACATGCTTTAGCTCGACCGATTGCGTGGATGATAAATTCCCCTGCATTACACTGAGCTGGGCAGTCATAAAAATAGCTGGCATAAGCCAGCAGCATTCTTGTTTTCAAAGCCGCTTATGCCCTTGCGGATACTGGGGGATTTTCGGGTATAATCCCTGCCACCCGTTCAAATTCGACATCATCCACCGCGAGTCCATTTGTATAGCGGTTACTGTCCAAGAAGCCGACAGTCACACGCATAATATTGGAACGGGTCAGAAGCCTATTATTTGGATTTATTGTTGAAACTTCAAGGGGTATCTGGATAGCGATCGGTCCCTGATAGGAATTAAGATTATCGCTATCTTGAGCGATTTGTTGGCCCGATGCGTCGAAGGCACGCAATATAACAGGAGTTTTCTGATTTATCGTTGAGTCATATCCTACCCATACCTTGACACGCGCCTGTCCCTGGCTGAACTTTATTTCGATTGGAGCGGTGCAAAACTCAGCGGCATAGCACTGCTCGATAGCATTAGTCCCTGAATGTGCAAAGCCCGGAATGGCATTCCCTTTCGAAAAATCAATTGCCACCGGGCCATTAAAGGTTGCACCCTGTGATGCATACTGATTTGTAACAGGGATAGGTCCGCCTGTTCCCAGGCCACCAGTGTTTAAATCATCAAATGTAATCACTGTCGGTCCGGCCTGACTTGCTGTGGGGGATTGCCCTGCTGTGCCTTGCTGGCTTATAGGTCGGATTTCACCTATTGCCTGGCCTGCTTTGCCTTTTTGCTTTCCAGGCAAATTGATTGTTGTCGACCCGGCCTGATTCGCGGAGCCTTGCTGATCTATCGATTGAGTTTGGCCTGAACCCTGACCAGTTGTATTATTAAATGCGACAGAGTTAATTTCACTTATCGGCTTGCCGGATATCCCACCCTTGCGCGTAAGCTGGGCATCGACAGAACTGCCAAGAAATATTAGGCAGATGAACAGTGCCAATATTACAAATAATTTGTTTTTCACAGAGCCACCTTTCTAAATATTTTAGATTAAATATGCATTAAGCATTTCCCATATAAGAAAGTTTTATTTAGCGTTTGATCATCTCAACAAGAGATTTTAGGAAGAAATCAGGGCTAATCCCCGCCATTTCAATGGCGGGATACAGCCCGTA
>JBHGAU010000008.1:0-62470 GCA_041946675.1 Methanotrichaceae archaeon | reverse complement strand
TCTGCCTTCCGACGATAGTCGGAAAAGTTCCAGCCCGCTGGCTGGAACACCTTGTAAGACGTGGTAATTATTAGTTTGTTCCAGGCAGCATCCGCAATATGCTTTGCAAGACAATGATTCTTGACCATGCCTTTGATGTTCAGCTCTTCAAAGGCTATCAAGTCATACGATTTTACAAGTTTCAGAGATAGCTTTTGTACAAAGTCATCTCTCTTGTTGGTGATTCTTTCATAAACCCTATGAACCGCTTTCAAAGCTCTTGCTTTTTCGGGCGTTCCTTTTTCTGCCCTGGATAGCTTCCTTTGAGCTTTTGCAAGAGCCTTTTCTTCATGAACAAAGAACCTTGGATTATTGATATATTCTCCGTTAGATAGAGTGATGAAGCTTTTCAGACCAACGTCAATGCCTGTCGATAATCCAGTCTTTGGAAGAGGTTCGTCCGGAACAACATCCACAATGAAGGAGACAAACCATTTCCCTGTTGGCATCCTCCTGATGTTGAGCCTCTGAATTTCTCCGAGGATGGCTCGATGTAGCTTGATTTTGATATCGCCTATCTTGGAGAGCCAGAGTTTTCCAGGTTTCAGGGAAAAGCCTGTCTGAGTATAGGTAAAGCTGTCGTACCTGCCATATCCTTTGAACCTGGGATAGCCAATATCTTTGCCTTCCTTGATTCGCCTGAAGAACGCCTGATATGCCAGTTCAACTCTCTTTACTACTTCCTGTAGAACCTGGGAGTGAATACCTTTCAGTTCAGGCTTTTCCTTTTTCCACTGAGGCAAGAGCTTCTTGGTTTCGTAGTAGGAGATTGATTTGCCTTCCTGCTCATAGGTATTCTTTCTGATGGCAAGTGTTTCGTTATAGGTCCATCTGCATAGCTCCAATGTGTCAACCATCTTGGTTCTCTGGGATTTTGTTGGATAGATTCTATAGCGAAGCACTTTCAGCAAATTACTTCACCGTTCTGTAGCCGTAGACTTTATAAGATATATAGACAACGTATGCAGGACGAAAGTAATAAGGACGGAGTGTATCCCACCAATGAATTGGCGGGGATTAGCCCTGCTTTCATCCTAAATTAATCTATTTAGCCTTTGCTGGAGGCATATACCTTTTAAGCAGCAGCGACAGCGACACCACGGTTATAGAGCTCATGGCCATTGCGAGGCCTGCATATTCGGGCCTGAACGTAATTCCAAAGAACGGATACAAAACCCCAGCCGCCAGAGGTATCAGCGCCGCATTGTAGGCAAAAGCCCAGAATATGTTCTGCTTCACCCGGGATATCACTTTTCTGCTGAGCTGGATTGCTGCCACTGCGTCAAGGAGATCATCTCTGATGAGCACAATCTCTCCAGTCTCGATGGCAACATCTGTGCCGCTGCCGATGGCTATTCCCACATCCGATTGAGCCAGGGCCGGAGCATCGTTAATGCCGTCACCTACAAAAGAAACGATATTCCCTTGCTCCTGAAGCTTCTTCACTTCCTGTGCCTTCTGCTCGGGCAGAACCTCAGCTAAGACCTTATCGATTCCTATTTGTAATGCTGTTGCAGAAGCACTCCTGGCATTATCCCCAGTAATCATCGCTACTTTAAGATTCATGCGTTTGAGCTCAGCAATAGCTGGCCCCGCAGAATCCTTCAGTTTATCTGCTATTGCTATTATTCCGGATAACTTGCCTTCAACGCCTATCAGGACTACCGTCTTTCCCTGTTCCTGGAACTTGGCAGCTTTTGCGAGTACATCGTCAGTGATGGCAATACCTCGGTCCGATAACAGCATTCCATTGCCAACAACAACAGCTCTTCCATCGATAGTTGCAATAATACCCTTACCCGAAATAGCATCGAAGTCGCTGGCCTCGGCTAACGCAAGTCCGTCCGATTCGGCCTTCCTTACCACTGCCTCTGCCAGAGGATGCTCTGAGTTCTTTTCAGCACTTGCTGCAAGCCTTAGAAGTTCCGGCTCATCTATACCAAAGGCCATAATATCCGTCACATCAGGCCTGCCCGCTGTCAGGGTTCCAGTCTTATCGAACACTACAGTATTCAGCTTCTCTGATAACTCGAGTGCCTCTCCGTTCTTGATTAGGACTCCAAGCTCAGCGCCCCTCCCGATTCCGACTGTAATTGCCGTTGGTGAGGCCAAGCCAAGCGCACATGGGCACGCCACAACTAAAACAGATATTAGAGCCGTTAAAGCGAAGAGCAGGGTGCTGCCGAGGATGAAATACCAGACGATGAATGCTGCGAGGGCAATTGTGAGCACAGTTGGTATAAAGTAGGCTACAGCTCTATCAGCAATCCTCTGTATTGGCGGCCTGGACCCTTGTGCCTGCTCAACGAGAGATATGATCTGAGAGAGAACAGTGTCTTTTCCGACCTTGGTTGCTTTAAATCTTATAACACCGTTCTTGTTCAAAGTGCCTCCGACCACATTCCTGCCCGGATCTTTCAAAACGGGGATCGGCTCACCAGTGATCATAGATTCATCCACGTAGCTTTCGCCGCCAACTACGAGGCCATCAACAGGCACCTTCTCGCCAGGGCGGACAAGAATTAAGTCGCCAACCTGGACATCCTCAACAGGCACCTCTATCTCGCTCTCATCCCTCAGGACTGTAGCCGTCCTGGGCCGGAGTCCGATAAGCTTCTTGATGGCCTCAGAGGTTCTGCCCTTTGCCCTTGACTCCAGGTATCTCCCCAATGTTAGAAAGGATGCGAGCATCAGGGCGGTCTCATAGAACATGAACTCAGGAGTCAATATAATCCCGAATGTGCCCATGATGCTGGAGACGTAAGCAACACCTATGCCCATTGAGTACATTACGTCCATGTTCAGGTTTCTATTTCTGAGAGCCCTGGAAGCAGCGCTGAATGTTGGATAGCTCACATAGATGAACGGCAGAATGGAGATTGTAAGCATCAGATAGCCCATGGGAACAGCCATCAGGGTTTCCCCGAAGAAACGGTCTATGGGCAGGTACATCAGCCCCATCAGGAGAAAGCTAAATGTGAAACCTACGACCATCCTGCGGAACTTATCCCTGAGATCCTTCTCCCTCGCATCTTTCTCTAAGTCGGCAGAGACCTCCTCTCCTGCAATGCCAAGATATTGGTATCCTGTATCCTCGACAGCCTTTTTCAGATCCTCAAGGGAGGTCATCCTCGGGTTGTATGTGATGTAAGCCTTCTCGGAAGCCAGGTTGACGCTTGCCTCAACTACTCCGTCCAGCTTCTTGAAAGCAATCTCAAGAGCCCCGACACACATGGCGCAGACCATGCCGCCGATCTTCAGAACAACCTTTTCATCCACTATATCGTAGCCTGCATCCCTGACTGCCCTCTCAAGATCAACCAGCTTCAGCTTTTCTGGGTCGTATTCTATATATGCGATCTCAGTGGCCAGATTCACTTCCGCCCGGCAAATTCCATCCAAGTTCTTCAGGGATTTTTCAATTGCAGAGACACAGGCTGCACAAACCATTCCTATAATCTTAAGCTCTGCCTTCTTGTATTCCGTCATGGATCATCCTTTCATACCGCTTTCTTCTGGATTACTGGCTGTTTTCCTGTCATATTTCGCTAATATTGATTTCTTTTTCCTTATACTTTTCGTTCCCCAACCCTGAGAGTTTCTACATATTCATTATATATCTGTGGTAAATTTTCAGCGCTACTCTAGCTCAAAGGTAAAAAGATGTCTGAGGATTGCAAACTGATTTTCAAGCTCACTGGACGGCAGCTTAAACTTCTCCGCCAGTAATTCTTAATATTCAATAGGACTATAATGGGTAAAATCAATCATGGCATCATCGATAATATTTCGCGCAAGTCATACATAACTAGAATAACTTTGTGAGCCAAATTATGGCTATCAAGATACGATTCAGCTTAGTCTTTAGAAAATCATGTCTGGCAAACGACTAAGAAATTTGGGATTGTATTAATTCCGGGATGTCCATGAGCGGCAATAACTCTACAAATTGGTTATATCATAGAGGAAACTCAGGAGAGATATTCCATCAGTAGCCGGCGTTTTTATATTACAAATAATTTATTACCATCTGCTATATTTCCGATTTATACCTTAGCCATTAAATCTCGATCGTTATCTTTATAGTTTAGTTATTTATTATAGTTATTCGGGGTCGCAAATAAACTTATGGAGTATGTGAGTAGCAATGAATGAAAAAGCTCTGGCTTTGATGGTTCTTGCCTTGCTGTCCACTGTAGCCTTGGGGCAAGCAAATCCCCTTTTCTTCCCGCTCAGTGAGCATACAATGGCAAAAGATGTATGTCTAAATGCAGTTCCCTGCGATAGAACCTATACATTCACAACAGACGATGAACAGGCAGTCTCCTGGCTTCTCATCTTCAGAGATTGCCGTGCTCATACTGTAGAATGGAGATGGTACTATCCTGAGGGAAGGACCTATGATCGCAGCTTCAGTGTCATACCCCCTATCGATGGATTCACCGGGATATGGGCTGCGCCTGTCTGGAGTTGCCTCAAGATCAGCGGAACAGAAGTCGCGCGCATGCCCGGCAATTGGAAGGTTGATATCATAGTCGACTTCAGGAAGATACAGACGGAATACTTCACAATCAAAGGGCCAAATGCCTGCTGAACGGCCTCTGGCTGAACAGATATGGATATCTCGAAAAGTCCTTATCGGCAGCGAGATCTATAATATGCTTTTAAAATAGGAAATGGTGCTTGAGAATGATGGAGCTGGAGTTTGGAGGCAGGAGCAAGAAGCCCGATATCCGCTGGCTTTTTGATATGTCAGAAGTAATCTATGACAAAAGCTGGCTGGCAAAGGCTGAGAACTTTGAACTTTATTACATGTACCGTGACCTTTACCTGAGCAATACAGACAAAGACAGGCTGATCGATCAGGATTTGAGGTACGATATTACTATTATCCCGCCCGGCATGCTGGGCGTTGAGTATGTGAAGACTGCCGGACACTATCACCCAACTCCTCCAGGCAGCACTATATCTTATCCTGAGCTTTATGAGGTTCTTGAAGGGGAGGCAATATACCTTCTTCAGACGCAGGATATGAGCGATGTTGTAGCAGTTTATGCCTCTGAGGGGGAAAAGGTTCTCGTCCCGCCCAACTATGGCCATATTACAATAAACCGGTCAAACAAGACACTGAAGATGGCAAACCTGGTGGCAAGGGATTTCTCATCGATCTATGATCCCATCCTGAAGCGAGGAGGAGGCGCTTACTTCTACACCACACAGGGCTATATTAAGAACGTCCGCTGCCCTGAAGCCGCAGAGCTTCGGAGAATCGAGGCACCGGATAACAGTCAGCTCAGAAAGCTGGGGATGTCCAAGGGAAAGGAAATATATCCCCTGATAAAAGAGCCAGGAAAGCTGGATTATCTTGTGCATCCTGAAAAGTATCTGGAGCTTTTCAAGGGTTTGGTTTAAAAGCAGATAAGCTATGGAGAGATTGATCTAAAAGCAGACGAGCAATGGAGAGCATGATTTAGGAGCTGATAAGCAATGGAGTTTATAAGCCTCTTAAGCCTTGCACGTTACCGCGCGCATATCGAGATGCTTCGCCCGCCGCTAGCGCCCATGGACCTGGCAATGCCCGCTGCCTCGGCGCTTCTGGCAAGCTATGCGGTGAGCGGAAGTCTCCCCCATCTCTTTCCATTCCTTATCGCCACAGTTGGGGCATACTGTGCCATAACAAGCTCATACGTTTACAATGATTGCTGCGATGTGGATGTTGATAAAGTCGCCATGCCTGATCGGCCGCTGCCCTCATCCCGGCTAAGCAGGCATGAGGCATTGATCTGGTCCCTGTTCCTATTCTGTGTTGCAGCAGCAACTGCTCTCTATCTGAATCCTGAAAGCTTCGCCGCCCTGGTCGCAGCAACCGTTATTATCACTATCTACTCATCCTGGGCAAAGAGGAACACTCCATATTCCTGGATTTTTGTAGGTATTGCCTTTGGTCTTGTTCCCCTGGGAGTATGGCTGGCCATAGAGCCTGCAGGAATTCTGAAAGCCGGACCGGGGCTACACCCGGCAGCGCTTATGCTATCCGCAATGATCTGCATCACAGATTGGGGTTTCACCAACTGCGATGCATCGAGGGATACGGCAGGCGACACGGAAAAGGGAATACCAACGACTCCCGCAACCTATGGAATTCCGGCAACCGCAAAGATGGTGGCAGCATTCTGGATTATAGGCATCGTTCTCTCTCTGGCCATAGGAGTCTCAGCGGGTCTTGGAATACTCTATATGGCCGTGGCGGCAATAGCCGGATGCTGGCTGCTTTTACAGAATTTGAACTTCGTAAAGAACCCCGCTCCAGAGCACGGAGACAGGCTGTTCTATCAATCGGCCAACTACCGTGCAGCGCTGTTTGCTGCGCTAATTCTGGATGTGCTGCTCAGAGTGGCGCTGCCTGGAATTGGCTGGCTATAAAATCATTTTTATGCGAGAATTTCTGGCTGACACTGCGATAGATGAGCTCAGAATTCTTTAAGAGATAGTATTTATATCTACTTAATAATGTGAAAAGCTGAGAGCAAAATATGAGAACGGATAGAAGAGAGATGGCGATTAATGTTTCAAGAACCCTGATCATATGTGTTACCTCAGCACTGGGCCTGCTGCTGATGGCAAGATTGATCCCGGGAGTCTATGTTCAGGGCTGGGGAACTGCCATTGCTGCAGTCATTGTCATCGGACTGCTGAATGCAGTGCTCTGGCCTATTCTAACCTATTTCACACTGCCATTTCTTGTATTCACCTTCGGCATAGGAGCCTTGCTGCTGAACGGCATGATAATATGGCTGGCTCAGGCTTTCGTTCCTGGATTTCACATTGAAGGTTTGCAGGCCATCATCCTGGTCCCAATAGGTGTGACGGCTGTAAGCACGCTTGCATCTACTGTGATGACGATAGATGACGATGCATCCTATTATCGTTCAGTCATAGGCAAAAAAGCTCGCCGCAAGCATGCTCATGGAGAAAAGAGCGATAAGCCGGGCTTCATCCTCCTGGAGATAGATGGGCTGTCCGAGGCGATCTTACAGCATGCGATACATGAGGGACATATGCCTACCCTTTCAGGATGGCTGGAAGATGGCACACATAAGCTGAAGTCATGGGAGACGGATCTATCCTGCCAAACAGGCGCCAGCCAGGCAGGAATTCTGCACGGCAAGAATCAGGATATCCCTGCCTTCCGCTGGATCGAGAAGGATAACGATAACAGATTGGTGGTCTCCACAGGGCCGTTCGATGCGCCTCAGATAGAGAGCCGTATCTCCAACCATAAAGGCCTGCTGTCTCAAAACGGCGCCAGCCGTGCGAACCTGTTCTCCGGAGATGCGGAAGATGTGATATTCACCTACAGCCAGCTCACCAATATGTCCAGATTTTACAATTCTGCATGGTATTTCTTTTATTCAAGCCCCTATAATCTTCCACATACGATTGTGCTTACAGTCTGGGATATAATCCTGGAGATCTATGCTCACTGGAGGCGGTGGCGCCAGGATGTGCAGCCGCGCCTTAACAATCTCGGATTTTACCCGGCAATCAGGGCTTTTACCAATGTATTCCTGAGAGAGATGACAACTTATACTTTGATCGGCGATATTTTTGAAGGAAAACACGATGTCATCTATGCAACTTACGTCGGATACGATGAGATAGCCCATCACTCAGGGGTCGTTGATGAGGATGCTCTTTTCGCTTTAAGGAAGCTGGACCGGCATTTTGCATTCCTTCTGCAGGCTGCTGAGAGCGCCCGCAGACCTTATCGCTTTATCGTCCTTTCAGATCACGGCCAGAGCAAGGGTGCAACCTTCAAACAGCGCTATGGGCTGACATTTGAGGATCTTGTACGCGGCCTTATTCCGAGCAAACTCAAGATCCACAGCGAACTTGACACAAACCAGGATCATTTCGGCCATGTTCTGACCTATCCAGTTGAAAAGGGAAAACAGATGGCAAAAGAGAGTCTTCAACGTGTGCGGATAGGCGAAGGCCAGGATGACGAGGCAAAAGGCCCACTGGATAAAGCCCAGGTGGCAGTGCTCGCATCCGGCAATATGGGCTTGATCTACTTCACTGATTGGAAGGATAGTCTCAGCCTGGAGAAGATCGAAGACCTATTTCCTGCCCTTGTCCCCGGATTGACGGGGCATGAAGGCATAGGGTTTATAATGGCCAGGTCCGAGGAGCATGGCCCTGTCGCAATTGGGGCAAAGGGGAGATATTACCTCGAAGAGGACAGAATTGTCGGACAGAATCCGCTCGCAAATTTTGGACCCCGGATTGCAAGGCATCTGCGGAGAACTGCCGAGTTCAAATATGTTCCAGATATACTTGTCAACAGCATTTACGATGCCGTTAAGGATGAGGTCGCTGCCTTTGAGGAGCTGATAGGCAACCACGGTGGGGCTGGAGGGAGACAATCATATCCTTTTTTGATATATCCTGCCGAATGGGATCTTGGGAATGAAGAGATAGTGGGAGCAGAAGAGATCCATAGAATCCTGAAATCAAAGATGGCTGTGTGACTACTACTTCATCGAAAGAGTGCCCGGCCCCAATGCTCGATGGTTTGCCATGCTGAAGCTGGACTTTAGCCAGATAATACTTTGGGATAAATAGCGAAGCATAAGTTTAAGATCATTATAAATATGTTCATAGGATCAGATATCAAAAATATTTTATAGTACATTGGTAATTAGCCAGTTATATCCTCAGCATAAGAGGAGGGAGGAGCAATTATGAATGGGAACGTTTCCAGGGAAAATATGATCTTCGCCCCTTGGTGGGCTATTATGATAGATGGCATTGTAGCGATTATCCTGGGGGTACTTCTTGTAACCAGGCCGCTGTCAACTGTGATTGCCCTCGTATTTTTGCTCGGATGGTACTGGCTTATATCAGGCATTTTGGGCATCGTCGCGGCTTTCAAAGATGAGTATAATAGACTTTGGAAAGCCATATTCGGAATAATCGGCATACTCGCCGGACTGGCGGTAATATTTAATCCTATATTGAGCGGCATCCTGGTGCCCACAACCATGATAATCATAGTTGGATCGATGGGAGTAGTCATGGGTGCAATTAGCCTGTTTCATGCCCTCAAAGGCGATCTTGGAGCAGCTGTTATTGGATTGCTCAGCATCATCTTGGGACTGCTCCTGATTGGCTCGCCACTCATTGCTGCAGCAATGCTGACCTACTTGTTCGGCGGACTAGCCATCCTTGGAGGGCTGACATCAGTATTCATAGGCTACAAGATGCGATAAGATATAATCATATATTTTACTTTTTGGATCCAGATCAGCTAAATAAATTGGGCAAAGTAATTCTTGGGGGATGATGCAAATAAAGACAATTTTGAAGAACGAGATAGAGGATGAAGGGCGCCGCAGAGGCTTATGGCGTCTCCATCGGCTCCACTGATTTGGACTTCAGCGTTCTGCCCTATGATGCAGGATCTCTTGGCAGCTCTGGCGATTGGAGCCCATGATCTCATGGGGTTCATCTCCAGGGGCTCAACTCCCAGGGGCTTGGTATAGAACTGCAGGCCGATGATAGCCCCTTTGTTGTGATAGCCCCACTGGGAGGCATCAGGGCCAATGGACTGTCGGATTTGCTCGCAGCCAGGATGATCCTGGATACCTGCAAGAGCATAGAGGAGGCCAAGCTTGTCCTGCTCAACAACAGGGTATATTTCCCCTTTATAGGCCTCCACTTCCTGATCTATGATAAGTACGGAAACTCAACTATAGCGGAGTTCCTCTCAAAGGACGACCGTATTCACTTTACAGATGCCACGAACTCCATTCGAGTGATGACCAACCATCCGGTCTGTCTTTATCCTACCCCGGACACCTGCCCCAAGCCCGACACCAATATCGGTTACTACGATAGTTTCCAACGATATAAGACCCTCACCGAGATCGCATCGGGCCATCGGGGAAAGTTCTCCTATCAGGATATGATCGATCTCCTCAGGACTGTTTATGCCGAGGTGTATTATGGATCTCTTCTGTCGGAGAACGTGAAGATACCCGAAAGAACTGTGATTAACTCACTGCTTGACCTGACGGACGGAACTATCCTGGCCCGATATTATCTCAGGGACGGCCCCACAGATCCCCTGCTCGGCGGACCGAGCAATATCTTCTCCAAGTTCTTCAGCTTCTCACTTGGGAATATCTCATCATTATGACTGCCACTGAAAAAAGAACAAAAGGCGAATCCTCCAGCAATATGAACCTGATAGGAGTAGCAGCCGTCATAATTGCGCTGTCTGCAGGCTATTAAAAAGAGAACCTAAGCTTGAAGGATAAATAAGAAGCCGGCGTTTCATCAGGCCCCATATAGGCTTACTCCAATGTAGAATAGCTTACCTTTCTGACTGTTCCCGATGATACTCCCGTGTCGGCGCTGAATATGTTATATGTCTTCGAAGGAGTCTGGCCGCTCAAATCCAGGTAGAGGGCATAAAGCTTTGTGCCATCTGCCGGCACTATATTCAGCTTGAGAATATCGCCGGATAAAGAGCCACTGGCTGTCGCCAGCTGGGCAGAGGCTGCGGATGTTATGTTGCCGCTGCCGAATACCAGACTTCCGGATTGAGAAAGAGCCAGATTGATCTTTGCCCCATTCTCAAGCTCCAGATTCCAATCGCCAGTTATGCTCCGTGAGGCTTTATTTCCAAAAAATAGATCATTATTTGCCATAGCGCTATTGGATCCAGCCTCAGCTGATTGTATCGGTGTATCCATCGATTCCATCAACTGCCTTGCAACGGGGTCCATGGAGTCTTCCTGAGAGTGCACTTGAGACACGAGGAAGATAAGCAGTGCACCAGCTAGCAGTATTCTATAGTACTTCATTTTCACCCACTCCGATGGAGGTTATGAATAACGAGAATATCAAGCTTTGTCTTCCCTTAAAGGTCGAAAGGATTAAACCGAAATCCAACTCTTAACTCCAGAACCTCTTCGTCCTCGCATATTCCCTCTCCGCCTTCAGTATATCCCTATAGAACTCCAGCTCATCCGTCCGAAGCTTCCCGATCACCCTTGCAGCAGTCTCAGGCCCGAGCCCACGGCTTGCAAGCGCAATTGCTGCAGTCTTGCCATAGCTCAGGACAAGGTTCGCATTCCTGAAGACCCGCTTTGTCCTTCGGCGATCATCTGCCGTCTTCTTCTTCTCGGGCTTCTTGACAACCTTTATCTCCTCTTCCTCCCAGGGCTTGAGGGCAGCGACCATCTTGGAGCCGCAGATGGGACATTCAGGCTGCTCAGGAACGCGGCCTACTGCACGGAGCGACTTCCACTTCTTGCAGTTGACGCAGAACAATATCACCCTGTCGTTCATAATCCTTGATTTCAAAAGCTCTATCACTGCGCCATCTGCATGCTCAGGAGAAGTAACATCTCTGCCGCCACCCCTGCCGCTCGCGCCTATTGGGCTCGGACTGCTGGTAGTAATAGCGATATTGCCTTTTTGAATCTCTTCAAGCATCCTTTTAGCTCTCGGGAGATCCAATCGATCCTGGTATATCTCCCGAATTGCCTCTCGGTACATCGGCGTTCCCTCGAAGACTGAAAGCAGCCGGTTCATGCTAACTTTCTGGAAGTCCACATCCCTCGATAGAGCCCCAAACTTCCTGGCGACATGAACCATCTTCCACTTGAGCAATGTAGTGTTCTTGAGGGTCATCTCAAGGATCGGCTCCAGATGCTCGGGTTTCATCTCTATGATCGCTTTCGCGATATCCTCTGCAATCACTGAGCGCGGCAATGTCAGTTCTATCCTGTAAGGATCTATCTCTGAGGCAACGCTCGAGCCGAACTTTGCAGAGAGTATGGCAGTTAATGCCCTTCCCAGTGTATCGTTTGTCTTGTGGCCGAAGCATGAGTTTATGATAACTTCAGTGCCATCTCCCTCAATAACGATATGTGTGTGATCGGGGACCGGCAGATTTTTCCTTATCTGCATCTCTATCAGATCGATTAACTCTGCAGCAGCCTCATAATCGACTGGGTAACTTTCGGTCAGCCATCTAATAGCCTCATCCTTGCCATCGGATTCCAGGGCATGACCGACCTTTTCTCTTATCTTGCCGACCTCCTGCGCAACCTCGAAGGGAACAGGTATCTCCTCGCCGCTCCAGGAGGGAATCTCCCCCTTACGCTGTATCGGCATGACCTTGATCTCATCCTCACCGATCTCTGAGATCTCCCAGATCTCCCCCTTTGTCACAAAGGTCGCACCAGGCTGGGCATAGCTAACTACAAATGCTTCATCGAGTGTGCCTATCGATCTGCGGCCTATGATATCGTAAACATTGTATCTCTTCTCGTCGGGTATCATCGAGAGGTTCTCGTAGTAGTACTCCCGGGCCTTGCGCGTCCTCTGAAGAACATCGTTCACGACTCGAGTAAGTCTGCTTTCGGCGATCTGCTCTGCTACGTTCTTCAGCTCATCTGGCGTTAAATCCCGGAATGGATAAGCCCTGGTTACGATTCTGTGAACCTGTCCAAGGCTTATATCGCCGAAGTCAAGCTCGAGACCCACAATCTGATTTGCAAGAGCATCCATCGGCTTCTCATGGATTTGAATTTCCTCGAGCATGGCCTCGCCTGCCCGCCTGGCGATCGCACATGCTTCAGCGATGTCATCCGGACATGTGGCGATTATTGTTCCTTCTGCAGTCCTGCCTATTTTATGACCTGCACGACCGACACGCTGAAGCAGCCTTGAAACCTCTCGGGGAGAGCTGTACTGAATGACGTGATCCACGTCGCCGATATCGATACCAAGCTCCATAGATGATGTGCATATGAGACCTCGAAGAGCTCCTCCTTTAAACGCCTCCTCCGCCTCGACCCTTGCCTCGGCCGACAGGCTGCCGTGATGGACTCCTATGGGCTCGCCAAGAAGTTTGAACCTGGAGCCCAGAACCTCAGCCGCCTGCCTTGTGTTGACGAAGATCAGGCACTTCTTTAGTTTGACCAGGTCTCTAATCCACCTGATCTGTGCAGCCAGTCTGGGATCACATTCCATCTGGCTCGCCAGCGCATAATCCTGGCGCGAAGGGATAGGGCTGACAATTCTAAAATCGCTGGCTCTCTCGATATCTGCTCTGATGATTTTGTACGACCTATGCGATCCTGCAAGAAGGCTTGCAACTTGCTCGGGCGATCCGACTGTTGCAGACAGTCCAATCCTCTGAAATTCGCCCGCGATCTCCACCAGCCGTTCCAGGAGAACAGAAAGCTGCGATCCTCTCTTTGATGATGCGAGCTCATGGATCTCGTCGACTATTACAGTCTTTACGCATGATAGATTTCTGCGAAGGCGCTTTCCAGTAAGCATCACCTGCAGAGTTTCAGGAGTCGTGATCAAAAGATCCGGCGGGCTCAATGACTGTCTTCTTCTATCGCTTTTGCTTGTATCACCATGACGGACAGCGATCGATATT
The DNA here is from genome assembly GCA_041946675.1 of Methanotrichaceae archaeon. Classification (GTDB taxonomy): domain Archaea; phylum Halobacteriota; class Methanosarcinia; order Methanotrichales; family Methanotrichaceae; genus CAWBKV01. Next base: position 48,963 of record JBHGAU010000008.1, on the reverse strand, counting down.
TTCAGCCGCTCGCCCCACTCATGAAAACGTCTGAGCATATCCCTATTCAGAGCGCGCAGAGGCGTGATGTAGATTGCCTGCGTTCCTGAACGTGCTCCTGACAGGATTTTATGGAGAACAGGAAGGGCTGCAGCTTCGGTCTTGCCGGTGCCAGTCGGAGCTATCAGCAGAACGTTTTCTCCTTGCAGAATCTCGGGGATCGCAAGCTTCTGCGGCAGCGTCGGCTCAATGATCGATTGCTCCGCCAGCATCTCTGCAATTGAGGGATAGAGCCGACTGAATGTGTTCACAAAAAATAACTATTGGGAGGTATATGAATACTTTGCGCTGAAAGACGGTGCAAGACAATATTATTCTACGGCAATAACCGTAATCTAAGGTGGCTGAATGCAGATAGCTGTAATTGGCGGAGCTGAGTGCAGCTCTGATATCCGAAGGACCGCATACGCCCTGGGACGGCTCCTGATAGAAAACGGTCATACGCCGATCTGCGGCGGCCTGACCGGTGTGATGGAGGCGGTCTGCTGCGGTGCCAAGGATGCAGGAGGTATAGCAGTCGGCATACTTCCGGGCGAAAAATGGGAGGCAAATAAATGCGTCGGAATAGCCATATCCACGGGCATGGGCCATGCCAGAAATGTGATAATAGTAAAAAGCGCCGATGCGATCATCGCTTTGCCGGGTGAGTATGGAACGCTCTCTGAGATAGCCCTTGCCCTTAAGATGGGAAAATGCGTGATAAGCCTCGGGAGCTGGGATATTCCCGGAACGCTGAAAGCAATGAGCGCAGAGGAGGCAGTTGATCTTCTGGATTGATCTAAAGCTATGGGCGAATAGCCCGGAAATATTGTTAAATAATACAAAAGCCATCAGTCTTCAGGCGCTGGGCTAAGGTAAGGAGGGCGCTTTGATGAGAACGCATAATAATCATTTGTTAGCGGTATTAATAGTATTCATCTTCTCGTGCTGCAATGGCCTGGCTGCAGAGCCAACATTGAAGGATGATGCCTATCATTATATGCGAAATAACATTGATGATAAGCTCTATAACGAATGGTGGTACTTCAACGGGGTTTCAAACGATACTCAATTCTTCTTTAATTACCTCCTGAGCGATCCCGACAATATCACCGGTCAGCGGAGGATACAGGCGATTGCACTTGTCCTTGAGGAAGGCATGCCTCCCGTTTTCGGCATACACAACAGCCGCGGCTTTGGAGGAGATCGCAGCAACCCAATAGTCGATATCGATCGAAACGGTTTCAGCGCTTCTAATACATCTTCTTACAGGATATTCGGCTCTGCAAGAGATATCCTGCTGAATACGCCTATTACATGGGATCTAACCTACACTGCAGAAGCTAGACCGTGGTTCCCCACACCGGTTCAGATGCACGTCGGCCACATCAAGGGCGATTGGATGAAGTGGCTGGTCTATATGCCATCGGCTGCAGTCAAAGGAACCATAACCATCGATAACCAGACCAGACGGATAAGTGCAGTTGGATACCACGATCACAACTGGGGCAGATGGGCCTTCAACGATGCCCGCCGGAACTGGGCACAAGTTTCGGCTCCTGAGGACGGCTTCACTCTGACATTGGGAGATGTATTTGGCGAACAGAAGAATACCATTCTGGGAATACAGCATGCCGGAGAGATCATCAAGTTCTCAAACGCTCAGATTAAGCTGAGCTATGCGAACTTCTCTCTGGATCAAGTCACATTGAGAATGTATCCTACTGCCTACAAAGTTGAGGCCGACAACGGCGAATACAAGCTTGACCTGATGATAAATGTGCTCAAGAATATGCCTCTGCCGGTAAACTATCCGGCACCTATCCCGAGCTATATTATCTTCGAGCAGGTATCCAAGTTCAGCGGATCTCTGAAGCCCAAGAAAGGCACAACCTATAGCTTCGATAGAATGGGCTTCTCCGAATATACAACAAACAAGCTGCATCCGATAATCGGAAAGGTAAATGCCACAGATCCTGCTAATATTACTATCACTGCCACGAACGAGAGAACAGGCGTTGTGAAGACCGCAGATCCAAGCCCATCCGGCTGGTTCAGCATAGATTGCGACTTCGTTGATTATTTGGCGAACAGCACAGCACCATGGATTGCCAACGGCGATAGCGTTAAGGTGGTGGCTAAAGATACAGTTGGAAACACAAATAGTTCAGTAGTGATAGCCAACTTGACGATGGATAGGCAAGATATTGGCACGATAGAACTGGGATAGATTGCCGAATTATTTTTTAGTGCACATATTTCTGCCTTGAATCTAATAGGCAATTAGTAGATGGGAGGACTATGATCTTATTTTGCCCCATACTTTCTGACATGATCCCATGCTTTATGATGCTTAGGGCAGCGCTCTTCCCCGGAATAGATCGAGACATCCCTTTGATCGAAGAGCTTGCGATCCTCACCCACAGGACAGACCTTGATGCATATGCCGCAGGGCGAAATCCCTTTGCGGTTCAACTCAGCAGCATAGGAGGCACAGCTTTTCTTATCCGTTAGTCCAAGCGGGTAATCTTTCTCGTCTAACGCCTTAGTGGGACACATGTTCGCGCACTGCATGCAGTGAACACAAAGATCCTCATTCAGCATCGGATCAGATGGAAGCTCAGCCGATGTAAGCACGGAGCCGAAGCGCACTCTTGGGCCGTACTTTGGCGTCAGAAGCATATTATTAATCCCAAAGGTTCCGAGACCTGCCAAGAGAGCAGCGTGTCTATGAGAAAAAAAGGCGATCGGATTTTTCAGAAGTACATCAATGCTCGCATATCCATCCCTGGGAATGAACAGTGATGCAAAGCCTTTTTCGTTAAGGAAGCTGGCCAGCCTGTAAGTGTATTGATCGAGCAAAGAATTCACAGTCTTATACAGCTCATGGTAGTAGATGGAAGGCGATGTCTCCAGTACAGGAAGAATGATGGGAAGCCCAATCACGATTACCGATCTGGCTTCCGGATAAATCGATTGAGGATAGAACTCTTCAGGCATCCACGGCTGGAAAGGCGGCTCTTCCCAGCGCTCTACGTTAGCCACCCCTACCAGCGGGATCTCCATCTCCCGGCACTTCTCCAGAATTAATTCCTTCAACACCTCGCTCATAATCTTATTCTTATCAGGAATGGATGATAAATGGTTGCCCTTAGGATCGGCACCAATTGTGCAGAATATATGAATGTAATAAGGAGTTTATTCTTGGAAACCAATCCATACTTGGGTTATTGGTATTTGAGCCATTATACAAATATGCATATGACAGAGCGGCACTCTTCGCTCCGCTTGCAAAAAAGTTCAATGCCAGCTAGAAACAAAAGGAAAGCCATTAGCATCGAATATACTATTCCAATGGCTATCCCACATATCTCCAAAATTGATCGCAGTCGGAAATAGCATAAATTTATCGTAGCTCGCAGATGGATATAATGCAAATACCTTGCCGCTACCAAAAGCCATATTGCCGTTATCAAAGATCATATTGCTATTTATATCGCCAATCATGGAGCTCGCATCTGGCAAGTATCCCCCTGGACCATCGATGATAAGTACCTGGCCGATATTATTATCTGCTCCATTTCCACATCCGATTGTTGCAAGAAATCCAGCCAATAGCATGAGTATGGACAGTCTCAACATCATTGCTCTTCACCCAACCATATAATATATACTAATAAGTTATAAGGTTTTGCCAATATATCTACAATTATATAGGTTATCGCTAAAGGTATCAGCGTATGATGAAACCATTACATTTTGCAAAACTCGGAATAAATTGATATCGTTTTGCATTAAAAAGGTCGAAATCAAGTTGCCCATAAAAAAGGATTTAAGGATTGCCGTGCTCCCCGTATTAGTATGAATGCAGACATTGCTGTCATAGGCGGTGTGGGATTTGATCCTGGCGGCATTATTGACGTGATTGATACGCCCTATGGAAAGGTGGAGGTCTGGTCAACCAGATTAAAAGGGCAGAGGCTCGCATTCATATCTCGCCATGGCGAGAGCCATCTTCCTCCTCACAAGATAAACTATAGGGCGATCGTATGGGCTGCAAAGGCAGCGGGCGCAAGCAGAGTGATATCCATAAATACCGTCGGATCAATGTCTGGCCACCCTTTGGGAAGCATTGTTCTGCCGTATGATTTCGTCGAGTTTACCAAGTTCAGGCAGAATACTTTCTTTGATGACAATGCAGTGCACGTGGATTTGACCCAGCCTTACTGTCCAGATCTTCGAGCCAACCTCCGAGAGGCCATACGCTCTTTGCAGTTAGAGCCGTTTGAGGGAATTTACGTCTGTACTGAGGGCCCTCATCTGGAATCCCCTGCCCAGATCAGGATGATGAGGCAGTTTGGAGACGTTGTCGGCATGACCGGCTACCCCGAGGTCGTTCTGGCAAAAGAGCTGTCTCTATGCTATGCGTCGCTATGTATAGTTACCAATCCAGCATGCGGCATGAAGACTGAGATTTTGAAGGCCAGGAATATCTCAGATCTGATGAGAAGGAGCGATGAGACTATTAGGGAGATAATATCGAGAGCGCTCTCAGCAATCCCGGCCGAAAAGATGTGCAACTGCAAAGATGCTCTCTCCGGTGCGGCTCTTTAGATTCCTTTTGCTCTTACACTTTATAGCACCAGCAAGAAGCTTAAACCGCGCCTGGATGCTTCTGATGGCAGATGAAGGACATTCAGATGATTATATTGCAGAAACATTACAGGTTGCCAAATCCACAGTAGCCCGAATAGGGGGGAAGATACTGCCAGTAAGGTCTGGAATCTGCAGTTTAACAGTTCTACGGAGAATGATTTTAAGCATAGACAGCAATGACCTCATCTGTGAAAGATAAGTCCCTCGCAATTCTCGCAGACACATACGCTTCGCCTCTCTTTCTGAATACATTGGTCAGAGAGGGCATACCGGCTTTTGCCCAAAGCGACAGACTTAGTGAAGAGTTCAAAAGATACTGTCCTGAATTGAAGCTGCTGGACAAAGCCGATGCTTTGAATATAATCGCTCAGCCTGGCTGCAAATTGTTATCAAACTCCGAGATCTTCTTGCCGTGCCTGATCAATCATAGTGACCCCACAAAGGCAGGGGCCATCATGACCTTCAAGGACAAGCCAAAATTCAGGCTGCTCTTAAGCAAATCTTTTCCCGACTACTTCTTCACCGTTGCCAAAGCGGATGAGCTTAGAAATATCGATTTGCCTTCGGGAAGGGATTACGTAATCAAGCCGTCGTCCGGCTTTTCAGGAACCAAAGTTACAAGGGTAAATAGCGCCAAAGATCTGCACGAAAAGGTAGATGATCTTCTCAGCGAGGTTAGACAAAACGCTGAATCGCTCAGCTCTGATCTTCCAGGTCCAGGTCCGGCTCTCCTGAGCCCAGACCGGTTCCTGATTGAAGAGCACATAAAAGGAGAGGAGATTGCCTGCGATGCATATTTCAACTCCATTGGAGAGCCTGTTATCTTGGGAATCTATGATCATCCTCTGCTGGATAAGGATGATTTCAGGGATATCCTCTATTATACAAGCTCCAGTCTGGTCAAAAAAATGCACCCCAGAATAGAGGATTTTCTGCGAAAGCTGTCTTCACAGATAGCTGTTAAAAACTTCCCTGTTCATGCCGAATTCAGGCTTCAGAGAAATAGGCTCATGCCGATAGAGATCAATCCCATGAAGTTCGGCAGCTTCAGCATATCTGATCTGACCTTCTTTGCCTTCATGCTGAACCCATACAAATACTATTATAATGAGCAGAAGCCTGACTGGAAGGAGGTTCTTCCCAGGGCAGAGGGCAAGATATTCTATCGCGTGCTCAGCAGAATGGAGGCTCCTCTTGCGGAAGGCGAAAAACCGGATCATGATGAATTCGCTGCTGCCTTTCCGGACCTCATCGGCTACTGTAAGCTGGATACAAAGAGATATCCCGCCTTCTCCATCGCCTTCGGCAGAGCGGAGAAGGCCGATGAGCTGAAGAGATATCTGAAGATCGATTTCCGCGACTATACCGAGTAACTAATGGCAATATCGAGACGTATGGCAAAAACGAATGTTCTGAAATTATCATCTGAAATAACGGTCTAATGTTATTAGCTAAAATGATGCTCTAAGTTTTTGATCTTAACATTAATATTTCAATGGAAAACTAAATAAGCCTAATGGACAATTAAGACTGGGATGTAAGATGCCTAGTATAATCTTTTTTGAGGTGCCTGCTGATGATATTGACAGGGCAAAGGGCTTCTATTCGGACATCTTCGATTGGAGGATTGACTGCTTACCGGAAAAGGATTACTGCGAGATCAATACCAATGACAGCTCCGGCATAACCAGCGGCGGTATATTGAGGAGGGTACATCCGGAGCAGAGAATAACAAACTATATCGATGTCCCTTCGGTTGATGAGTACTCAGCAAAGGTACTCGCGCTGGGTGGGAAGATTATCCTTCCCAAGAAGGCAGTGCCTGCGATGGGATACTTCGCGATCTGTCAGGATACTGAAGGAAATGCTTTTGTGCTGTGGGAAAGGGATGATCAAGCCTGTTGAGCTGCTCTAACTTGGGTCTAACTTTTTATTAAAACTCCCATTTCCAATCCTATTTCCATCCAGGCCCAGGCCCATATCACAGCCTCAAAAGCCCTTATCAAATCCCCTTTCTCCAGAAAATATTTGGAGTCAGAGATATAGGCCGAAATGTTATCGATAAACTCCTCTTTCCCCGATATCTCTGAGAATAAACTTCCCGCCCTTTCCAGCCACTTCAGTGTCTCTGATCGCAGGTCTGTCTCCAGGTTGCCGCTCATTCTATCTTCTCATTGTTTTATGCGAGTCTAGCCTGATTTTGCTGCCTCATGGGCAGGAGACGACTCGATTACTTTTGTCACGCGCTTCTCATCAACATCGACCTGAACCATCGTCTTAATATCATAACCCTCAGCCCTGAGCCTCTTCCTGCCTTCGCCGCGCTCTATAACAGTAACGATATCCATTACCTCTGCGCCAGCTGCCTTAAGTGCCTGAAGCACAACTAGAAGGGTTCCACCGGTGCTGATAACATCATCAACGACTATTACTCGATCACCCTTCTTGATTCCGTTAAGGAAGAGCTGAGACTTGGAGTAGCCTGTGACCTGGGCGACCTCGATTTCGCCGGACAGACCATACTTCTTTTTCCTGATGATCACCAGTGGTATATCGGTTGCAATTGACAGGGCTATTCCAATGGGGATGCCCATCGACTCGATGGTCACAATCTTATCTACATCAAGGCAGGCTATCCTTATGATATGGCTGACAACCTCTCTTATTAGATCCGGCTTTACCTCAGGGACGCCATCAGTTATGGGATGAATGAAATAGTTATAATCGCCTCTCTTGAATATGGGCGCTTCTAAGAGCGAGCTCTTCAGTCTCTCTAGCATTGAATTTCCCTCCTCAACTGTTCTACACTGGATGACATTTACCTTTAAAGATGTTGGCTGTTATGAAGACAATGTTCTGGATTTTTATCGAGAGCAGCGCTCTTAGCTTTTTAGAGGGAGATTTCCCTTTTCAGGGGCAATGTTTTTAGGTCTCCTTAATAAAAGAAGGTAAGGTTAATCGTAATCGGGATGGTAATGGTCATCTAGACCTGGTGGTTGAAAATGGACCTCGGGGATAGGGTATCTATAGAAAAGGGCGGCGTGGCCTATGAGGGCGTACTTATGCCGTCACGCACAAAGGATCACATAGTCATAAAACTCGATAACGGCTATAACATCGGGCTCCATGTATCAGAATCGGATCTGAAGCTCGTTGAGAAGGGGCACGAGCTTAAGCTACCTCCTCTGCCGCCCCTGCGTAAGAGAGCTGGACTGCCTCTGGTATCCATTTTGTCCACAGGAGGTACCATCGCCAGCAAAGTTGATTATAGAACTGGAGCTGTGACAAGCCAGTTCTCTGCGGGCGAAATCGCCGCTGCAATCCCTGAGCTTGAGGAGATTGCCAACTACAACGCACGCATAATCTATCAGATATTGAGCGAGAACATGCGTGCGGATTACTGGATGGAGCTTGCAAGGGCCGTGGCCGAAGAGATCCGCAGCGGCGCAGAGGGCGTGATAATAACTCACGGAACTGATACTATGATGTATACTGCGGCGGCTCTATCGTTCATGCTCCGCACACCGGTTCCAGTCGTGATCGTGGGATCTCAGAGGAGCTCGGATCGACCGAGCAGCGATGCTGCAATGAATGCCATCTGTGCTGCTACCGTTGCTACCAGCGATATCGCTGAAGTTTGTGTCGTAATGCACGGCACTACAAGCGACAGCTATTGCTCAATTCACCGGGGGACTCGCGTTAGAAAGATGCATACCTCCAGAAGAGATGCCTTCTGGAGCATTAACCAGAGTCCAATTGGAAAAGTGGATTATCTCACCAGAAGCATAAAGACGTCCATACCTTACCGCCACCGAAATGAGGTAGCTCTTAAGGTAATGGATAAGCTTGAGCCGAAATGTGCACTCGTAAAATATACGCCGGGAGCGCCGTCTGATATAATGGATTATTATACCGATAAAAACTATAAGGGCTTAGTTATTGAAGGCACTGGACTTGGGCATGTGGCCTCGAACTGGATAGACTCAATCAAGCGGGCTACGGATGCAGGCATACCTGTAGTAATAACATCTCAATGTCTCAGAGGCAGGATTTGCGACCGCGTTTACGATACAGGCCGCTATATGCTTGATGCGGGCGCAATTGAGGGCGAAGATATGCTGCCGGAGGTGGCTCTCGTGAAGCTGATGTGGGTCCTTGCAAACTACCCGGCAGAGGTCAGATCATTAATAGGAACGCCTATTGCAGGCGAGATCTCTTCATCCACGCCCATGACAGTTTGAGTCGAGGCCAAGCCTTATAAACTAGTTGAATAGAGCACTGATCTCAGGATTATTGGAGGAATTTGTTTTGACGCGCAAGCCAGGAAGCATGTACAGAAAGATCGAACGCCCTTACACACGCAGAGAGTACATGGGCGGCGTTCCGGGAAGTAAAGTGGTTCATTATGATATGGGAAACCTGCAGGAGAACTTCTCCCTCAACCTAACACTTGTGGCCAGAGAGCCATGCCAGATCAGGCATACGTCTCTTGAGGCTGCAAGGGTCGCAGCTAATCGTTATCTGCTGAAAATTGTGGGCAGAACCAACTTCCATCTGAAGCTTAGAGTTTATCCGCACCATGTAATAAGAGAGAATAAGCAGGCTACAGGAGCCGGTGCAGACCGTGTCTCAAGCGGAATGAGGCGCGCATTCGGCAAGGCTGTAGGCACAGCCGCTCAGATAGAGGCAGGACAGAGGCTCTTCACCCTAGGAGTCACACCGCAATATCTGAACGATGCCAAGATCGCACTGAAGAGAGCTGGACATAAGCTACCGACTCCGATTCAGATCATCACTGAATCAGGCAAGTGAGCTTTCATAAGGTAATCTAGATGGATGATTACATCTCAGGCCTAGATCGGGCGATGAAGAGGATGCCCACCACAAAAGGCCCCAAGGAGAGGTTTGCCATGCCCACGCCAAAAGTATTCTACGAGGGCAAGACAACAGTCCTTGAGAACTTTGCTGCAATAGCCGAAAAACTGAACAGAGAACCAGACCACCTGATGAAGTATCTCCTTCAGGAGCTGGGGACTGCTGGCAAAATTGAAGGTGGACGTGGAATCTTCCAAGGAAAGTTCAGCGAGCAGGTCATAGCCAGACAAATTGAGTCTTACTTCGAGGAGTACGTGGTCTGCACTGAATGCAGGCTTCCCGATACTCACCTTACTAAGAACGATCGCATTCTGATGTTAAAATGCGATGCATGCGGTGCGCATCGACCGGTTCGGAGGAGAAAGGCCACAACAACGATTCAGAAGGAAATGATTGAAGAGGGCGAGACCTACGAGCTGCGCATTGAATCTGTCGGCAATAAGGGCGACGGCATAGCCAAGGTGGACAAGTATCTCGTCTTCATTCCCAGCACTGTTAAAGGCGAGGTTGTAAGGGCCAAGATCAAGAAAGTCAGCGGGACCCTGGCCTTTGCAGAGGTCGTGGAAAGAAAGGGCAAGGCCTCTTAACACCTCTTTAAGATAGACCACAGGCAGGCACCACTTTGAGGAAGAGATGGATAGAAAGATCACATTGACCTTTACGGAGAAGCACAAGTACCAGCTTGAGTTTTATCCGCCAGATTTCTGGAAACACTTTGCAGAGGATTATAATGCTCTGCCCTGGTCGGAGATAAGCGACAGTCGCATAGCTGTGACGGCCGAGAGCTACTCGTATCTTCTGGATATGCTCGTGCAGGCAAGGCTCTTTTACCTCAGCACTATGCCTGTGGATGAGCGATTCAAGTGACGGCCAACATGGCAAGAGACGGAATGATATTACATAAGATGGCAAGAGACGGAATGATATCAAGAGACGGAATGATATTACATAAGATGGCATGAGCTATGTCGGAAACCTCCTCTACATCGCCATCTATGCAGGGTTTTTTGATATACGGCTTACCGGTGATCAAAGAGGGCGATGATCTAGCATCGCTTATAGAGTCCCGTTTCGAGCTTCAGAACGGCGATATACTCTGCATTGCGAGCACAATAGTCGCTAAATCGGAGGACCGTTTCAGAAGGCTCGAAGATTATGAGCCCAGCCCAAGAGCAATAAAGATCGCACAATCACTCTCAAAAGACCCCAGGTTCGTCCAGGCTGTTTTGGATGAATCTGAGGATATACTTCTCGACTATCCTTTTTTGCTTTCAGTCACCAAGTTCGGCCATATCGGTGTAAATGCCGGAATCGATCAATCTAATGTTGGAGATGGCAGAATACTGCTGCTCCCCGAAAATCCAGGCACCAGTGCCGAGAGGATAAGGAAAAGGCTGAGCAAGGATTGTGCAGTGATAATTACCGATACCTGCGGCAGGCCGTTCCGCTGCGGAGTAGCTGGAGTTGCCGTAGGCTGGTCAGGCATCACGGCACTGCGCGATTGGCGCGGCGAGCCGGATATTCACGGAAGAATTCTGGAGATCACCCTCGAGGCAATTGTAGACGAGATAGCGGGCATGGCAAACATGCTTATCGGTGAGGCCGGAGATGCAACACCTGTTGCAGTCTTTAGGGGACTGAAATATTCCAGGTCAGGAGGAAGCCTGTTCAGGCCCAAAGGGCTTGATGTAATTCGTCATCATCTGAAGCCTTAACAGCCCAAGCCCTAACGCAACTATTTTATCCTTGGGTCAGCAGCACCTCGCTAATGCAAAGGCCAGTTCGTGTCATCATTCCCTTCAGGCTAAATGGAGCAAAGTCCCGGCTAGGGGCCATCCTTTCACCTGAGGAGCGCAGGCTCTTTGCGCTGGCAATGCTACAAGATGTTGTGAAAGCAGTATCCTTCGCGGGCTCGACTGCTATTCTTGCAAAACCTGGGTTTGATAAATTCAATCTATATGGTGATTTCAGCGTTCTCATATGCGACTTGGAGCTGAATGATGCCATCAATGCTTTCATCGAGCACCGGCAGAGTGACGGCTGGCCCGAGGATATACTGATAGTTATGGCGGATCTGGCCCTTTTAACCTCTGAGGTTGTGAAGGGCATACTTCAAATGGAGGGCGATGTCGTATTAACGCCAGGACGCGGCGGCGGCACAAACATGATCCTGATCAGAAGTCCCAGGTTCAGGACCCAGTACCGGGGGTTAAGCTTCCTGAAGCATATGGATTTTGCCAAAACCATAGGACTTGATGCTAGAGTCTACACCTCCTATTATGCCGCTTGCGATATCGACGAGCCATCGGATCTTGCTGAAATCCTGATCCACGGCAATGGGAACGCCAAATCTTTTCTCGAATCAATAGGAATTGAGCTTTCCGAAAGAGGGCGGGCTGCCGTCAGCAGGAAATAGCGGAATTGAGATAGCTTCATGTAAAATAAATGGGCCATAACAATATTAATATACGGTGACTCTTCTTACGCCCTCGATCTCCATCAGCATCTGGACAAGGTCCCCTGGAATCTTGCCCTCTGTAATTATTGTCAGCTTCGGACTCTCAGTGAAATGAGGATCATCTGATACTGCCTGGCGTATGCTTAGGCCATATCTCGCGACAGCGCTTGCAACGTTCCCAAGAATCCCTGATTGAGTCGCATTTACAGGAGTTATCTCTATTACACCCAAGCCCAAAACCGGTGCCACCTCCCCCAGGAACGTCATAGAGCGGACATTTCTGAACACCTTCCATAGCGCCTCATCTTCGCGAACCGCCATGGCCGTCGTATCCACGACCCTGCGATCTACGCCAAGCTCCTTCGCAATCTGAGCATGAGGTATCTCAATGTTGCCTGAAACCACCCTGCCATGCTCATTGATCTGAAATCCTCTCTGTAGAATAAGCCTGATGACCTTCTCCTGTGCTGGGAATCTCTTGAACTTGTTCAATATCTCCTGCCACATGATGCCTCTCTGCCAAATCTACCTGATCAGGTGAACATCTCCTTCGGAGGCTCTTTGTAATCTTTCTTGGCCTTGGAAATTGCATCTTCCAAGTGGTTTACAGTTATCTTGCTGTCATCCATGATAGCATGGTGAAGTGTTGCCTTCAGCACCTTCTCCACAAGATCTCTCCCGGAAAACCCTTCAGTCTCCTTCGCAACATCCAGCAGATTGACGCCATCCATCTCCAAAGGCAATGTGGCTGCATTTTTCTCGAGTATTGCCAGCCGTTCCTTAACATTCGGCAGCTTGAACTCTATCTCTTCCTCGAACCTGGAGCGAACTGCGCTGTCTATAAACTCGATCTTGTTAGTGGCAGCGATAGTGCAGACGCCATTTCTTTTATGAATGCCGTCCATCTCTGTCAGCAGTGAGTTGACGATCTCTGATACATCCCCGCGCAGGTCCTGATAATGCCTGTCCAGCGCGATTGCATCCAGCTCGTCAATGAAGATTATGCAGGGCGAGATCTCTTCAGCCTTCTCGTAAAGGCTATGTATCTGCCTGGCTCCTTCGCCCACGAACTCGCCTATCAGGCTTGTGGCCTTAACAGGCAGCATCGGCACCTTGGCCTCTGTTGAGAGGGCCCTTGCAATCATTGTTTTGCCGGTGCCCGAGAGGCCATAGAAGAGAATATTTCTGGGAGCCCATTTCCCAAACTTCTCGGGCGCTGCGAGGAACTTCTCAATGATCTTGACCTTTCTCTTCGCCGTATCCTGGCCGACGATATCCTCGAATCTGACATCGCACTCTGCCTTCTTTGGTTCTGGCTGCCGCTCAACCTCTATTATCGTCTCTGCACCGACAACGGAGTATGGCGGACGAACTTTGAGTACTTTGAAGGCGAAATCCGGGTAAAGCCTCCGGTCGAAGAGAAAGCATCCGGGCTTGACAGGCTCGCCGTACCACTGCTCTCTGGCATACAGCTCAAAGAGCTTGGCATCGGACACAACAGGATACTCTTGAAATATGCTCTTCAGGGGATACCCGGCAGGCCGCAGAAGAATATACTTTGCGCCTGTTGCTCTATTCCGTTCTAACTTGCTCCCCTGTACCTTTGTTCCGCTTTTCTGAACAGATCGCACGTAAAAATGGTCTCTTTCCGAGAAGTTAAATGTATTGGCTTTGGATATGGCGAGTATGCTTCTGCAAAGTTAATGTTCCGATAGTGATTAATATTACCTCTTACAAGCTGTGATTCAAGGTTAGGAGGATCATTATGGGAAATGATGCTGTAGCGGTCGTTCTGATGGTTATAGGGTTTATAGTAGCGTTCCTGTTTCCGATATTTTTCCTATCTTCGATGTTTTGAGGCTCACGGCCAGGAAAGCTATCTCCAAAAGCTATTTTTTAACCGATGATTTAATCAATATATTTTGGATCCGCGTTGCCGGATGTTATTGCTTTTTGTAATCATATATCACATCTGCGCCTCTTTTTTTATCAGCTCTGCATTCATCACTATGCCCTTGCAGGTATGCAGATTTATTGAGAGCAGCATGCCGACAACTTTGCCGTCCTGGATGACGGGCGTTCCGCTGTCCCCGGGTCCTGGCAGGTTTCCCGGCTGAAGAGCAACATAGGCTATAGACCAGGATACATCAGTTACTCTGCAGCCCATGATGCCCCTTGCATTCACAAGCATCGCGTCTCCAAAACGAGGCTTGCCGAGCTGCGAGGGCTCGCAGGCACTTAGAACAGGAAATAGCGCGAGATCTATATCTCTTGCGAAATGGGCCACTCGCGTTTGCTGGTTGCCGATCCTCAATTTATCAGTTCCCGAATAATGGAATATGTGTGCCGGTGCTGCTCCTGCGTAGCTGTTTCCCCATTGAACGAAGGCGCATACTACTCCTCCGGTATTGCCTGATAGGAAGAAATCGCCTGCTTTGAGCATGTTTCAATGAATGCACTGCCAGATAATTAGGTTTCTGTTCATTCGGGCCAAAATTTTTATCCTTTCCAGAACATTTTCATGATGTTGTAATTTGGGGTGATTCCGGATCGAACCGCCTTCTAATAAGCATTATGCACAGCAGCGATTGAACACTGGCTTGAATACCGGCTCAGAAGAGGAGCACCTAATAGGCATCATATCAGACACCCACGGCCTGATTCGCCGTGAAGCCCTTGAAAGGCTTGAAGGCACGGAGATGATAATTCATGCGGGCGATATTGGAAGTCCAGAAGTTCTTGATGTCTTGAAAGTCGTGGCTCCTGTTGTGGCTGTCAGAGGCAACAATGATCGCGGGGAGTGGGCTCGCAGGCTGCCCAAAGTGAAGGTGGTCGAGATTGATGATTCCAGGATTGCGGTAGTTCACATCCTCAGGGATCTGGATACTGCAGGCTTGGATTGCATAATCAGCGGCCATTCACATAGAGCATCGGCAAAGAGAAAGAATAGGATGCTTTATCTGAACCCTGGAACTGCCGGGCCAAGAAGGTTCGGGCAGCCTGCAACCATTGCTCTTCTGAGAATCCATGGGCGCGAGCTGAATGCAGAGCTGATAAAACTTGGGATATAAAGATTTTTATCTTCGCCTGACGACTCCAAGATATGCCATCCCTAACAGTTGATGCCGGCGGCTTAATGCTGCAAAATCCTGTCATCCTTGCAGCAGGCATACTTGGCACAACAGGTGCATCACTGCGACGCGCAGCCCTTGCAGGCGCTGGCTGTGTTGTCACTAAGTCACTGGGATCTGAGCCCAGACTCGGGCATCCGGGTCCCTCAATCGTCCAGGTCGAATGCGGCCTTCTAAACGCGATGGGGCTGCCCAATCCTTCCTATAAGGCCTTTCAGAATGAGATCGATTTCGCGAGAGAAGGCGGCACGCCTGTCGTTGCAAGCATATTTGGCGGAAGTGTCGAGGAGTTCGCAAGGATCGCCAGGGACATTGCAGCAGATGCATTCGAACTGAATCTGTCATGTCCGCATGCTGAAAGATATGGATCTGAGCTTGGGCGCTATCCAGATCTGGTGGAGGCAGTAACAGGAGCCGTCAAGGCATCTGCCGATGTTCCCGTCTGGGTCAAGCTGACCCCGAACACGGCTGATATAGTCGAGCTTGGAATGGCGGCACAGAGAGGCGGCGCTGATGCTGTTGTGGCAATCAATACTCTCAAGGCGATGGCTATCGATATTGAGACGGGTTATCCTATTTTGGGGAATAAATTCGGAGGCTTATCAGGCCGGGCGATCAAGCCGGTGGCAGTCAGATGCGTCTATGAGCTCTCGACGCAGCTGGATATCCCTGTGATCGGAGTTGGCGGCGTGAGCACCTGGGAAGATGCAGTGGAGATGATCATGGCAGGCGCCTGTGCCGTTCAGGTAGGAACAGCTCTTCAAAGGGGCTATGGAGTCATCAAAGAGATAACGGAAGGATTATCGCGTTATCTTGAAAGGAAGAAAACGACATTGGATGAGCTAAAGGGCACAGCGGGGAGGCGCTCATGAGGCCGGTTAATGCTCTAGTCATCTCTATTGAGAATGAGACGCCAATTATCAAAACTATTGAGTTCGATAGATCCCTCGGTCCCATGCCCGGCCAGTATGTAATGGTATGGATTCGGGGGCTGGATGAGATTCCCATGAGCTTCTCCGATTCCAACAGGATAACAGTTCATGCGGTTGGCGAGGCGACAAGAGCCCTTATCGATGTTCACCCGGGAGACAGCATCGGCCTTAGAGGGCCTCTGGGAAACGGCTTCAGCTTCAGCGGTGAAAAGATCCTGCTCATCGGCGGAGGCGTCGGCGTAGCGCCGCTGGCATTTTTGGGTGAGAGAGCAAAGAAAGCAGGCATAGAAGTAACATCGCTGATAGGCTTCAGGTCTTCTGCGGATATGATCTTCAGGAGCAGATTCAAGAGCATTGGGAATACAATTATTACTACAGATGACGGCTCATTTGGAATTGCCGGCTACGTATCAGCAGGCCTAAAGGAATTGAACCTGGATGAGTTCGACCAGATATATCTCTGCGGCCCAGAGCTCATGATGTGGGATATAATCTCAAGAGCGAAAGGGCATGCCGGAAAGATCCAGGCATGCATCAACAGGCACTTCAAATGCGCAATCGGAGTCTGCGGATCATGCTGCCTGGATCCAGATGGAATCAGGGTATGCGTCGAGGGGCCTGTGATCGTGGCTGGCAAGCTTTTGAATAGCGAATTCGGCAGGTATAAACGAGGGCCGGATGGCGTCATTGGGCCGTGCAAGGGATGACGGCAATAATAAAGGGATGGTTACATTGATAGTGAGATTCAGAACAGACGGCAGAGTTTGCGGCGGATCTCTGAGCGGCGAGAGGATTATCTCAGGAGGCGAGATTTACAACCTTAAGGATGTCGAGCTGCTTTCCCCGGCAACGCCGAGCAAGATCGTTTGCATCGGCCTCAACTATAGAGAGCATGCAAATGAGCTTAAGATGAAGCTTCCTGATGAGCCGATAACATTTCTCAAACCACCAACAGCGGTCCTTGATCCCGGGAAAGAGATCGCCTATCCAAAATCCAGCAGCCAAGTGGATTATGAGGGTGAGCTTGGCGTTGTGATAGGGAAGAAGTGCAGGAATGTCGAGGCCAAGGACTATGCGGAATATATTTTGGGCTATACATGCTTCAACGATGTTACTGCACGCGATCTGCAGAAGAAAGACGGCCAGTGGACGCGTGCGAAGAGCTTCGATACCTTTGCGCCATTTGGGCCATGGATCGCCAGTATCGATCCCTTGAATGCAAATATTCAGACGCGCGTTAACGGCAATGTTAGGCAGAAGTCAAATACTTCGGATCTCATCTTCAATGTGCCGAAGCTTGTTGAGTTCATAAGCGAGATAATGACGCTGCTGCCGGGAGATGTTATTGCCACAGGAACGCCGCCTGGGGTCGGCCCGCTTCAGAAGGGCGATGTGGTTGAGGTGGAGATCGAGGGAATAGGGATTTTGAGAAATTCTGTTGCTCTTTGATCGCTTTCTTTTTCTATAGTTTTCAGACCATATCGAAATATCTACCGCTTCTGCTTCCTGCCCTATTGGCTATTATCAGCTTCCAATTGTAATACATTGATATACAAGTAAAACAATTATGGTTTTGGTGGTTCATTATCTCTACATCTGTTTCCATAAGAATCCCGGATGACCTGGCACATAGCTTGGAAGATCTGGCTAAAACGATAGAGCGTCCCAAAACCTACATAATTCGAAAGGCTATTGAGGAATATCTGGAGGAGTACGCAGATTACCTAATAGCTCTGGAGAGATTAAATGATAAGGATGACAGGATAGTCTCCAGGGATGAGATGAGGGACCTCCTTGGCATACAGGATTGAATATAAGTCCTCTGTCACCCGTGATCTAAAACATCTGGATAAGAGTGTTGCCAGGAAGCTTATAAGAGATCTGGAGACAGCTTTATCCAGCAATCCACATTGTGGCGAATCTCTCTCTGGCCAGTTTAAAGGTATGTTTAAGCTGCGCATAGGAGATTATCGAATAGTCTATTCAAAAACTAAAGAAGGCGTTTTGATACTTCGGATAAAGCATCGCAGTGCTGTATATGAAAGATAACAAATCGAGGGCTCGGGATTTGGTAAAGTAGAGCTTGATTTCAAAGGCTCTCATATTGCAGAGCTACTCTTCCTTTGCGTTTAGAGCTGACTAATAACCAAAGCCTACACTACTTCTGGTGCTAACACTAAAAGCCATTCTAGAGCCCTCAATCGCCGGGCAGGCATAATGAAATTGCCAATTTATGAACGAAAATTACAGAGCTATTCTTGCTTTGCGTTTATGGCTAAATAATAATCAAAGCGTACACTACTTCTGGGGCTAACACTAACGGCCATTCTAGCGTCCTCAATCGCCGATCGGGCTAAAAGGGATTACATTTTATAAGCATAAATTGCTGGGCCGCTCCTACTTTGCCTTCAGGGCTGACTGACATAATTTAAAGCTCGTACGTTCTTCTGGGGCTAGCACTAACAGCCATTCTAGCGTCCTCAGTCGCCGGACGGGCTACCCCTAACCCCTCTTCGGGGGAAGGCCCTGGATAACGCATGCAATATTGTTGATGGGAATAAGATGAAAGCAGCTCTCCGTTCGTTGTGCCAAAGCGCTAATGGGAAAGAAGAGAAATAATATTGAATATCGATATATTCAAAACGTAAATCGTGCCCTTCAGAAATAGCTGGATTCAGGGAGAGGAGATGTAAATGAGTTCTGATGCTCATAGCTGCCGTTGTTGCGCAGGCAAGATGCTTGAGGGCAAGGACGAATTTATGGCCAGAGTTGGGGATGAGATAGTAGTCATCAAGGATGTTCCGGCTTTTATCTGCGATATTTGCGGCGAGGTTGAATATACGCCTGAGGTATCCGAAGAGATCGATGAGATCATGGAAGACTTCTTTGCTGGGCGGCTGCAGGCAAAATCATTGGCGGCGGGAGAGGTTGTATTTAAGCCCATGGGTTCAGATTCAACGATATAAGCATTTATTGGCTTAGCGGTATCTTTCCAAAGTGGTTGTCCACAAAACATATATGGAGTGCCAAGGAAGATGTGTCCAATAGACTAAGATCTAGCCTGATGGCAAGAGCAAGCAAAGGGAGTCGGAGCAGCTGATAATATATAAAGCAAAGTTTATATTGGCCGATTTATTAGATTAAATTGAATTAATATAAAAATGAAGTCTAGAATTGCTTTAATATGAGAGAAATTTTAAATACTGATCGAGGAAGGTGATTTTTCATGGTTGATTTTAATAAACTAAGAAAGGAACGCGGTGTGCCTTCCAAACCAATAGACCCATTTGAGTTATTCCGGCGTTTACCCAGGTCAAATCGCGAGTTAAATATCAATGATCTATGGCAAAGCCAAGCAGAAGTATTGAAGGAATGGAATATCAAGCGTGATAATAAAGATGTCATAATAAAACTAAATACTGGTGGGGGAAAGACCCTTGTTGGTCTGATAATCGCACAATCTATAATAAATCAAACCAAAGGTTCTGTATTATATTTATGTCCAACAACTCAATTAACTAGGCAGACTTTCAATTTATCACATGACTATGGAATTAAGACTACATTATCTCGAACCGGAGGCGATTTGGATGACGATTTTCTTACAGGAAATAGCATAATGATAGCAACATATGCAAAGTTATTCAACGCTAAAACCCAATTTGGTTGTGCTGATAGAGGAAGCGATTATGTACCGCTAGAAGGAATCATTTTAGATGACGCTCATACTGCGTTTCCGAATATTAGAGATAGCTTTACTTTATCAGTAAAACGGGAAGAAAACGATTCTCTCTATTTAGAGTTGTGTAATTTGTTTAGAGAGGATTTTGATGAGATTGATAGGATTGGCACATTTGATGATATTTTGGCTAATAAAGATACAATGATTTTGGAGGTCCCTTATTGGAGCTGGAAGCATAAATTATCCGAAGTAAGGACTCGCCTTTCGAGCATCTCTTCCAATTATCCATTTATCTGGCCATTATTACGTGATGAATTTGATTATTGTCATGCGCTCATAGGATCAAGGTCTTTCTCAATAACGCCATTGTATCCCTTATTAGATAAATTTCCCTCTTTCGATAAATGTCCAAGACGGATTTACATGTCGGCAACTTTGGCAAATGATAGCACTATTGTAAGGACTTTTGATGCCGACGTAAAGTCCGTTTCTGAACCGATTGCCCCGAAATCTCTTGCTGGGGTTGGAGAGAGAATGATTCTTGCCCCAGCTCTAATGAATTTGGACCACAATCGAATAATTGATTTCACAAAATTAATGATAAAAGAAATTTCTAAAAGAGCAGGTGTTTTAATACTTGTTCCCTCGAATAGAACGCTTGCTAAATGGGACGATGTTGCAAAAATCCCATCCAGAAGCGAGGAAGTAGATCTATTTATTCAAGAGCTTACCACCAATTCTATGGGAGCTTATGCCCTTTCAAATCGTTATGATGGGCTAGATCTTCCTCGCGATAGTTGTAGACTATTAGTCATGGATGGAAAACCCCTGGGGGAAAATATCTATGATTCTTTTATGCGATACATATTAGGCAATAGTAGCGTTACTACTACATCTACTGCTCAAAAGATCGAACAAGGATTAGGGCGAGGCACTAGGGGTTTTGGAGACTATTGTGTCATAATTTTGTTAGGTAATGATTTAGTTCCTTGGATTAGCAAAACAAACAATTTGGCACAGTTAACTCCAAGTACCCAAGCCCAAATGCAGCTTGGTAATGAAATTAGTCGGGATGTAAAATCCTTCGAAGAATTCAGGGATACTATAGAGAAATGTTTAAAGAGGGATTCTGACTGGATTGAATACCATGCTGATAGGTTAGCTGAACAAACGAATCAGCAAAAACAAGATATAGTGTCCCTAAAAGTCGCAGGAATTGAGAGACGACATCTTAAGCTCATTCGTGATGGATACTATGATGATTCAATAGCGGTATTAAAAAGTGCTTTAGAAAAAGGAAAAATCGATGATGACTTATTAGGATGGCTATACCAGTTATGTGCAAGAGCAGCTTATTTCTGGGGAAATGAAGAACGTGCCAATGATTTTCAAAAAGAAGCTTTTTCACTGAATAAGCGCTTACTAAAACCGCGATTAGAATTACCTTATCTACCTTTTTCTGAGCCAGGAATACAATCAATTAGGGTCGTTGAACCACTTAAAGAATACAGAGAGAGAAGGGGCTACGTATCTGAATTTAAGAGGATTACTTCGTGGCTTAATCCACATGCTACGACAAATCAATTCGAGCAATCCCTTCAAGAATTAGGTTGTATGCTAGGATTTCATTCAGAACGCCCAGAAAATAGTCTAGGAAAAGGTCCAGATGTATTATGGATAGTTGAAGATAACCATGGATTTATTATAGAGGCCAAAAGTAATAAAAAGCCTGATAATCCCTTCACTAAAGAGGATCTTTCGCAAATGATTACCTCCAATGAATGGTTTACTACTGAATACCCAGAATATAAAGCTACGAAAATCGTTGTCCAACCTAACAACTATGCGAGCCCTGCAATTTCTACTAATGATATTTATGTACTAACTCTGGATAGATTATATTCTATAATCTCTAATGTAGGTACTCTAATTTATGAATTGGCAAACTCAAGCTCCACGCAAGAAGTTTTGGTAAAAATGTGTGAAAGGAGGCTCAACGAGTTGAACCTGACACCTTCTGGCATCATAGACAATTTCTTGGTTCCCATGAAGGCTAAAGAATAATTATGCGATTTCCAGATCTAACGGTAGTATTTCAGTGGAAAATAATGTTTATGCTTTTGGAAACCGGTTAGATCTTTAATTTTTCGCTGGTCTCCAATCCAAAAACCTTCCTCCAGCGGAGGGCCAGGGGTAGCCTGTGCGGCGACTGAGTGTGCTGTCGTCACCGTTAGTCTTAGCCCCAGCCGTAATATAAGACCTTTGAATTCAATAGCTGAGTGACACGGTGGCCCGTTGGGAGGTGATCACTATCTCAAGGCCAATTGGAAATAGCAAAGATGCTCTTATACCAGACTAATATATAGCTGAGTAAACTATAACATCTAGCAATTACCTTCATGCAGATATCCCAAATGTATATATAATCTGCTCTACTGGCGAATAATAAGTTAAGGCTGCTGATAGAGCAGTGAAGAGGCCAAAATCAGGAAAATAATTGAAAAGACGTGAATTATGCCGGATAACTTTGATCGCCGCAAGGGATTCAAGCCGAGTCCTCAGGCAAGACCAAACCAGGATCAGCGGAAGCCATCAGAAAGTCCAAAACGTGGAGATCGGGGACCATATTTTCTGCCAAAGCTGCTGGGGCAGGAGATAACTATCCATCTCGTCACAGGGCAGGAGATTAAAGGAAGGCTCAAGGGATTCAACTCTTACGAGCTGCTTATCGAATCAACCGATTCGGATGAGGTGAGCCTTGTCTTTAGAAGCGCTATTGCCAAAATAACCTTCGGAACAGAGCTGATGAGGCCCACAGGCAATAAGCAATAAGCACTATTGGCTGAGATCATTGGAAAAGAATGCCTGCTCGATATAACAAGCACCAGCGGCCAAATTCCTGTGCAGCTACTTTCTATTGAGGGCATCCCAAAAGTATATGACGCACAACAAATCTCTTTATGCCTTCACGTGAAAAACGTTCAATTATCGCTAACATGCAATCCTTTTCATCCTTTGGGTATGATTTCTAATACGGTGACTCTTCGCGCCCTTCACGGCTTCGCGTGAGGGCCCTGTTCACACGAAGCCGCGAAGATTAATGCTTCGGTGAACCAGTTTTGGGATGAGTTCCTTATGTAGAATACGGGGCAACGTCTACAAGAAATTATAGATATCATGGCATTAATCCTAGCGCCCGAGCAACTCCTGCAGATTAAAATGCTCATAGCCGCCGTACTGCGCCGGAAAGCCCTTTATCGCCAGCCAGAGATCCCCTGTCTCAGGATAAGCCACAAGGCTCCACATATTGGCTATATGAGCCCTGAAGCCTCCGAGCGGAGGCGGAGCCTGATATGTAAAATCAGGATATAGCGCACATACTGTACAGAGGATATTATTTGTCCAGGACGGAAAATTCTCCGGGCGGGTCATTCGAGTATAAGGATCATATCTGTCGCTCAGTATCTTTATTGCATTTTCCGGAGTGATATTGCCGTAATAGTCATGGATCAGCTGCCCATATCTCTCAAAACGGCTTGGTGCCTGAACATAGAAGTTGTATGGATCTTTGAGGCTGTTCTGCCAGCATTCAACGGTTGAGATATCCTTCAGCTCATTAACACCGGCTTGATCTGCAACCATGTTGTATCCCGAATAGCCCATCCAGCCGGGATAGCAGTTGGAGTGGTTGGTCTGCCACAGAGCACTGATGCCTTGCATGGGTCGGCGGACGCAAACCCTTTTGGAGGAAGTTTCAACCACGGCAGCGTTTCTGGATCTGGCATCTGCGACGTGGTATGCAATGCCCGCACATCGAGGATATTCCTGGAATATTCTGACGGCGTCACTGACGGATTTTGCATGCGTCAGCAGCAAGCGGGTGAATACGGCGATCCCGCAGCCATCCATGCTCTCATGCTGCATGGAGTTGAGCTGGGTCATCATCTCGAAGCCTGACTCGTTCAGGCCTCCATCAAGGCCGATCATCCCGGGATAGGTGAGAAAGGCATGTCCAAATCCCTTCTCGGGATCGGCCACAACCATCATTCGATTATCCAGTTGCTCTGGCATATTGAAGTTATCCTCGTTCTTGCCGAAGATCAGTTTTCCATCGCATCCTGCCCATTCGTCCCAGGCTGAGAAGCTGCTGCACCCGCCTCCCATTGATGGGGCAGAGACGGTTGAACCAGGATTTCCTTTGTCATCGCATTGCCAGTAGTGCGGATGGCAATAGAGGCACCATTGATCATAGTTGGTATTCCAGAGCAAGATCCGCTCCAATGTCACATCGGTTCCGGCATCATTTGCACCATCGGCGATTCCTTCCATCTCCTCTCTGGACTCCTCAGGAAGAAAGGGCTCAGCCCTTTTTTGTCCTATCCATAAGATCTCTTGTGCTCTTTCAAAACTCGAGCTGGTCTGATTGGCAATATAAGCAGCAGTAGCAGGAAGTGTTCTGCCAATCAGAAGTGCAATTTTATCAGACAGGAGATAGCCGTGCTGGTAACCCATCTCGTAGGGTTCGCCCTTAATATAAAGGACTTTGATGCCATGCTTCTCCTCAAAATGCGATTTTCCGATTATTTCATTCTGTCTCATAGTACACCCTCCTGCAATGAGCCGCAATGCTGCAATATTTGATCTAGATGCTATAGAGGGGATCAATAGGTTTCTCCTCATTAGCCTTGTGCTTTATTGATAGATCTGAAACCCAATATAGTTAAAGCCAAATATCATTGGTTATCCCGACCAAAACTACATATGATCGCATAGCGCATTTACGGCAGATCTATTATGAAGATTGGATTGATCCTTATACTGGTGTTAGTCCTGGGATTCTTGGAGACTCTTATATCTGCCGGAGTGGATTCGGACGGAGCAATTACAAGCTTCGATATGCAGGGAACAATTACAGATGTCCTTACACCTTCGAGCGTTCTTGTCGGCGATAAGACCATCAACTTAGCAGGTGTAGATTCTTCAGGCCTCAATGCGGCATATTATGCATATCTAATGCAAGATCTCAAGGATTATTACATTGGAAAGGATGTGTTTGTGAAGGGAAACTACATCTATTTCGATCTGGGCGGCGAGTATAATGTAGATAGTATAAACGGGAAGATCCAGAAGGAGATCGATGATCTGGCTGAGGCGCAATATTATGATACGTGCTATTATTATGGGTATCGTCGATAATAATGGCAATTAGAATCCTTCTTTCAATTAATTGCCTAATAGACACAATCTTTTAGATATCTTTTTTGGGACTTCGTGCCTTTGTGGTGAGCCTTCATAGGGAAATAACCACAAATGCTCAAAGAAACTATAAATGATTTCGGGGTTAAGATACATTAGATATAAGACAAAAAGTTTGGAGAAGCACTTTGAATTATGCTGGGAATATAATTGATATGATTGATGTAACCGATATAAGGCCGAGACCGGGATTCGAACCCAGCTCGAGGGATCCACAGTCCCTCAGGATAAACCACTACCCCATCCCGGCCACAAGCTAGTTGCACTCTGCTTCTAAGAGATAAAACTTTCCCCGCTCATATAAGCCTGTTCTGCCGTGCTCACCACCAGCTTCACAAGATCATCAAGCTTATCTATGTAGTAAATCTGCCCGAGGCTCCTTAAGGCATTTTCTACATACTTGTCCCTGCCGGCCTGATCGATGCAGAACAGCACGAAGTCTCCATACTGTGCTGCCTCTTTGATATAATCAAACTCCATATAGAGGTTCTGGATATGAGTATCCGTAATGCAGAGAATCAGACATCCTTCCCTCATACGAGCCAGCTCCAGGAGCTCCCGCCCAGGTATATGAGTCCTTGTGCAGATATACTCTACAAGCGCATCCTCTACGGCACCAAGATCGCGAGTCCAGGGCTGAACATAGAATTTTTCGCTGAAGTTTATCGCTGCAACCTCCGCACCCTGCTGGTGAGCGAACTGGCATGCTTTGAAGGCTGCCAAAGTTGCTTTATGAGTCTTTGTATTGAGGCCATGACCGTTCATTGATTTGCTGCTGTCGAGAACAACGAGAAGATCTGGAGCCATTTCGCGGCCTGCATTCATTCGGCAGCACTCTCGATCACGCTTATATGTAGTCATCCCGGGTATCAGCACAGGGCTCATACTAAATGAAAAGGCTACATCCAGATCGCTTAGTGGATCTGTATGCCTCCACTTTACAAGGCCTGATGGATAGCAGCTCTCCTTTGTGCTTCGACTATGCCTGATCTCAATGAAGTAGCTCTGGTCGCGATACCATCTCTTCAGGTCGCCTTTCAGGCCAAGAACTGCCAGAGCTTGGGCGTACTGTCCCGGCTCAAGCTCGCATGCCAGTGCAGCCATTGGTGCACTATGGGCACTGCCGTTGAGAACCTCCATTGATCTGACATTGCCCTTTCCGAGAATGCCTGGCATAAACGGCTCCAGGATTCGTGCAGTCTGCTGGCATTGCCTGCTCCATAAGCTCCTATCACGAACTCCGGGAGAATAAACCTGCAGCAGAAGATCAATCTCCGGACGGTCGCATCTCGGCAAAGGCATCCCCCAATATTCTGCAAGAAATCCTATAACGATCCTGTCAAGATCCGACAGCTTCTCCCCGGCAAGCCTCCTCCAGCCCAAGAGGACTTTTTCTTCATCCTCAGAGCTGCGCTCAAGGCGGAAGGAATCAACGATGATATCGGAGAATATATTGACCATCGATTTTGCCTTTGCATGATCCTTCAGTCCTTTTATCGCTGCCAGCGCAAGATAGCCTGCAGTCTCAAGCGAGCGCGGGCAAAATATGTAATGCACAATAAGATGGTCAAATAGATTCTCGATGTAGAGAGTGCCCTGTTTTAAGATATCCCGGGATAAAGTGATCTGATAATTCTCAAAGGGAAACTCTCTGTTGTTGCCCTGAACACCAATACGGGGTGCTGGAAGCTGAGGCCAGTGCCAATTGGATCTCGACCTCTCCCAAATATCAGCTATTGAGTCCCAGGATGCTTCCTCCAACTCCACCCTCTCCAGCCTCAGGGCCAAAGGAGCCTGCTTTTATCGATCCGCCCTTCATGCGCCAGCCAGCACGCCTGCCCGCTATACCCATTACTGCAATTTCTCCGCCGCTCATCATAAGCCCCAGATAGTCGCCTGCATCGCCGTGAATTCGCAGGCGGCCTGAGCGCATCAGCCAGCCTGACCGCTCGCCTGCACTTCCCCTTATCGCTATGCTTCCGCCTGAGTTCCCTATACCAGTATATTTTCCCGCATTGCCAAGGATCACGCCCCAGCCTGTATGCATATTCCTGAATGCGTAATCTCTACAGGAGCCTGCCACAATGCCGCCTCCATTCATATCCTGACCAAGATAATCCCCTGATTTTCCTTTGATGAAGATCCTGCCGCCGCTCATTCCTTCACCCACATGATCTCCACCGCTATCGAGAACGATTATGCCCTTTTCAAGGCCTGCCCCCACGTAATCGCCCGATTGGATTCTAAGGGGTGTACTGCATGTACCGCAGCGATCTGCCGCAATGCTTGTGAGATAGCCCCAGATGATTTTATGCTTCAACTTCTTCCCCGGATCTGATGATATGAGGCTTAAAATGAGTTTATCATCCTCAGGGAGGAGCATCTCCACTTCCGCCTTTGTCGGCCTATCTCCGAGCCGCTCTGCGAGATCATCCAGGCCGAAGATGATATCGCCTTTATGGGTATCGAGCTTTTTGCTTCTTGTCTTGCCCTGATAAGCATCATCCATGAAGCGCTTAAGCTTCAATTCATCCTCTCCAGGCACGGGATATAATCAAGCCTCGCAATTGGGTCATCATAGCCCGAAAGCTCATTGATTGCATCCTGAATAGATATGTCTCTGTCTACCGCACGTGAGAATATCATATTCATATCGCTCCGCTCATTCAGCGTTCTGTTTATGCTTCTTTCAATGAGGTCTCTGACATAATCCAGCCTTCTAGTTCCGTAATATGGCGGCCTGTCCAGAGATGAGCGATTGAGATTTACTCTGTGCCAGATAACATAGGGTGCTACAGCTTTCAAGACTTCGATATTACCTGGTCTTCCAGTCAGGAAGGCTATAGCTCTGGTGTAGTCCCTCAGATCCTGTCTGACTCTATCGGAAAGACCTTCATCCGTCTGCCAGCATATCGCTTCAGGATTATTGAAATAATGACAGCCGACGCAGAGCCCTTTGCTTGGCTTTGTCCCTGACAGCTGAGTTTTATCATATTCGGGCGCGCGCTCGCACAGGGTGAAATCCTTTAAGATCGATATGATTGCAAGCTCAGCTGAAGACTCCAGCTCCACTCCGGATACGCAAGAAGGCAGGAGGTCGAACTCGTCTCTATTAAGCCTCGGCAGCTCTTCCGCCAGGACTCTTACCTCACGATCACGCTCTGTTAGAGCAATATCTCCCAGGAAATCGGGTTGAACAGCCGGCACACAGGCTGATATACGGTCGAGAAGAGCTTCATCCAGGGGATAAGTTGCACTGAACTCGGGGTTCATTGTAGCGAAGTAGCATGTATCTCCCGGCTCAAGCACATTCCCGGCATATGTTATCGTCCTTTTCTGCAGGATCTCAAGGAAGAGGTTCTGCTTGCCGCTTGGAAAGCGGTTGATCTCATTTATGACCTTCCACTGCGACATTGCCCAGGGTGTCCAGAGAACTTCGGTTGCGTCCCCAGCAGGCCGGGTCCATTGTCGGGGATCGAGAAAGCCGACGATCTTCTCCTCAGTCTGTTCGGGATGGCCGGAGACCATAGTATCTTCTATTTCGCTGAAAGGTTTGTCCATGAAGGCAGCTCCAAGGAGATTGACAAGGGTTGTCTTGTTTGCCCCCATCCCTCCGTAAAGGAGCACTGCTTTGTTGCGCAGACATGAGTTTGCGAGCGTAAAATATAGCTGAGCGTTCATACGGACGTTGCCGATGGTGAGGTCAATCCTTCCCAGATGAAGCCTTAACTCCACAAGAGATGATACCAGAGCATTTATTTTGCCTAATGGGTCCGGCATAGTTGTGTTGGCTAGATCTGTCGTATTTAAACCAAACGATGAAAAAGGTAGGACATGAAAAGGAGGGATAGCAAAAGTCAGTAATGTAGGAGGGATAAAGATACTTGACTTTTGCCAGGCATAATACGTCACTCGACGATTATAAACTTTTCGGCTAAGGCGATCGACGTATTCAGCTGGCTATGTGATAAAAGGAGGGGAGCAAAAGTCGATTTTGTGGGAGGGATTGATCACTTTCGACTTTTGCCAGTGCGTATTACGACATGAGACGATATAAGGGCTTCGGTTGGGTATTAGCGGATAATTAGTCCAAAGCGGCCCCAAATGGGAGCGATATATTGACCTCCATTTCCCCGGCATTATCAAAATACGAATGATCTATGCTTTTTGCCTCTACTCATTTATATATGAAGGTAAAATACTAAGGAGGGGGAGCAAAAGTCAAAGGAACTAGAAAGATCAGTATCATTCGACTTTTGCCAACCAATACTACGACGTTGAGCGAATATATAGTTTTCGGTGATCAACGTAATAACTCCTGAACTTCGCATTAAGTAAGCCAGATAGATGGCAGAAACGAATAGATGAGCGAACAGCCGAATCAACATGCCTTTAATATTCAATCCTTCGGCATACGACGAATACCACTCTCTCCATCGAATGATCCCAGGATATCGAAGCTTGATATGTTCCATTAACGATCTCATCTAACAAAAAATATTAAGCCCAATAAACAGAACTATACCAATATGATTTACACAATCACCCTTAACCCTGCACTGGACAGAACCATTTGGATCGATAGAATTCGCGAGGACGTATCTAACCGCATCCTAGAGGAACAGAGCTACGCTGGCGGCAAAAGCATAGATGTCTCAAAGGTCCTGAAGAACTTCAGCGTTGATAATATTGCTCTCGGATTTGTGGGTGGATTTGCGGGCAGGGAGCTTGAGGGAAGGCTGTTTAATGAGGGTATACAGAGCGATTTTGTCCATGTATCGGGGGAGACGAGGACAAACATAATCATCCACGAGAAGGAAACCGGCAGGCAGCTAGCATTCAATGCGCGAGGGCCAGTAGTTCAGCCTCATGAGCTTATGCAGCTTATAGAGATGGTTCAGAATCTGAATAACCCTGAGATTGTTGCTATCGGGGGGAGCCTTCCACCTGGAGTAAACCCGGAGATATATCGCAAAATCATAACTCTTGCAAAGAGGCTTAAGGCGAAGGTAGTGCTGGACGTTGATGGCACTGCCTTGAAGGTTGGGATTCAGGCTAAGCCGGATATCATCAAACCGAATATCCATGAGCTCAGCGAGCTGGTGGGACGCGAGCTAAAAGAATTGGATGACATACGTATTGCTGCAAGAGAGATTCATCAAGGCGGCGTGGAAATAGTCCTCGTCTCCATGGGCGGAAAGGGAATTCTTATGGTGAAAGATGATGTTGAGTGCCTGGCTATCCCGCCTAATGTGTCTGTCAGAAATACCATTGGTGCAGGCGATTCGGCAGTTGCGGGATTTATATTTGGCATGATAAAGGGCATTGATCCCAAGAGATCGCTGATGTATGGAGTAGCCTCTGGAACTTCTACAACACTCAGCATGGGCACTGCGCTCTGCCAGAAAGATGATTTTGAGAGGATACTCCCGCAAGTAAAGCTTGAGATATTAAAGGAAGGTGTATGACAGTGGTATCCGAAAATGTGATGGTTCCTCTGGATGTTCCGAGAAGCGAACGCCAGAATTATACTCAGAATTATTTAAAGATAACAAGGAACAGTGGCAGGTTGATGCTCTTCGCAGGCGATCAGAAGATAGAGCACCTCAATGATGATTTCTACGGTCCAAAGATCAGCCCGGAAGACGGCGATCCTTCACACCTCTTTAAGATAGCGGCAAACGCAAAGATTGGATGTTTTGCTACACAGCTCGGCCTGATAGCCAGATATGGTGCGGACTATTCGAAAGTGCCTTACATTGTGAAGCTCAACTCAAAGACGAATCTTGTAAAGACATCTCAAGCTGAACCATTCAGCGGACAATTGCTCGATGTTGAGCAAGTTATCCAATTTAAAGATGATAGCGGGCTGGATATTCTGGGCGTTGGCTATACAGTTTATCCGGGCAGCGTTTATGAGGCTGCCATGCTCACCGAAGCTGCAGAGCTTGTTTATGAGGCACACAGGCACGGCCTGATAACTGTGCTCTGGGTGTATCCCCGAGGAATTGCAGTGAAGGATGAGCTGGACCCGCATCTTATTGCAGGAGCTGCCGGAGTGGCTGCCGCGCTAGGAAGCGATTTTGTAAAGCTGAATTATCCAGTTAAGGAGGGATATAAATCCAGCGAAATCTTCAGGGAGGCTGTAACAGCAGCAGGCAGGACTAAGGTAGTATGCGCTGGTGGAGCCAGTGGCAATGTAAAAACTTTCCTTCAGACTCTTCATGACCAGATCCATATCAGCGGTGCATCGGGCAATGCTACAGGCAGAAACATTCACCAGAAGTCGCTTAAAGATGCGATAAGGATGTGCAATGCCATCTATGCCATAACGGTTGAGGATGCCGATGTGGAGACTGCCTGGAAGATCTATTCAGGAGATTAAATGCCGATACTCGTCCTTCTCAGACACGGCCAGAGCCTCTGGAACAAGGAAGGTCGGTTCACAGGCTGGACCGATATTGATCTTTCGGATAAGGGAGTTGGAGAGGCACGAGATGCGGGAAGATTGCTGAAATCATGCGGCATGCTCTTTGATGTCGCTTATACATCTGTTCTGAAACGTGCCATCAGGACACTCTGGATAGTCCTCGATGAGATGGACCTTATGTGGATTCCTATCATCACATGCTGGCGGCTTAACGAACGAAATTATGGCGCACTCCAGGGCGTGAGCAAGAAGGAGGTGGAGGAAAGATATGGGCCGGAGCAAATTCACAAGTGGCGTCGAGGCTTCACTGACCAACCCCCGGCCATGGATCTGAGCAATGGCAGATACTCCAGTGTTTTGTGCGATCCAAGGTACAGGGATCTTGAAGAAGATCAAATACCTAAAGGTGAATCGCTCAAAGATACTCTCGTAAGATTGCTGCCATGCTGGGAGAACAAAATAGCGCCAGACCTAAAGGAAGGAAAAAAGGTCTTCGTATCCTCGCATGGAAATACCCTCAGGGCCCTAGCCAAGCATATCGAGGGCATCTCCGATGAGGATATTGAGAGGTTCGAGATACCTACTGGAATTCCACTGGCGTACAGGCTGGATGAAGATCTGCGACCTGTAGATCGATTTTACCTGAAGAGCCGAGAAGACTGCAAGAAGCTCAGGCTTGATGAATCAGCAGGTAAAGAAGAGCAGGGAACGAGGGGGAAGATGTAAGTGACTTATACAATCAATCTGATATCTATCGAGCGAAAGGATGAGCTCGCAGAAAAATACGGCAGCCAGATTCTCTATGAGATCAAGTCGGACATTTACGGTTGCTGCATCAAGCTTCTGACCGGCGTGCATGCTGTAAAGGATCAATGGGAAGAGAGCTTCTATTCCGCATCCCAAAGCATTCGCTCTCATGGCCGTCTCTATGTCCTTGAAGATAGCTCTGTTGGGGTAAACAGTGTATATTACGATCCTCAATCCAAGACATGTTTCCTCTTCAACATCGATTACTACGGCTGGATAAAGTCCCTCGCCCTGAGCGCTGTCGGGGATATTCTCGAGGATGAGCATAAGATTTACTCCGTTCATGGTGCATGCCTTGATATCGAGGGAAAAGGCGTCTGCATTTTGGGCGGCTCAGGTGCAGGCAAGACCACCCATACATATGGTCTCCTCAGAGATCCTAGGGTCAGGGCGATCTCGGATGATTGGTTTTTTACGCGCGATTTTGGAGAGGATATTCTGGCCTACGGATCTGAGAAGAACTTCTACATACGTGCGGATCTGGCAGATATATGGAAGGAGTTCTCATGGCTCGTAAATAAAGCAAGCTTCGATTCAAAGGGCAGAGCAGTTGTAGATCTGAGATGGGTGATAGGAAAAGGGCGCATCCTGCCTCTGACGACTTTAAAGGCGATGATAATCCTGAAGAGGGATAGAGGCGATAAGGAGACCTTGCGGGAGCTTGAAGCCGCAGAAGCACTGGACCTTTTGGAAAACAGTGACTATTTCAATCCCCACTTGCTCGTGAAAAATGAGTTCAAGCGCAAGCTGCGCAGCGGGTTTTTCAATGCTCTGCTCACAAGGATGAAGGCATACGAGGTGAACACAGTCGGGACTCCCGAGGAGAGCCAGGAGATCATAAGGAAGATTGCGAGATTTGATTGATATCGCTACCCACATACATCAATCGGATATATGTATACTTGTATACTGCTAATCTGATATTTGCTTTGGAGGCTCTGGATCACACGGCTGGCTGCAGCTGATCCATTAAGCATGCGAACTCCTCAAGCTTTTCCAGCAGTTCCTTTCCTTTCGGTGTTGTTTTGTATACAAGCCTGGATCCGGCAGGGATGACCTCGATCAATCCATTCTTTGTCAGATTATCCAAGTATTGCGTTCCCGTTATGGAGTTCAGATTGGCCTGATAAATGACTCTGGTTTTGTTTGCGCTATCTGTACATATCTCCAAGATTTGGGCGGTAACTATATTTGGACTTCTTTTGCTGGACATAATATTCTACCCCTCCATAGATTGTATTTTATCGCTGCTGGGAGTGACTTTGTAAACCCGGCCATGCCGCCTGAGCTCTACATAGCCATCCAACGGCCTGACATCATAGTTATGGGTGGCAAGGAAGAATGCCCCAGGTCCTGGGATCATTGCTGGATGAAATAGCCTCCTTTAAGGTTCGAGAGATCATTGGTTGAATCTGAAGCTGCAGCCTTCCGTACCTTTTATTGCTTGTGCTGCTTTTCCCAGATTGTCATCTTTTGATTGATGCCACATAGATCTGTATAATGGATAAATGAAGTGGAAACTAATTTTTGTATTTGCAATTTGTAAAGTTACTATGAAATTGAGATTTATAGTTGTTCTAGGAATTGTTAATTTTTACTTTGGCTATGAAATGGGAGTATGTACCGATAATATACATTAGAAGACAGTTTAGACGGTATTATCGATGGCTATGTGGAGCTTTGAGATCTCTTCATAGTGGTGCTTGAAGCATTTCATGAGCTCTATGCCCTCCTCCGTGGTCTTATACAATTTACGGTTGTCCTGGGCGGTCTCAATAAGCCTTCGTCTTACCAGCAAATCGATATAGGGGTTTACAGTCCTGAAGTTGAGGTTTGATTGATAGACTATCCTGGTCTTAGTTGCGCCATCGATGCATACCTCAAGAATTTGAGCGATTATCATATCGCTGCTTCTTTTTCTTCTCATCATCAGACACAGCCTGCACATAGGATCTCATCATCGCCATCATAGTACTCGCCATAATCTTCAACTGCTGTGCAGCATTCCTCGGTGCATTCCGGCAAGGTGCACCAATCCGCAGATGCGCTATATTGCGACGATTGCATGACCTTGCGCGGCTGATTGAAAGCGGCACATGATGCTTCAGCCTTCACGGCCTCCTCGCTATAATGCCCAATCGCTTTTGCTCTGTTCTCCTTGAAGGGTCCGATCAGCTTTACCCTGAGATCAAGTGTCCTTGTGGTTCCAGGTGAGAGGGATATGATCGACCAGCTTATATTCCGTCCGCTAGCCGTCGATCTATAGCTTGAGTTGAAGAAGATCATAGTCTCTGGAAGAATATCTATGACTTCTACTGGAGCCAGAACTTTATTGCCGTCATTTGTAACATTGATCCTGAAGAGAACAGTCTCGGCGTCCAGCTTCAACGCCTCTTTGGTCAGGCTGATGTGAGGGCCGAGGTATTTCGGGATGCTGTATACTCCTATTGCAGTATCAAGCCTGTATTTGCCTGCGAAGGTTTCATCCACGGCGATGCCTTCATTTGCAGTATGTGCCCAGAGAGATCCAATCCCTGTGAACTCGCTTGTTATTGACAAAGATGATGAATCCATCAATGCCTCTTTCTGGATATAGTCTCCCGAGATGATCTTCTCACCAATCTTCGACTTGAACTCAAAGTTATCGGTAGATATGCCCTCGCTCCATTTATCTGCATAAATAGCCCTGAGACTTCCCACTGACCAATCATTGGTTGCACTGCTCAGATTTATGTTCTTGATGTTTGTAGGATCATTTGTGATAGTCTCGCTTGACTCATAGATCCCGCTCCCGTGTTCATAGGATTTCAATTTTGCATTTCCGGACAATGCTCTTTTATCTGAGGATACAAAGCCGCTCCCTGAGGATGACCTTGAATAGGTGACCCCCATGCCGTAGGAGTCCAATCGGCTTTCGAGCCTGAAGCTGCCGTAGTAGTTTTCGGATATCCCTACTACATCCTTCACACTGCCGGGAGCATCTCTTTGATAGCTTATCTGAGCGAGGCCCGATCCGAACTTTGAGCGTGATGCGAAGACCGTCTGATTCTTATCCATCAGAAAAGATGCCAAATTATCCAAATGGGTCATATACCTGTAATTCTCTGAGATGGCCTCATTCCTGGCACCATTCTCCGCTCTTGTTCTGTCATCCCAAAGAGAACTTACTGTCAGGTTATTCCAGGCAAGAGGGATTTTAACTGGGCTATAGCTTGCATGGATCTCTTTATTGAGGCTCATGCTTTTTCCCCTCCTGTAATCAATGGTCTGATCTATGTCATAGCTGCCGCTGCCTTTTTTTACAGATTCTAGGCCTGATCCGGATAAATCCAGAAGCCTTATTGTGGCAGAGCTTGAATCGCTCTCCTGCTTCTTCAGGTAGGTGGCAGTAATGCTCACGTAGTTGACTATTTCGTGAGGTTCGACAGATGCTGATAGCTTTTGATTCGAGGCGACATAACCTTCGCCCATAACCAATTGTGCTTCATGCAGATGGATCTCGGGTCTGCCTTTGATTCTCGCGCATAGGAGGATCGATCCTTCTGTATGCGGAGGCAGGGTTCCCGGCTTCCAGATAAGCGCGTTGCCTTCAATCTCGGGCACAGGCACAGCATAGACGTAATCCATGCCTGTTAAGCTATCTGTTATTACAGCACTCTTTGCCTCGACCGCAAGCTCATTGCCATAGGTTATCGTAAAGTTCACAACCTCGCCCTCAGCGCACTCAATTCTATCGGCTCTCTTCCTGATGAAGAGCGAGTGGATGACAAAGGTCTCCAAAGATCCCTGTCTGCCCTCAGCATTATCTGAATCGATCTTGTAAATGTTGGATATGCGATCTATATCAGGATGTTCAGGGATAGGCGGCAGTCTGACCTCCAGCCTTATCTCTCCCGTCTCGCCATGCCCCATTTTAGTTGTATTTAGGTTTGAGGCGCACCAGAAAAGATGAGTTCCCGCGCTGTCCGACCAGGTCCTCGTTGGATTCGGCGCGGATCCCATGATCTGCAGATGGCTGTCTATGATATCGGTTATGCTGACATTCTCTGCCTCGCCTGGACCATCGTTTCTGAAGGTTATAGTGTAGTTTAATACATCTCCTGGATGGATGAGGTCGCTGGAGGAAGTTGCATTTATCTCGAGCGAGGGCTGATCCTCCATCACAATGGTGACGGCTTCAGCAGCGGCGCTTGATTCCTCCGATGTTATCTTGGCTGTGTTGTTAAGTATAGCTCCCTGTTCCATTGATGATTTTACTCTGGCAGAGATCACTACCCTGCCGGAAGCGCCCTGCTGAAGATCTCCTATTGTCCATAGATCATCTGTTCCAATATCCGGGGCGGGATGTGCGGATAAAAATGTTGTATTGCTATCGTAGATCTCTCTGATGATTGCGTTATGGATGGTAGATCCATAGTTTTCATAAGCGATTGTGTAGTTGATAGTGCCTCCAGGTGGAGCCCTGCTAGGTGCAGCTTTGGAAATGCTCAGACCGTCTTTCTTATCTTTGATTGTCAGGCAGCATTCGCTTCCGGAAGAGTATGTCCTTTCGTAAGGGCTATTTCCCTGAGCGCTTGTCCATGTGAGAGCGGATTTGCTACAGCATGATCCGCCTTCTAGGACAGTGGCGTTATATCTAAGGCGAATTGGATTGCCGTCTCTCCATGAAGAATCAATTGAATCGAAATGCCATATCAGTAAAGATGGGCTTGATTTATCCGAAGATCCGGAAGGCTCTCCCGAAATCTTCATTGATCCCGGGATGTACGCAAGCCCTTTTGGCAGGTATTCGGTTACATCTGCATCAAAGGCATCAGAGCCGCTTTTTGATGAATGGAAGATGGAGATTATGCAGCTTATGTTATCACCGACGCTTGCGGATTCAGGAATTATCCTCTTCTCGATGATCAGGTCAGGCTCAACGATCTCAACAGGAACTGCCTCATTGGAATTCAAATGAAGCCCATGAGAATCCCTCCACTTTATGGAAGCCTTGTTCGGATGGAGGGTCACACCTGCACGATTGCCCGGAGTATTGGCAACAGCAGCTTCAAAACAGATCTGAATATCTTTGTTATCAGTGTTATTCACTCTGCCGAAGCTCCAGGTTATGGTTGAATCCTGGACCCCATCATTTATGCCCTTCAGGTGCTCATCAAAGTCATCGGCTCCTGTAATATTGAGGCTGTCATTTTTATAGATCAGACCTCTTGGGAGAACATCGGAAATGACCATATCCCGGATGATATCAGCAGGAAGATCCACATTTATGATATACCGGTCATGGCTAAGGCATCCTCCCTCGATAACCATAACCAATAGTAGCAGCAGGAGCCTTGGCAGGATCATTCTCATACTATCAGGTCGCTGAAAGTTTGAACTCCATAACGGCATGATAACAATGGCCATCAGATAGAGGCTCATCCGTCCAGGAGGTCGCTTGCTCGATATCGACCACCAACTTTTGGCTTTCTCCTGCCGTCTCCTCACCCTCTTGGATGATTCCACCGGCAGCAAGATCGACGTCCCAAGGTTCAGGATGATCATCATTGCCCACTGCAAAAACCTTCAATGGGCTTTCAAGCTGTTTGCCGTCCTGTATATAACTCGAAGTCAATGGATCGTACTCTGCCATCCTGCCGTTCTTCCTGTTGGATGAAACTGATAACTGCCAGCCAGTTTTCGCGGAGACCGCCAGAGCTATCTCCTTTCTGCTTTCAGGAATAGACGGATTAAGCATCCAGCCTGAGATCTCCGGGGGAGCATCGATGAAGAGATCTGCTTCGACAACTCCGCCGAGATTCATTTTCCCTCCGACATTTTGGCCTGGAGCAGCCTTCAGCGTATCTCCCAAACATAGCTGCATCAGCAGAATGGCTGTGAAAGCCGATGCCTTAATGATCGTTTTTAACATGCTTTAACAATCCCTCAACTTTGAATATTGCCAATACTATTATTGTGACCCTTATCTTCTTCATTTCTTGCATAGGTACTATTGATAAGATAAAATTGTAAGAAAAACAGATAATTACTAAAATTTCATATCCTTAATTCTAAAGAATGATTTATGCTGCCAATCATGACAACCTTATTTGGCGTTTTGCTACCGAGCTGAACTGGCACTGCATTTTTCCCCCGGCTTGCCTGAACTGCAGGTTTCATCGCTTGGGATTCAGGTCTGTTCGAAGCATTATAGGATACGTTCAGAGCTGCTGGCACCTTTGATAAGTTGCTCTCTAAAAACTCGTTAGCCGATATATTGGCCAAGTGGGATACATTGATTATATCTGATGCGCTGGTAACATTGGATGCATTGTTGCCCTGCAGCGTCTTTGATCTGTTGCCCTCGGATATGTTTTGTGACATATTAGCTCCAGGTCCCAGCATAGCTGATATGTTGGCAGCATTTTGCCTTTCGCCTTTGATCAGTATGTCCAAACCTGCACCGGATGGGCCATAGCTCTCACCGCCGCTTCCACCCGAGCCATCATCTAAAGGCGGGGATACGGGGCGTAATGCTGGAGTAATATTCAGATTAGGTATAGTTCCTGCAGAGGAACTCTCAGAGGAACTTGTTACTGCACTGGTATTCGCATTTGCGACAATATTCGTAATTAGAGCGGTCTCCTTGCCGCCGGAAATATTGCCGCTGGATACATTTACCCAGAGATGGAGGTCTCTATAGGGTGCCGTGAAGTTGTCTTCTTTATAAAGCAGAAACTCCAGCTTCTGTTCATCTCCTGGATGGTTAAGCACATAGGTTACGGGATGCTCCCATGTCTGGTTGTGCTCAAGTGTCAATCTATCCTCAAGGATCGTGGAGTTATCGAAGTTGAGATTCATTGTATAGTTCACAAGGGAATATTCATGGTTCACAACGCCAACTATTACTGTGCTCTTATTGCCTGCCAGAACTCTGGTTGGATAATCATATGCCTTCCCCTTTGGTCCCAGAATATAGAATTCGGTAAACTTTTCGCCCTGCTTCGGGGTTACTATGACATATACCAGGGCGGATACAGATAATATTATTGATAGTATCAGTATTATTGTCAGAGCTTTGTCAACCCTGCTTTTTTCATCTGCCATCACTTCGGCCCTAGCCGAGGCCAGATTCTTTCTAAACTCCACAGAGAACCTTTCATCGATGGGCAGACTAGTCCGCCTGATATAGGATATCACACTCATTGCAAGTGTAAATAATGATATGGATACGACTACTGGAGTCAGCCTTATTCCCCAGGGGGTGTAGTTCAGGCCCAGCCCCATCAGGGGTACAACGGCAATGCTGAGCCCGAAGCTGAGCGCGACCCTCTCTATGCCGTCGAGGTCGCCTTTTCTGGGAAATAGAGCAGCTATCAGGGTATATCCCGGCACAAACAGCACCATCAATAGGCCGAGAGGTATACGGACAGGGGTATACGATAGGGGCGAAAGAAGAGTGAATAAAAGCGTGGCTACTGCAAGAACTACAGCAGCGAGCAGGTCTCCCGGCAGCTCTTCTATCCTTACTATCTTACCCATCCTCCAATAATTGATAGAAACCAATCAATAATCCTACTGAAAAAGCCTTTCTCTTCAGGCCCGCCCTGAGAGCGCTTCATATTATTTGGAGTTGTACCGTTGGCGCCAATTATATTCTTGGGGATTATTTTTGCCTCTCTTAAGTTCCCCGTAAAATTTTCTGTTATATTTGTCTTATTATGAGGCTTATTGGATATTGCCAGCATCTCTTCATATCTGCAGGTTGTGCAAGCGCCCTTCCCTCTCACGAGACAATATTTGTCCTCGCAGTTGCCCGCTTTTTCAGTGAAGGGTTCTCCTCGCGCGATGACCTTCCAATAACCTCCAGATGTCATTGCCATCAGCTGTCTTTCAGCTTCCGTATATTGCGTTGTATTCTCTGGATCAAGGCCATGGCCGCCTGCATACCAAGCAATGACATCCGAAGTGATCTCTTTACCCGGCGCATTCTCATCGATATGAAGCGAAGAAATGCCTTCGGAACTATCATGACCGGCGCTGCTTTCTCCTGAGCTTGAGGTCGATGAGGTGCCGCCGATATGAACGATCTTGAAGTCTCCGCCGCCTTCGATTCTATAATCCCCTCTGGGTATGCCTGAAGTATCTATGATGAGGCTGTACTTGCCCGATGAATCGGCCAAAACGGCAGTTTCTGCATCCACCTCAACTGCAACCTTGGAGGCGCCATCAGTTGCCGTGCCAAACATCTTAAGGTCGTATCTTCCTGGGGGGACATTGGACTGCGATATGGATGCTGTTCCACCGCTGGCTTCAAGCCGCTTTGTTATCCATATGATCATCTTCACGCCCAGGTTCATATCCTTGACATTTCTGGCCGTGACTGTCAGTTTATTGGGTG
This sequence comes from Methanotrichaceae archaeon, assembly GCA_041946675.1. Taxonomy (GTDB): domain Archaea; phylum Halobacteriota; class Methanosarcinia; order Methanotrichales; family Methanotrichaceae; genus CAWBKV01. The sequence continues at coordinate 8,335 of JBHGAU010000008.1, read as the reverse complement.
TCTGAGGGATCTCGACGCTTGTTTCATATTCGTATTGGCCATTTGATACCGGCAGATCCATTGAGAAGCCGGATCTGAAGTTGAGCTGCTCTCCCGGAACTGCCGTGCCTGTTATGGTTATCTTATCCCCTATCTGGGGATTTGAGGGCGATATATCGAAGGCAGAACAGGTTGATGCCAAAAATGCCAGAATAAGAAATGCAAGCGTCTCTGCTCTCATTAATCTACCTCAACTGGAATCTGCCTGATGCCCAATATACCCTTTCCGGGCGAATAGACGATGCAGGTCAGTATATAGCTCCCGTGCTCCCAACCTGGATCGGAGACAAGAGAGAACTCCACACCGGGCTTAGAGGATTTCTCCATGGCTATAGCGGCGTTCTGAGGCAGAATTGTAGACAGTTTCATCAGGAGATCCATGGAGATGCTTGGAAGTCCTTGAATAGTCATCGATCTGTTCCCGAAAGCTATAATCGAGCTCAAGTTCTTCTGGCTTCCATTGCTGACTATATCCAGCTTAATGCTTTCATAATCCTTGCTTGAGACAAGGATTGCGCCATAGTATTTTGTTAGATTATCAAATCCTCGCATCTTTATTGCTGCCTTCAATATCCCTCCGGCAACCATCTTTGCCGAAGAATTGACGGATATATCCTGCGCTGTGATAATCAGAGGCATCATAGAGAGAATGGTGGAATTGAGCTCATCTTTTCCCAGAAGCATATATGTGCCGCTCTTTTGACCCTCCAGTGCAAAGATGCCATCGCCAGTATCGTTTAATTTGATCGGCTGTGTATCGCAATTCCCATTTGCAATTTTTTCAGCAGATCCGTTTAGGAATTTCGATAAATTGAAGTCTGAAGCACATAACCTCACATTAGTCCCGGCCTGTTGATTCGTGCCTAGGATATAACCTGATATCCTTTGGCCTTCAGAATATATTGGATAATTAATGTATGGATAGGTCCAATAAAATCCTGGCGTTATGAGGCTAACTTCAGGGGCCTTGATAAGATTCGATCCATTCAGCAAAAAGCTTCCTATTGGCTGAACTCCCGATGTTTGATTCTGCGTTGCTGCAATAGAGGGGATTGCTAAAGAAACGACAATCAGCAAGGATAACAATATGTAATATTTCATGAGCCCATGAGGGCTCAGGAAAGTATTTATGGCTTTCTGGAGTTTTAACTAAACTAATGCTAATACTCAGTTACGTACCTTATAAAATACTCTCCAGTTATTGCCTAGGGCAACCTATTTATTTTTCGTACGAGTGTACTTCATAGGATTTGATGTTGAAGCTTGAGAGCCTTAATAAATACAGCTTGGACCTGATTATACCTGTATTCCTTGTTATTTTGGCTGAGGGCCTGATATTCTTCGGAGATACGAGATCAGCGTTGATAGTCCATGCCCTGAACCTGACAATGCTAATACTATCATCGATATATATAGAAAATCGGATTTATCCCGCACTCATGCTTTTGCCGCTGTTTAGGCTTCTCAATATAGCAATGCCTGTTTTTTTTACCCTAACCCTTTATTCCTATTCATTCGTTTATGCCCCAATGTTCATTCCCATTTATTTTATAATAAAAGAGAAGATGTTTAAAAGCTCTGAAATAGGGCTCACAACCAGAGGCTTCTGGCTATTTCTGCCGCTTTCGATCGCAGTGGGGATAGCAATAGGCTGGGGTGAATATCAGGTATTGCATCCAGGGGTTCTTGTACCAAATTCCAGCATCAAAAGCATCCTCTTGCTTTCTTTGACAATGATATTATTTGTGGGATTGGTGGAGGAGTTTGTCTTCAGATCTGCGCTTCAGACGGTTATGGAGGAGAGACTGGGTCCCATAACAGGCCTTCTTGCCACAAGCATTCTCTTCGGTTTCATGCACAGCGGCTATCATCTTCCTCTGGAGCTTCTTTATGTTTCATTTGCAGGGGTTATCTTCGGCTTGCTCTTCTGGCTGACAAAGAGCCTGCCGATAATTGCCCTTGCACACGGGATTACAAATATATCCCTATTTCTGGTGACACCTATATATTCCAGCATTATTATTTATATAATTATATCATCAATGCTTTTATTCATTTTAATGGCTATTATATCAAAAAGATTGCCCAAAAAGATCGATTTTAATTTAAGCGTACGTAGATCATAGCTTCTGTTGAAACACGATATCTATAAAACATATTAAACGAAATTATAAATTTAAGAGTTGATTACTTCAACTACTCTGAAAGTTACTATCGCGAAGAATGTAAGCACCATAGGAAGGATCGCCAAATTTAATAACGTTGATAGACGCTTATTCCAAAGCTTTGAGGCCGAGAGTATCTCAGAAGCACTCAGCAGCGCTATTAGACAGATAACAGTAATGATGCTGATATCTGATACACCGGTTAGAGAGAATGCGCTTACAATAGCAGATGTTGTGCTTAATGCACTAGTAGTGCTTAATGTGCTTGTAGTGCTTAAGATATTGCTGGCAGCAATAGTGCTTGTGATTGAGCTCGTCGTGCTCATAGTGCTTGACAGTGTGCTCAGCATAGATGATAACAACTTGATTTCCCACCTACCAGCTTATTACAGACCTAATCTTACTAAAGAGTATAAATAGATTTCCCCAAAGTCTGGACCCTCCTATGAATTTGTAGAGGACATTATGGCTTCCCTTAAAGAAACCATAAACCATAACTGCCCCGGTTTTTTCAAGTCTGGGATCAAGTGGTAACGGCGTATCAAGAGAAAAGCCCTAAGCGCGCATGATCATATCGCGAGGTAATTGAATTCAATAAACTCTTTTACAGCCTAAAGCTGCTCGATCTTCGACTCCCTTGAAGAATTGCATATATTCGAGTATCCTACTGATAACATATGTTCAAGCTGGTATTCGAATAAGTCCTGCATCACCAGATGTCATACTCTCGGATAGTTGCCAGCAGCGAAGATTGGATATAGCATAAATATTGATAAAAATAATACTATGAGCGATATAGTTACTAATTGTATTTATTATATCAAATTTATAAATAACATTTCCTTCTGATTTCAAATACTTATTCTACATTCTTATATGACTTCCCGCAATCCTTTAATACACAGGAAAAAAACTACTTCTGAATTTAGGCGAGAAAGCTTTAGAGATACCATCGAGGGTAGGAGGGAAAACAAATTGCATTATAAGGTTATAGCCACTTTTCTCTTAACAGCCGTTTTAATTGGGACTACAGGAGGTTTAACGACAACCTCTACCCAATTTATATACAAAATGGATCAAAAGGTCACAGGAGAAGGGTTCTTCAGCTCATATCAAAATATAACTACTACACCTATTGCAGTTCCCACTGGATCTACAGGCGGAGTTCTTGCATTAAATCAACGTAGCTATGGGTCCGGCAGCTATAACGTTGAATCCACGACCACTGCCCTGAATGGGGCTAATACCGATACCAGCGGGGAATACATCTCCATAAGCGAGAGAAATATATCATTCAAAGAGACTGTAGATCTGGCCTATGGTGAAAAGGCTTTCAATCTTGGAAACAGCTTCAGGTCAGGTCCTATCACAGCCCTTGGAAAGGAAGAAACGTGCGTTAAAAACTATGGCTCAGGCGTATCTATGAATGCGCTCTTCGATTCTGCAAGCACGCTCAGCAAAGATCTATCAGCCAACCTTAACTGGAAGGCTGTAGAGAGTGGCGATAGTATAGATCCCACCTGGGATTATTCATTGGAACAGAAAGGCATTACAAAGCTGAATGTGGATGCTACTTTTACAGGCAAAGGCCATATCGGGGCTCTTGAGGAAGATAATATCATTGACCAGAAGAGCAAGAACCATAATGATAATATAAATACGCTAATAGACGAGGATTACCTTGGCACTTATACGTTATCCAAGAAGATGTCTCACGAGTTCAATTACAAGGACACCCGGGAGGCAGCTGAATGGCTATCATGCTGCTACAATGGCTGGGACACGATGCCTGCTTATGCCAAGAAAGGCTTCGGCGCAAGCGCTAAGGGCGTGTTCGACTGTACATGCTATAAGACCCAAAAGAATGCCCAGTTTTTGGAGCCTGATGGGAAGAAGGCATGGTAATTCTATGCCTTAAACAATTTTTAATTTACTTACTCCAGTTCGTCTTTTGATTATCTATTTCCACAAGCTCTTCCCTCAATTTCTTTAGCCTATTCCTCACGTTAATGCCCTTCTGCGTGGTCTTGTATAACGTCGGAGTTCCATGTATAGTTTCTATAAGGCCGTTTTTAATTAAAAGATCCATATAGGATTTGACTGTGGTAAAATTCGTATTTGCTCTATAGACGATTCTGGTTATATTTTCGCCGTCGACGCAAATGCTCAAAATCTCAAGGATTATCCTGTCCCTGCTTCTCCTCTCCCTCATTCCATTTGCCACCCGATCATATACTATATTGATGGTAAGTAGTTATGTTAAGGCTGGTAATTCCATATAAAAGTATCTTAACATAAATTCTTATCAGGGAGAGACTGGTTGGAAAAAATTGGATATGATGTCAATTCTTCTGCCTATATTAGTTCGTTTGGATTCATCCATAGATCCTCTTCAAGATATTCTTCATACTCCCCAGTTTTCCATTGATTTGAACCATTGCTTCGTTTCCCCAGATAGGAATTAGGAATCTCCGCTGGTAGATAAAGTAAAGAAGGTACACAAAGCCAAGGCATTCTGGAATAAATATTACAGGATTTCTCAAGCCCGTCAGTAGCATCCCAATATAGCTCAGGGGATCAAGGTGTTCAGCAACAGGAAAGCCGCCCAGAAGAGGCCAGAGGAGAATCGCGGGTGAGTTCCACATAAAATCCAGGACAAAATGAGATAGAACTCCGCCTGAAAGCGAAATAAGCCTTATATCTCGAGTATATGCGGCAAGAATAGCAAGGAGCATTAGGAATAGAAGAGTATGTGCGAATATTCTGCCCATAGCAGGCGTCCCAAAGACAATCTCACCCAGGGGTTTATCTATAATGTCTGGGAGGAGTGAGCCTATTGCCACAAATGTCAGATTTGACCTCTTAAAGAAACTGGCAGCGGCAAGAGTCAAACCAAGATGAGCAAAGAACAGCATCAGGCAACTTTTAGTTTGAGAGATATTTAACCTTTTTTCTCAAAATATTATAAATACATTGAACGATCTCATATCTGCAAAAGCTCAATCAAAGTATTCTCTGGCACATTTATATATTTTTTGACGATCTTTATGAAGAGCATTTCCTGCTGCTGTCTGTCTATGCCGTATGGATCGTCCAATCCTTGATTATCAAATTCCTGTGTTACTAGGCGCACTTGTACCTGGGCGATTTTATAGAGTTTGCCAAGCTCTGATAGCAAATTCATATAATATCCTATAGCATGCGGCCTATCGGAAGACAGGTTTTTGATAAGCCCACATTCCATGCAATATGGATGAGGCTTTAGACCACGCTCTCTGCCGTCATAGAAGTAAGGCAGCCATACCTTCTCAGTACTGCCGCAACTATTATGCTCACAAACCACAGTTCTCCCTCTATCCTGATCCCTATGAGACTTTTCTCGTTTAAAAGCTTTTTGCAGGAAATGGCATGTTTTCATCATTCCGATAAAATCGTTAAGAGAAATGACTAGATATGTTAATTGATCTTCAAAAAAAGCCACAGAAAGGATAAAAGCCAGTTATAATAAGCGCTGAGGGTGAGATTTGAACTCACGAGGTGCGATGCACCACTGGTTTTCTTATCTTTAGCTTTCTGCCTTGAACTCAAGACCAGCGCCGTAGGCCGCTTGGCTACCTCAGCTCATAAAACCTGTTCTCGCCCGGGCCTTTTAAGCCTGACGATCACCTCGTTATCACCGGAGATCATCAGGATAATTTTAATATATCTTTGCCCTCTTGCGATTATGATCATCAAGGATGTCTCTATTCTTCGTTCTGGCCAGCTGGTGGCAGGCCGCGATATTCTCATAGAGGATAGCCGGATTGTGAAGATCGGCCGCGATCTCAAGGATAAGGATGAGGAGATCATTAACGCTGGAGGGAAATTAGCGATCCCTGGCCTAATCAACGGCCACACGCATCTTGCTATGACTCTGCTGCGGGGCTATGCCGATGACATGGAGCTTATTCCATGGCTGCGGGATAAGATCTGGCCTCTGGAAGCCAAGATGACTGCGGATGATATTTACTGGGGGGCAAAGCTGGGATGCCTCGAGCAGATCCGTTTCGGCATAACCGCTTATAACGATATGTATTATTTCATGGATGAGACCGCTCAGGCCACCAGGGAGATGGGCCTTCGGGCTTTTATCTCAGGAGTAATGCTCGATGCTCGACCGGACCTTCTTAAGGACGTAGAACCCTTTTTGCGAAGGTGGAAAGGCGATGATCTCATCCATCCTGCGGTTGGCCCTCATGCCGCTTATACCTGCTCAGAGGAGACACTTCTTAAAGCCAAAGATCTGGCGGACAAATATGGGACGATGATTCATATGCATGTCTCCGAGACGCGCGAGGAGGTGGATGATTTCATTCTAAGCCATGGCTTGAGCCCCGTGGAGTACCTGGATAGCCTGGGTATGCTCAATGAGCGCTTTTTGGCGGTACATTGTGTCTGGCTGTCTGAGGAAGAAGCTCAATTGCTCGCGGACAGAAATGTGAATGTTGTGGATTGCACTATAAGCAATCTGAAGCTCAGCTCCGGCATAGCGCCCCTCAACTCCCTCCTGAAGGCTAACATCAATGTCTGCCTGGGCACGGATGGTCCTGCCAGCAACAATAACCTCAGCCTATTTGAGGTGATGAAGGTTACAGCAATAGTACAAAAGAATGCCTATCATAATCCGGCGGCATTCTCTGCTGAGCAGATATGGAAGATCGCCACAGAGAATGCATACAGGGCATTTCGCCTGGATATGGGTCTGCGCGAGGGAGCACTCGCAGATTTGGCCCTGGTCGATCTGCATAAGCCGTGGTTCTGCCCGCAGAGCAATATTATCTCTCACCTCGTCTACAGCATCGCAGGCGGCGTGGATACGACCATAGTTAACGGCAAAGTGCTGATGCGAAATGGCGTGATACCCGGCGAGGCTGAGATAATGGAGAAGGCACAGGAGCGCTTTGAGCGGTTAACAGCCATCTGATCGAGGTTATAAGAGCCTATATCAAAATGGAACCATTCCGATACAACTTTAGGCTTTGGTAGCAGGGTCATTGTCATAATCGCCTTCTTAGCCGTTTTCTTCCAGTTCTGGTTTTTATTACCAGATAAGCTGCCACTATGAGAAAAGCAATTACTATAGGCATAGCTATGATATTGCTCCAGGATCTTTCTTCGACCTTAACAATTGCAGAAAGCTCATCGCTGCGGACTGACTGGCCGCGTTTATAGCTGATATTAGAGGGAAGCGCATAATACCCGCTGGCTGTCTGATTAGCTGTAAGGATTCTAAACCTCGCGGACGCAGAGCTTCCAGGATCGATGTTGCCCAGATTGATTTTTTCTGGAGCGGGCATGAAGGGATCTTGCGGCAATAGCTGTATTTGAAGATCGCTAATCGACTCATCCCCGTGGTTCATAAAACGAATAGCAAGGTCGGCCTCAACACCTGGAGTTGCAACGTCGCCAACCTCCAAGCTGAGCTTCGGTCCAAGTCTCACCTTTAGCTCAAGAGGCAGAGCCTCTTTTATGTTTTCGTAATTGAAGAGAATATCAGGTATATCTCCAGAGGCTTTGATCCCTGATAGCTTGCTGTAGCTCAGGATAAGATCCATTGGATAGATGCCGGTGTCCATGCCCTGATCCGTACTGGCTACAAACTCTACAGATCTGCTCTCTCCTGGGGCAAGCGAGCCTGCTGTTTGAGGTGAAGAAAGAACATGAATCCTGTCATCACTGCTATGCAGTTCGGCCATCACTTCAAGACATGTCTCTTTATCTCCAAAAATGCTGAGCGATTGCTCGCCGGAGGCATTGTTCTTTAGCTCGATCGCTATGGTTGCCGGGCGACCGATTTCTAAAACCCCTGATACTGAGGATACAATGATCTGGCCGTGATCCTCCTGAGCATCTGCGCCGATAAGCAGAACGAACGCTATGAGGATAATTGAAAGGATCACCCGTTCTTTCATCGAAAGTAGAATAGGCTTTTCCTTATTGAGTTTAACCCACAGCGGGGATATAGCTGCATTCCCTGGATTCTATATCTTTACAATATTGCTCCGAGTAGATCTTGAATGCAGGTATGGAAAGAATATGATGAAGAGCATTCGTATCTAGCTAGCGATGGATTATCGGAGTAGATCAGTGGA